>CAYYTE010000034.1:0-12225 GCA_964474685.1 uncultured Staphylococcaceae bacterium | reverse complement strand
ACATTTGCTGTATTAGGAAACATATCTAATGGTTGAATGGCAGTTATTTTATATCTTTTTTGAAAATGATTACAATTTTTTGCTAAAGTAGCAGGATTACAAGAAACATAAATAAATTTCTTTACGGGGTGCTCTTGTAAAAAATTAATAAGTTTTAACTCTAAACCTAATCTTGGAGGATCAGCAACAATTATATCTGGAATGAATCCATTTTCTCTCCATTTATATAAGTTTTCTAAAACACTCCCACAATAGAAGTTTGCATTTTTATAACCATTTTTTTCAGCATTTTGGTTTGCATTAATAATGGCCTCTTTATTTGAATCAATACCTCGAACTTCTAAAGCAACATTTGCTAAAGAAATTCCAATTGTACCAACCCCACAATATGCATCCACTACTTTATCTTTCTTAGTAACATTTGCAATAGTACCAATCAAATTATATAATTTTTCAGTTTGTTCAAGATTCAATTGAAAAAAGGCAGTTGGTAGTAAATCAAATTTGTTAGCACCAATTTGCTCGGTAATCACTTCTTTTCCAACTAATAAGTACGTTCTTTCTCCAAATGACTCGATTGCTTCTAAATCAGAGTTTATAGAGATATAAACACTTACAATAGGAACTATATTTAAAAGTTCTTTTGCTATCTTAATCGTTCTTGCGTCTTCCTTATATAATATAAGAGTGACTTGAATTTCTCCTGTTGCTTTTGAACTACGTACTACAAGATGTCTTAATACACCATCTCTAGATTTCGGATTATAAGCAATTACCTGCCATTTCGTAAGATAAGCTAATACCTTTTGAACACAAGTGCGAATATCCTCTTTTTCAATATCACAATGCTCTATATAAACTAAACAATTGGAATCAGCAGCGTAAAGCCCAGATACTAGTTTTTCACCATCATAACGAATGGGAAGTTTTGCTTTATTTCTATAATGCCAGGGATTATCCATTCCAATTGTTTCTTTAAATAACCCAAAATCGAGATTACCGTCATAGTAACGATTAAATGATTCCATCACTATTGCTCTTTTTGTTTTTAATTGGCATTCATAATTCATATGAAGTAATTGGCATCCTCCACATTTATTATAGTATTCACAACTAGGTTTAACACGATCAGGATTCATATTATTCTTTATTTTAATTAGAACCCCTTTAGCATACTGAGGTTTTACTTCTACGATTTTTACTACATCTTCCTCTCCAGGAAGTGCAAAAGGCACAAAAACAGCGAGTCTTTTATAATAGCCTATTCCTTCACCATTAATTCCAATCCTTTTAATAGTTAAAAGAATTTCTTGATTTAAATTTACCACATTAGTATTTTCTTTATACATACTATACTCCTTCTACAATTACTCCTATATTATACCATTTTTATTTTATTTTAAATAGGTTTTAACATATTCTTCTAAAATAATTGCTAAATAATTCAAAACATGGTATAATATTATAAATAAATAGGAGGAAAATATGAAAGACATAAACAGTTCAGATGACGAATTATCTGAAGTTCAGAAAGATATGAGCCCAAAAGCAATAAAGAAAAGAAAAATAGTTCGCAATGTTAAAATATGGGGTGGAATTGTTGGATTTTTAGTTCTAATTCTTATATGCATATTTATCATTCAACCAGCTAAAACAGTGACATTTAATTCGGGTATTGGCACAAAAGTAGAAAGTCAAACTATTAATCTACTCACCGGTCATATCAAGGAACCGAACAACCCTACTTCTAAATATTGTACATTTGAAGGATGGTATATTCGCGATGATTTCAGCGGTTCCAGTGTCGATTTTGATACATTTAAATTTACAAAAGATACTACATTATTTGCAAAATGGCACTATAATAAATATAATATTACTTATTATGAAAAGAATGAAGATACAAACGAATGGGTGGAAATATATTCACTGGATAATCCTAATTATTACACGGTTAAACATGAAGCAACAAAAGAAGAATTAGATGATTATCATGAACAATTAAGAAAACAATACATAGAAGAATATGGCACAAACATAGATAAGTATGCGGGAGAGATTATGGATAAATTAACGGAATACAAGAACAACTTGCAAAAAGGGTCCTTAACACTAATCTCGCCAACAAAAACAATTGCGGGAACAAAATACACAAGTGTTTGGAAAAACAATCCGAATAACGAAGGCGATTCTATTACAACAATTTCTTGCCTAGAGCCTATCGAACTATCTTTATATTGCTATTATAACTACTAAAAAAAAGAGGTTTTTCCTCTTTTTTATTTTTTTCTACTTTTTTTAGATTTTTCATCATTTTGTTTTTCTAACAAAGAAGGGTCATAATAAGCCTCGATTGCAAAAGCGAATTGACTCATCACTTTCGTTGCTTGTTGAAGGGTCATACTATCTAATACCATACCCAAAATATCAGAATGAAATTTATCGTGTGTTTTAAGTACTTTTTTAGCTTTTTGAGAAACACTTAGAAGAATAATACGATGATCCATCTCATCTCTTGTACGAATCAAATAATCTTTTTGAACCAAACGATTCATACAAGTAATAAAGGCTCCAACAGTGATATGAAGTTTAT
The DNA here is from genome assembly GCA_964474685.1 of uncultured Staphylococcaceae bacterium. Classification (GTDB taxonomy): domain Bacteria; phylum Bacillota_I; class Bacilli_A; order ML615J-28; family CAG-313; genus UBA1737. Next base: position 9,632 of record CAYYTE010000034.1, on the reverse strand, counting down.
TTGCAATTGTAGAAACAGGCTTGTTATTTAACTCATTAACCATTTCAACAACATGCAATTCACCAATTGTTAAATCAGGAATGGCCTTTTTATCCATTACCCGTTCTTCAATTACCATAGTCATATTTGCAACTTCACGAAATGCATCTTGAAGATCATGATACATTTTTTTGTCTTCTTTTGTTGTGAACTTATGTTCCTTTTTTGCAGTAGGGCGTACAATTTCCTTTGGTACAACAGGACTTGGCTCAATTGTTGGTACGACCTTTTTAATTCTTTTCTTTTTCGTTTGAGGAACAACTACTTTTTCTTCTTTTGGGGTAATTTCAATTTTCTTTTGTACTTTATCTTTTTTATTTTGCTTTACAATATCAATCAACATACCCGTCTTAGGGTCGATTTTAGTAGAAACAATGGAAGAAACCTTTGGTGTTTTCTTAGTTGATGGCTTTTTCTTCTTAGAAGGAGTTTCTTTCTTTGCTTTCAAATTTTTCTCTTGTTTTGGTTTTTGAGTACTATCAGATTTATTCTTATTATCTTGAGTATTCTTTTCTTTTACAATTGTTTCATTATTATTCGAATTATCATTTACCTCAGTAATAACTTTACTTACACTAGTCTCATCATTTTGCTTTAATACATTCGTCTCTTTCAAACTTTGTATTGTATCTTTTTTGTCAAGTGACTTATCGTCATTTTGAGACATAGAAACAACAGTTTCTTTTGTTTCCTTATTACTTGATTGAGGAACAATAGTTTTTTCTATCTTTACATTTGATTTTGTTGAGTTACTTTTAGATGTAACTTTTTTACCTGCTTCAGTTTTATTAGTCTTACTTTTATCTTTTGACTTACCTGAAGTTGCCTTTTTTTTATTAGTTATATTTTCTTTAGAAACCGCAGTACTTTTTACAGATTTCTTTTCAATTTTCTTTTCCATTGTATACCTCCCAGATAATAGATTATACCTATATGATTTATTATACAATATTTTACCTTTAATGTCAAACTATTATATTATATTTATTTTAAAAGCATTTAAAATTTCATACAAATAAAAGAGACTCAAGAACTTGAGCCTCTTTAAGAAATATTTTAATTACTTTTGAATCTTTTTTTCAACATAAGCAACTAGGTCACTTACTTTTTTGATGCTTTGGCTAGCTTCATCATCAAACTCAATACTAAAAGCATCTTCGATATTCATAACGATTTCAGCTGCGTCTAAAGAATCTGCACCTAAATCATCAACAAGATTAGTGTCTAATGTTATTTTCTCAGGTTTAACACTAAGTTTGTCTACGATAATATCACGAATTTTTTCGAATACCATATTTCTTCTCCTTTACTTATGCTCGTTGGCACTATTTATATTAAAAATATTATTAATACTAGAATCATTTTTTTGTGGATGTTTAAAGTCTAATGGTTTTCTGTTATTTTTAAAATCCTTTTTTTGTCCTCTTTCAACACGTTTTGGAAGTGGAGCATTCGGATCAATCATTGTAAGTTGTAAACGTCCTTTATTCAAATCAACATCTAAAACCCACACCTTAACAATCATACCTACATGAACAACATCTAGAGGGCGTTTAATAAATCCTGTAGACATCTTAGAAATATGAACAAGTCCATCATCGTGTAAACCACAATCTACGAAAGCACCAAAGTCAGTAACATTACGTACGGTTCCTTGTAATTCCATTCCAGCTTTTAAATCTTCCAAATGTAAAATATCACTCTTTAGTAATGGGGCTTCAATTGTATCACGAGGATCACGAGTCGGTGAAATAAATGCTTCTAAAATATCGTTAAAAGTATATTCACCTGCTCCAAGTTCAGCAATCATTTTTTTCTTGTCATCTTCAGTTAGTGCTTTAATTTTGTCAATAAGTTCTACTTTTCCAAGGTCGCTTGTTGTAAACCCTAATTTAGAAAGAATACTACGAGCAAGTTCATAACTTTCCGGATGGATTGCAGTTACGTCTAGAGGTTCATTGCCATCAACAATTCTTAAGAAACCCATTGCTTGTTCCATTGCTTTTGGTCCAACACCTTTAACTTTTATATCTTCACGCGAATTAAATCTTCCATTCTCATCACGATAAGCAACAATTTTCTTTGCTGTGCCAGTGTTTAAACCAGCTACATACTTGAGTAAAGATGGAGAAGCTGTATTAATATTTACACCAACTTCATTAACAGTGCTTGATACAACAAAATCTAATGAATCAGAAAGTTTTGATTGAGAAACGTCATGTTGATATTGACCAACACCAATTGATTTAGGATCAATTTTTACAAGTTCCGCTAGTGGATCTTGCAAACGACGAGCAATAGAAATAGCACTTCTTTCTTCAACATTAAAATCAGGGAATTCATCACGAGCTAAGTCTGAAGCAGAATATACTGATGCTCCAGCCTCACTGACGATAATGTATTTAATATCCGCATCATATCCGCGTTCTTTCAAAACCTTTAAAGCTTTAGCAACAAAAGCTTCAGTCTCACGACTAGCAGTTCCATTTCCCATAGTAACTACTTCAACATGATAAGTACGAATCAAATTACAAAATATTTCTACCGCTTCTTGATAACGTGCAGGTGGAACAACTTCCTTAAGATTTTTTGAATGTGGATACATAACACTTTTAGCAAGATACTTTCCAGTTGCATCAACAACAGCTAATTTACATCCAGTTCTAAATGCAGGGTCTACGCCTAAAACAGTTTTTCCTTTCATAGGTTGTTGAAGTAATAAGTGCTTTAAGTTTTCACCAAAAATAGTGATTGCTTGGTTCTCTGCTTTATCTTTTAAATCCGAACGAATCTCACGAACAATTGCAGATTTTATTAAACGATCATACGCATCTTGACAAGCTTCACGAACGTACGGTGCAGAAATACTAGATAAATCTTTAATTGTATCACTACATATATAATTTAAGACAAAAGCATAATCTTCAATAAGACTTACTTTAATGACTTTTTCAGATTCAGCTCTATTGATAGCAAGCACACGATGAAGTTTGATAGTCTTAATTGGTTCTTCATAAGCATAATACATGCCATAAACATGTTTTTCATCAAGAGCTTGGGCTTTATCATCTTTTAATTCTGTCTTAAGTTTTGCATTTTTCTCATAGTAATCACGAATCCACGCTCTATATTTTGGATTATCCGAAATACCTTCCGCAATAATATCTTTAGCTCCTTGAATAGCCTCTTCAGGACTTGAACAAATAGAGCCTTCTTTTTTCATTGCCTCTATCTCTTCTTCTGTTTTACCAGTTAAATCCGTTACATATTTACTAGCTTCTTCTTCCACACTACCTTCAGTAGGAAAAGAAAGTAAGTATTCAGCAAAAGGTTCAAGACCTTTCTTCTTTGCATCCGTTGCACGAGTTTTCTTTTTCTCTTTGAATGGACGATATATATCTTCAATCTCAGCAAGTTTTGTCGCCTTGATTAAACCTTGTTTAATTTCATCCGTTAGTTTCCCTTTTTCTTCGATAAGACGCATAACGTCTTCTTTACGAGCAGCAAGTTTTTGACCATAATCCCACTCAGTAAAAATAGCACGAATTTGTTCTTCGTCTAATCCACCTGTTACTTCTTTACGATAACGAGCGATAAAAGGAACGGTTGCTCCCCCATCAATTAATTGTAATACGGCACGAATTTGTGGCACACGTATATTTTGTTCTCTCGAGATTTTACCTAATAAGGCGTCGTTAATATAATTTTCTGTTTCGTTTTGTTCCATCATTTTCTCCTGTTCCAACAATTAAAACACATTTGTATTTTTTCTACATTGTTTAATTTCATACTATGTTAGTATACCACAAAAACTCCTTTTTGTGTCATAATTTACTAACTTTTAATTTTTACAATGCTATTCATTACAAAGTAATAACCATACCTCATACAGCATTGATTGAACTTGAAGTTTTCGAATTTCATTTCTAGTACTATAAAATACTTTATGATATAAATGAATTACTCCTTTATATAATATCCCGATATCGCAAGTACCATCTCCTACAATATTATCACCACAAGAAGCAAGACCCGTAATGCTGACGCATACATCCGCAAGTGTAATATTATATAATCCTTGCACCATTTCCTGTGCAACCTCTTTCGAATAAACACTAAAACGGTCAATAGTATCTTTTTTTACTTTTAAAATAGATTCTTTTGCTGAAGCTGCATAAGTAACATAACTTTCTTTTAAGACCTCACTTGCTCGGGAAGCATTTAGTAAAGTGGCACAAGCAAGCCCTCCTGTACAACTTTCACAAAAACTAATCCACATATTTAGTTCTATCAATTTGTCTACAATAACTCTAGAAAGAGTTTTTCCATCTTTAGATATAATCATTTGTTTATTCTTTAATTCAAATTTATTGATTTCGTCAATAAATAGTTTGTCATTCTTTCTTTCAAACAATAAATACACCTTATCAAAAAGCCCATCATTCATATGATAGCATCGAATATTTTCACAAGACATATAGATCCTTTGTTCATTATAGATTAAGTATTCTTTATAAACTACAAGTTTCAAAAACTTATTATCACAAAATAGTTCTTGTAATGTTTCAAACTTATTATCATCTAGTCCAAAATCTTTTGATATTTTATTTACTAATTCTACTTCTATCATATTTTCCACCTCATAATTTAATTGTACCACTTCAATGGAAAAAAAAGGGAAAATATGATATGATAGTTATAAGAAAAGGTGATTCTATGTATTATATTGACAAACCCTATTATACAAAAATTGAAATAGATCATAGTGCGTTTCATAGTCTTATTACGCCTGTAAAAAATGTGAATGAAGCAAAGGCATTTCTTGAACAAGTGAAAAAAGACTATCCAAAAGCAACTCATTACATATTTATATATATAATTGGAAGCCAAGGTGAATTATCCCATACTACGGACGATGGTGAGCCTAGTGGAACTGCAGGTACCCCCGCAATAGAAGTGTTTCGCAAACAAGAGTTAACTAATTTTGCCTGTTGTATTGTTCGTTACTTTGGAGGTGTGCTATTAGGTGCATCTGGGTTAACTAGAACCTACCGAAAATGTGTCAGTGATTTGTTTGTTACAATGAATAAAATACCATTGATCGAATATTCAAACATGAAACTTATATTTAATTATTCATTTTTAGATATCCTTACAAGTTACCTTAAGGATTATGTGATATTACAAAAAGAATTCAACGATAAAGTATCCTTTATTATTAAAGTACCATCAATTGAATTAGAAAATGTAGTTGCTCAATTAGTAAATAAAACCTCTAATATGATTTCAATTCAAATAATTGAGGCTCCAAAAGAAGAGGAAGAATTGATAATTCAAGAAGATAAAAAAGCTGAATGGTATGAACGATAAAAAGCCCCTTTAGGGGGCTTTCTACTTTGAATTCTTCTTTTTATTGTTACACTTTGCTACATATATTTCTTCATTTCTTTTTGCTTCTTCATCGGTAACTTTCGGAAACAACAAAAGCATATTCGTATGAAAATAATACTCCTTATAATTTGCTTTTGTAGCTAATTGATTTTTATCCATCATTGGGCAACTAATAAAAACAAATAATAGGAAAATTAAAGCAGGACTTGCAATTAATGGCCAAGCATCCACTGTTAAAGACGCTGAAAACACAAATAAGGAAAACCAAAAAGTAATTTCTCCTAAATAATTTGGATGTCTTGAATTTTGCCATAAACCTTCGTCATTCACAAGACCCGTATTATAAGATTTTTTCTTAAACTTAGTCATTTGAATATCCGCAATCATTTCGAGAACAATCGCACTTATAGCTAGAACAATCGCAACAACTGTAATTGCGGTAGGTACCAAAGAACCTTTTACAAGTTTATCAATAAAATAAAATGCAGGGAATAATCCAAAAAAAGTAAGTAGCGTAGGCATTAAATGAAAGCCAAAAAAACTAATAATAAAATAACTTTTCGGATGTTTTACACGAATATCTGAGTAACGAAAATCTTCTTCACCGAGATTCTTAAAATGAACTGCCCAGTGAATAGTTAATCTTAACCCCCAAGCTAAAATCAGAGCCACCAATATCCATGAATAAGCATCCACAGCATGTTCAATAAGGGCAAAAGCAACCATCAAAACCATCGGAGCTACACTCCAATAAGGATCATAAACAGAGGAATTGTGGAAACACATACTCCCAATATATACAATTACAGTAGCTATTATATCAATAATAAATAAGCTTAATAGTGGCATTTCTTGTGAAAAAGGAAATAAATCAAACAAAAAGATTCCTATTACAAGTGCAGCCAAATAAAAAACTGAAATGATGAAAATACTAATAACTTTATTCTTTTTCATAATTTTTATACCTCATAGATAATTTTAACATATTTACTATAAAAAAACAATAGAAATGGTGATTTATGAATACTTTAATTACAAACGAAAAACATTATGTGACACTCAACAATTATCTAAGAAATACCTATCATAAAAAAATCTATAAGATTTCTTTAAATGGAGGCTTTTCCTGTCCAAATCGAGATGGAACATTAAGTACAAAAGGTTGTATCTTTTGTAGCGCTCTAGGTAGTGGAGATTTTGCGGGAAATGTTCATGAACCTTTATTAACTCAATTTCAAAACATTCAACAAGTAATGGCGAAGAAATGGGCAGATGGAGATTTCATAGCATATTTTCAAGCAAATACAAACACATATGCCTCTGTAGCATCATTAAGAAAGAAATATGAGGAAATAGTTCCTCTCGATAAACCCATAAACCCTCGTATTAAGATTTTAAGTATCGCAACAAGACCTGATTGTTTAAGTGATGAAATCATAGACCTACTGGCTGAATTTAACAAAAAAATTCCAGTTTGGGTAGAATTAGGACTTCAATCCATTCATGAAAACACAGCATTATGGATGAACCGTGGATATCATTTAGAAGTATTTAAAACTGCCGTAAATAAACTCCATCAAAAGGGGATAACAATCATTGTTCATTTGATAAATGGTTTCCCAAATGAATCATTCGATGAAATGATTGAAAATGCAAAATTTCTTACAACCCTTCCTATACAAGGAGTAAAGTTTCATATGCTCTGTGTTTTAAAAAACACACCACTTGAAAAAATATACAAAGAAAATCCTTTTAAACTACTTACTCTAGAAGAATATGTAAAGGTCTGTGTGAAACAAATCGAATATTTAAAAGATACCATTGTAATACATCGATTAACGGGAGACGCTCCGAAAGAACTTCTCATTGCTCCCTTATGGACGAATAAGAAGTTTGTTGTGATCGATGAAATCGACAAGTATATGAGAAAAAACAACTTATATCAAGGAGATCTTGTAGAATAGGAACTTGATAGAAATGAACGCAAGAATTGCTTCTTGCGTTTTTCTATTGTAAAAATATATTATAAATAGATATTAGAAGACTAATAACAGACAATGATATAAGAAAAGATAGAATTAAAGAAACAAAGATGTATCCTAATCGAATAGCAAAGATTTTTCCTTGTTTAAATATCTTTTCAAAGTTTGTTTGTAACAAACAATAAAATGAAACAACAAAGAAAAACAACAAAAAGGTAAAAAATAGATAATAAGACCAACTAGGAATAATCATTGTTTTTCCTCCATATTTCTAAACTTAAAGAAGGCACTACTAAAAATAAATTTCAAATAATTCATAAATAATTTCTGTATTGTCTCAACATCATGAGAATGATTTCTTAATATATATAATAGTGATTCAATAATACTTACTCCAATCACACGTGCTAATTCATCATCCATCTCTGAATATACTTTTTTGATTGAAGAAGCAATATCATTTTTGACAATTTCATATTTATTTTCATAAATAGAGCATTTGCTCTTTGATAAGATAATGATGATTTCCCGTGGATGTTCACTACATATTTGTAGCGCCGGATCAATTAACCCGATAATTACATTTACATCCTTAATATCTTGATTTTGAATAAGGGGTTCGATATTAACAATGCTTCGAATCTTTAATACAACTGGGTCCATTATGTTTCGAAATAATTCTTGTTTGGAAGAAAAATATCGATATATATTTCCAACTGTCATACCTGATTTTCTTGCAATTGAACGCATATTGGTGTCTTTATAACCATTTACATAGAATTCCATTAAAGAAACTTCAAGGATTTTATTATTAAGTTCTACCTTCTTTTGTCGCATATGAATCTCCTAAAAAAATTGATAATTCGTATCGTTTTCTATACCTATAGGAAAGGAAGAAAAATCAACTGTTTGAAAAATATTTCTTAAGTTACAATTTAATTTCACAGTAGCTAATCCGAATAATACTTTTATTGTACCACTTAAACTTGTAAAACAAGTAATATTCGCATTATCTTTTATTTCGTCTGTTGATTTTATAACTAAATTCGCTTCACTAATTAGAGAAGTCTTAGTTAATGTTTCTATATTTAAATTTATTTGATACTCATTACCTGTAAATTTGTAGGAAGTTAATATTTGATCAATATGAATAGATTCTGTTGTACTAATCGTAGAAGTTGATTTGTTAATTTGGTCACATACAAAATCACTGAGATTTAATAAATACAATAGTCTATCAACAATATGGTCTTCAAACCCAGCTCTATCCTCTTTTTTATATTCCGTTGAATCTACCACATAGCCTTGAAATAACTTATATTTATAAATGACTCTCTTTACATAAACAATATCTTTTTCTATATATAAGTAGGTATCCGTTTTGTTTTTTGTTAATAACATATCATAAGGGATTTCTAGTTTTACCATTCCCTTTAAACCATCATTCAAAGATAACTTAATATCCGCATCAATCGTAATTGTCTTCAAAAACATTGTAACATCCAAAGTTGCGTGAATATCATACTCGTACAATTCATAAGTATTCAGACCAATAAGAACACCTTCATCAACGGAATCCATATCCATATAAGTGTTTGAATCAATAGGAGTAAAAGAATCAATATCCAATTTTTTATATTTAATCAACCCATTTAATGATTTAGATGGTCCAAAAAAAAGGTTATCAACTTGCAAAGACGTAACATTATTCTTTACTTTATTTAGAGTTATAGTTGAAATATTATTTTGGATTGACTCATTAAAAAGATCATTTAACATTTTCTCATTATTAATAACTATGCTTACTTTATCTTCATCTAAGAAAACACTATGTATCCACTTAAACCAGTTTATTTGAGATAATGAATCTTGATTTAAACAAAGTGCTTTTGAAATTACATTCAAAATAGACTCAAAATTAATTTCATTTATATTTTGTTTTTCAAAAAACAACGTCACTAGATTATAAAGTGTATCTTTTGATAGTTTCATCTTTAAACTAGAATTAAATAATACATCATTTTCTAATTCTTCAAAATCGCTAGAATAAGTTAAATAAAAGTTCCCTAATTCATAATATATTTCAATAAAATGATTACTCGTTGCTTCAATAAAGAGTTTTAAATAGAAATTGGATATAAAGTTACTATCAACTTGTTTATTAAATAAAACATCTCCTTTTAATTTCACTATAGAGCCATTATCATTGAACACAGTAGA
>CAYYTE010000033.1:10629-12781 GCA_964474685.1 uncultured Staphylococcaceae bacterium | reverse complement strand
AAGAATATGATTAAGGGACATATTTTTGATGAAAACTTTTTGATGACAATTGCATCTATTGGTGCGATTGCCACAAATCACATCTTAGAAGCGGTAATGGTTATGGGTCTTTATCGTCTCGGTGAATATTTACAAGAACACGCGGTTAACCATACGAGAAAGTCGCTTTCAAAATTACTTGCGATTGATGTAAAAAAGGTAAAAGCCCGAATTGGCACCGAGATTACTGAAATTGACGTTGAAAGTGTAATGGTAGGTGATGTCATAATCGTTAATAAAGGTGATATGATTCCCTTAGATGGTGTAATTGTAAGTGGGAAAACTCTATTAGATGTTAAGAATTTAACAGGAGAGAGTTTATATAAAACAATGAATGTCGGGGATGAAGTTTTATCAGGTAGTATTAATATGGGTAACCCAATTGAAATTAAAGTAATTCGTCCTTATGGCGAATCTATGGTTACAAAGATTTTAGATCTAGTAGAAAATGCTTCGGAATCAAAAGCAAAAACTGAAAACTTTATTGCAAAGTTTTCTCATCATTATACCCCAATCGTAGTTTCTATTAGTTTCATTATTGTAATTGTTGGTTTAATCCTTTCCTTAGGATTTGATAAAGGCTCTTGGTATCATTATATATATATGGCTTGTGAAATGCTCGTAATATCTTGTCCATGTGCTTTAGTTATTAGTATTCCTTTAGGATATTTTTGTGGCATTGGGCTTAGTTCAAAACGTGGCATTTTAGTAAAAGGAAGCAATTATTTAGAAGCTTTAGTGAATGTGAATCAAGTTGTTTTTGATAAAACAGGAACCCTAACAAAAGGACAGTTTTCGATTACTAAAGCTGTTTCACTAGATCCCTTGATATCTGAAGATGAATTAAAACAAACTTTAATTTATGCTGAGTATTATTCAACTCACCCAATTGGAACCTCTATTGTGGAAGAGTTTGGAAGAGAGAATGTATTTACAGAAATTATTACAGACTTCTCCGACATTAAAGGTGGTACAAAAGCAGTTATAAATGGAAACCATGTCATGGTTGGTAATATTGGATTAATGAAAAAAGAGAAAATAGCCTGTGAGACGGTTGATTCTACGGGTTTAATTATTTATGTTGTAAAAGAAAAGAAACTTGTTGGATATGTAGTGATTAGTGACACTATTCGCCCGGAAGCAAAACACGCGATAAAACTTCTTCGCAAACAAGGTGTTGAAAAGTTTTATATGCTTACGGGAGATTCCGCTTCCATTGCTTTAAATGTTGGAAATACGCTTGGTATGGATGAAACATATTATGAGTTATTACCGAGCGAAAAAGTAGAATGGATGTCGAAAATTAAAAATGAACAACCTAGGAAGAACGGAAAAACGATGTTTGTCGGTGATGGTATCAATGATGCACCCGTGATTGCTGCAAGCGATGTGGGAGTTGCTATGGGAGCTTCCGGCAGTGATGCTACGATTGCGATTAGTGACGTTGTTATTATGAGCGATAACCTCGAAAAACTCTCCGAAGCAAAACATATTGCAAGAAATGTGAATAAAAGAGCCATAGTAAATGTAGTATTTATTTTATTATCAAAAGTAATTGTTGCTCTCTTTGCATTTTTATCAACAATTTATGACTGGATATTCCCTTTATGGATTGCGGTATTAAGTGATGTGGGTGTATCGGTTGTTGCCATATTTAATTCATTATCAATATTAAATTTATATCCTAGAGAGAAAAAGGAAAAGAAGAATGGAAACAAAAAAAGAAATCAAGTATTATAAAATTGCAAGAATTGTTGGTGTAAAAGGACTTACGGGTGCATTAAAAGTACTCTCCGATAGTGATAATTTAGATTATCGATTCCAAAAAGGTAAAAAGGTATATATACAACTTGGTAATGAATATGTTGAATATATTGTATCAATCTATAATGAAGAGGTAAAAAATAAAATATTGTTCCTTGAAAATATCTCTTCAATTGATGAAGCAATGAAACTTGTTAACAAAGATCTTTTATTTGATGCGTCCGATGTTCCTCCTCTAGATGAATTTACTTATTTAATTAATGATTTAATTTCTAAAGAGGTGTATAATACTTTAGGAGAATATATGGGTGTTATCAATGATGTCTTGAAGTTACCAACTCAAGATGTG
>CAYYTE010000033.1:5594-10529 GCA_964474685.1 uncultured Staphylococcaceae bacterium | reverse complement strand
TTTGGAGGCGGAGCAGGAATGCTGATTTCTGTTGAGCCAATCCATAAAGCATTAGAGGCTATTGATGGTTTAAAAAATAGTTACAAGATACTAACAAGCCCCGCAGGAACTGTATGGAATGAAGCGGTTGCCAAAAGAATTAGTAAAATGGACCATATCGTTTTAATTTGTGGCCATTATGAAGGATTTGACGCAAGAGTTTTGAACTATGTTGATGAAGAAGTATCGATTGGAGATTTTGTTTTAACGGGTGGAGAACTCCCCGCATGTATTATTGTCGATTCCGTTGCTAGACTCATAGAAGGAGTTATAGCGAGTGATTCTTTACAACAAGAATCTTTTCAAGAAGGCCTTCTTGAATATCCTCAGTATACTCATCCGAAAGTATATGATGGAAAAAATGTTCCAGAGATATTATTTACAGGGCATCATGCCAACATTCGTAAATGGCGACTAAAAGAGGCTTTAAGAAAGACTTATATAAAGAGACCAGATTTGTTAAAAGCAAGGAACTTCACAAAAGAAGAATTAAAACTGATGGAGGAGATTAAAAATGAAGAAGATCATACGAGTTAGTTTGCTATTACTCCTTTTTATGAGTTTAGGTGCTTGTTCAAGTAAGTCAAAAATCTATGAAAAAGAACAATGGTTAGATTATTCAAATTTACTCTATGAAGATACGACTGTTGGTAAGAACTTTGTTGGTATTGATTTAAGAGAATTAGATGTGTATAAAGAGGGTCATATTACTGGGTTTAAGGAATTCCCATTTGCATCTAAGCGTTATGATGAATTTCTTGATTGGGTTAGTGGTTTATATTCAAAAAAAACAACAATTTACTTACTGGATGAAGAAGATGGCGTTGTTGAAATTGCTTATAAAATACTTGTCGATGATGGTTTTAAAAATGTGTATGGGTATTCGGGTGGATATGATTATTTTATGTTAAATGCAAAAGATAGTTTTTTAATCGCAACCGGTACAACGGATTGTGGTTGCTAGGAGGCGGCAAATGAAAAAAATAAGTTTAACTATTGGAATACTTTTTTCTATTCTTTGTTTTAGTTCTTGTTTTGAATCCTTTCAACAACAAACTTATTCGGATATTGAATATTATTCGGATGGAACTGAATTAATATTAGAACCAAGTAAATATAGAAATGGTGCTGAAGTTGTACTCCCAATACCTTCGAATAATGGTTATAATTTCTTAGGTTGGTATCAAAATGAGTCTTTAACTGGAAGTGCTGTTACTAAGATTTTATCAACGGATACGGGTAAAAAGATATTTTATGCGAAATGGGAAAAAGCATTTGACTATTCAGTAGAACATGCGTATAGTGTTGAAGATAATACATATGTGAATGTAGAAGCTTATATTACAAGTGTTGAAGGAAACAATATTGTAGTTGATGATAAAACAAATGCTCTATATGTGAAGTTTGATACAGTGGATTATTATAAAGATAAATATGCCATTGGTAAAAATGTTTTATTATATGGTAAAAAATTAACTACAAATGGCTTAGAATACTTAGATATGACCGGCGCTAATGCAACTTTTGAGGCACTAGGTAAATCTTTCATGGTAGAGACATTGGATGCTACAAATTTAAATGATAGTTTCTTTAAAACAAATTTATGTAAAAAAGTGAATGTAAAAGATGTAGAAATTAATTCTTTATTTGTTAAGAGTGCTTTAACAAATGATGTTGGTTTTACAATATCTCAAGGGGATGTAGTTACAAAGTGTATTGTGAAAAATTATTCAAAAGCCTTAACGGGGAATGATTTTTCGGTTGTTACTTATCCTATTTCAACAAAAGTAGATTTATTGGAAGTTATTATTTCATATAATGGCTCCTACATCCTTGAATTTACAGATGAATCTATTTTACAACCTGCTTATAATGAATCAGGCGTTAAGTTAGCAACAAATTTGTTATTAAGTTATCAATCGATTAGTTGTACTAAGGGAACCCTTTTACAAGAATTACTCGAAAGTCAAGTAGTTACTTGTTGTTATAATGATGGTACAAGAGAAGTAATTGATAGTACAAAATATAAAGTTACATCTACTTTGAATCCCGATGTCTTAGGAACTTATGAGGCTACTATTTCTTATGAAGATATATCTGTAACATTTATGATTCAAGTCGTTGAGAGTAGTGACTCAGTTATTAAAACCGATACAACTACGACTCAATTAAAAGATGTATTGAATGCGGGGAAATACGACTTAGCTTTAGGAATGCCTTCTACAGGGAATTCAAAAGCTCTTGTTATTCCGGTAGCTTTTACGGATTATCCCGCAAAAGCAAATATGGTAACATCCCTAAATACTGCTTTCTTTGGAACGAGTGCCGAAACGGGTTGGGAAAGCCTTTCTAGCTACTACGAAAAGGTATCTTATGGACAATTACACATATCTGGTAAAGTTATGCCTGTCTTCCAAACAGGACATAGTTCAACCTATTACTTTGATCAATATCAAAAGAATGATAATTATCTTGCTGAAGACATTGTAAAAGCAGCCCTTGATTATTATGATAGTCAAATAGACTATTCTACATATGATTCCGATTCAAATGGATACATAGATTCGCTTTATTTAGTATATACGGCTCCGGTTGATTACACGAATTACTCGTTATGGTGGGCAGTAACTACAGAGTATATTACAGATAAAGTTGAACCTAGAGATAATGTGGAAGCGGACTTCTATACTTTTTTAGGGTATGAATTCTTATTTGAGAAACCCGCATCTGGTAAATCCCTTGTTTATAATGCGGAAACAATCATACATGAAACTGGTCATATCTTAGGATGTGATGATTACTATGACTATAAACCTTCAATTGGTCCTAGTGGTGGTGCCGCATGTTCAATTATGATGGATGCAAATGTAGGTGATTTTGATAGTTATTCGAAATCAATTCTAGGATGGATTCATCCAAGCGTTGTAACGACTACCAGTGCAAGTATTACTTTAAGAGGGTTTGCCCAATCAGGAGATGCTTTGATTATTGCCAAGAATTGGTCAAACAGCTTCTATTCCGAATACTTCATTATTGACTACTATACGCCAACAGGTGTTAATGAGATGGAAAAAGGTTATAGTGGCTTATATACAATCCCAGGGGTTCGAATTTATCATGTGATGGCGGACTTAAACAAAGAGAATACGGGGAATATTTGGCAGTCTACACTTTATAACAATACAGATACTAATTATAAATTACTTTCATTAGTGGAAGCCGATGGGGGAACAAATACTGCAAAAAGTAAAAATAGTGACCTATTTCAAGTGAATAATATTATCACAAATTTAAAATGGTATTCTCAATCTACTTCGAATTTTAAAATCACAATTGATAGTATGACTCCTTCGAGTGTTACTTTATCTGTTACTTTTTAGGTGATATATGGTTTGCCCAAATTGTCAAACTCCAAATGAACCAGGTGCTATCTTTTGTGTAGGTTGTTCAAAAAGACTCCCATTGAAAAATCAAATAAGTAAATCAAAAGTAAATTTAATTACTATAGGTTTTATATTTGGGATACTATCTAGTATTTGTTTGGTAGGCTTTGTTGTTTCATTTTTTCTAAGAAACATTGTATTATTTTACCTTTTATTTGGTATTAGTTTTATGGGCTCGTTTTTAGGGATTTTATTTGGTTCAATCCAGTCCAAGTACGAATACCGTACTCCGGGTAGAATTGGCTTTCTAAGACTAAAACAAGGTATGGGTAAATCTGTTGCTTTAACAATTTATGGTATCATTCAAATGATGTTTTTAATTATGGGTATGATTGTATTTCAAGTTTTATTTATTGTTTTATAAGGAGGAACTATGAAAGTTTGTTCAAAATGTGGATGTAAAGTAGAAGATAATGCGGAGTTTTGTGGCCATTGTGGAGCCAATCTACTCGATTATACAATTATTGTTCATGATGATGATAAAAAGGTAGAAGAGACAGCAGTTGAAAAAAAGAAAGTTCACAATTCCCTTGTTGAACTCATCTGTGGTATTTTGTCAATTGTCTTTGCTTTTAGTTGTATTATCGGATTTGTTTTTGCGATTGTAACAATGATGACATATAGTTCCTACTCAAAAGAACAATTCAGTAATTATAAGCAATCAAAAGCGGGATTTATTTGTTCAATCGTAGGTTTAATACTTAGTATTCTTATATTTATTATCTATGTCATTGTTGTTATTTTTCTGTTTATTACGATCATTGCAATTATTGGTAATGGTGGTGGAGGAACAGGAATTCCTGGTGATTCCCTTTCATTATTTATATAGAATGATTCCCATTTGGAAAATTCTCCAAATGGGATTTTTCAATTTTTTAATTCAATGATTTGATTTATCCATGTTTTTGTTGTAAAATAAGATAGAAAAAGGAGAAGAAATAAGATTATGAGAAAAATGTTATCAAAATGTTGTTTGGGATTACTTGTCTGTGTTGCTACTTTCTTTTGTGCAACTATTGGAAGCGCTTCCGCATTCACATGGAAAGATTCAAAAACAATTACGAATGTTCAAGATTTGACTACGTCAACTGTTTGTGAAGGGGTTACTTATACCAGTTGTAAAGTATCTTCTTATTATGATGGTGTAGTAGTTAGTAAAAATGGTTTATATAGTGGATTATATGACTATAATACAGATATCTTAGAAGCGGATTTAAAGGGAGGAAATGTTCAGGTTGTTCAATATTCTTCTGTTTCCTCTACGGATAAGTGGAAAATGACACGTCCTACACTTCTTGCTAAAGAATATGAAGAAACCCACCCAGGTTATAAGGTTGTAGGAGCCATCAATGGTGATTTCTTTGATATCAGTAATACCGGTGCTCCGATTGGTAGTGTAGTACAAGATGGAAGAGTATTTCAAGCTCCTTCTTGGGGAACTCCTACAGGTGGT
>CAYYTE010000033.1:2462-5494 GCA_964474685.1 uncultured Staphylococcaceae bacterium | reverse complement strand
TTACAAAAGTAGGTTATGACCGCGGTGTATTCTCGGGAGCTAGTTATATTGTATCAAGTACTGATTTAGGATTAACGGTTGGAACAAATATTATTAGTAGTTTTGATTATACAGGAGAATGGGCAGATGTTCAAAGTGCTTTTGGTTATTTTTGTCAGTTATTAAAAGATGGAAAACCAATGTATCAAGCCTCTAAAACAACTCCAAGTATTGCGGATACAGTAGGTGATTTTTGCTATTCCTATATGAATGTTGTAAAGAACCGTACCGCATTTGGCTTTAAAGCAGATGGGTCTTTAGTTCTTATGACAACGGATAAATCTGATTATGGTTCTAGCTATTATGAACTTGGTGAATATTTACGTTGTTGTGGCTGTGTTTCAGGTTATATTATGGATGGCGGCGGTTCTTCGCTTCTTGCTATGAGAGAAGAAAATGGAGAATTTGTTGTTAAAAATAATCCTTCCGATACAGGTGGTGAAAGAAGTGATGGAAATGCAGTGTTACTCGTTGTAAAAGACCCTGGTTTTGATATTTCTGTTACAGACACAAATTACTATAGTGCCACTGTAAATCTTAATACCCACAAATCCATATTTAGTGATTCTGTGAAGAATGTAAAAGTACAAGTAAATGGAGTATCTCAAGAGTTTGTAAATAATATATCTGCTTTTACAAATCTCCTTCCGAATACAGAGTATCTTGCAAATGTAACTTATGATATTGTTGAGAACGGGAAAACTACTGCAGGTAGTTTTAATACTCACTTTAAAACAAGTGAATTCGTTCAACCCGTTAATGCTATAAGTATTATTAAAAAGTCAAAAACTTCTTTAACCTTTGGTGTTAAAGATGAATATAAAGATATTGTAAAAAATGTAGTATTAGATGTATCTGGTATTACTTATACAATGGGGGATAATGATTCATATGAAGTAACTCCTCTAATTGAAGATACTAGTTATGATGTGAATATTACTTATGACTATAACGACCCAGTATCTAAACAAACATATGCTTGTAAAATGGATGCTCAAAAGGTAAAAACTTTAAGTTTTGATCTTCCTACTATTGATACATTTGAATTGAAAGATAAAACAGATACAACCGCAACTTTCCGGTATAAACTAATTGATGCGGATAAAGCAATAACAAAAGTATATATATTATATAATGGTGAGAAAGTACTTCTTGATAGTGCTGAAAAATATGCAAGATATACAATTGAAGGCTTAACTGTTGGTAGTATTGAATATAAATTTCAACTCGTTATTGAATATCAAATCGATGGCGAAACGATTGAAGTTAAATCAAACGAGGTAACAATTGAAAAGGATGCAGATCCAGTTACGCCTCCAAGTGATGATACAACAGAGAAGAAGGGATGTAAGAAGTCTTTAAATCTTCTTTATATGATGTCTTTATTATCTCTTGTTGTAATATTATTAAAGAAGAAGAATAATTAATTTTAGTTTTTATATTAAAAAAACGAAAATAAGGGCTTAGCAAGTGCTAAACCCTTATTTTATATATCTAATTTGATTATCTTCTATTTCAATTTCTCTATTTTTGTAAAGTGTCCCTACTGCACGTTTAAATGCACTCTTACTCATTTGAAAGTATTTGGTAATTTCTTCCGGTGTTGATTTATTTCCTAAAGGAATTACTTTTCCCATTGTTTGAAGATAATGCCTAATTGTTTCCGCATCATCAAACATTTCAAATTCTTTTTGTTGAATGCATGTAGCATCCCATTCTCCACGATCATTTTGATTTATGATTTGGCAAGTAACTACTTCGCCTAGATGGTATTTCTTGCGAGTAAGACTATGATGAATAAAGATATAATCATAGTTTTTGGTGTATAGTACTAATCCATCGGTCGTAAGTCTCGTTACAATGGCTTCTACATGTTGCCCAATTTTCGGAGCTTTCGATTCATCATGAAGTTTTGCAATTAACTCATCATCCGAATGATTGATAATGCGAGCAACTAATTGGTCTTTTTTGACTTTAAGTATGCAAGGAAGCTCGTCATCAATTTTTGGCCAAGCAAAAGTATTAATAGGTAAAAAGTCGCTTGATAGTAATATATCCTTACAAATACCTATGGACATAAAACACCCCATTCCTTCAAGAACATTACATACTTTTACAAATCCAAGTTTTGATGTTGTAATAAGTGGTGTTTCCATTGTTGCACAAAGACGATGTTTTTGATCATAATATAAAAATGCAGTGATTTTTTCACCGATATTTAAGAGCCTTGTGGTTTGATTAAAATGAAGAAAGATTTCATCCATTGCTCCTTCTTCAAGTGTTGTTAGAGTATAACTGATATCAGTTTCTCTTTTTACAATTAGGGTTTGGCATTCGCCAACTACATATGACATATAAGTACCTCTTTGGTGTAATTATAGCATATTATAAGAAATAAAAACAATTATTCGATATAATTTTTGAAAAACTTGATTATTTAAAAATATTATGATATAATTTGATTAACAATATATATTAATGGAGGAAAAAATATGAAATTTTGTACTCATTGTGGTGCTGAATTATTAGATGAGGCAGTGATTTGCCCAAAATGTGGATGCCCTGTTGAGGGAAGTAAACAATCAAGTGAACAAGCTTTGAATCAACCTATAAATAATCCCCAACTTGAAAGTTATGGTTCAAAATTCGGATGGGGATTTCTAGGATTTTGTTTCCCACTTGTTGGTTTAATTTTATTCTTAGTTTGGAAAGATTCAAAGCCAAGATCAGCCAAAGCTGCAGGAATAGGAGCGATTATAGGATTTGTCGTTAATGTGATTGTTTCAATACTTTATGGAATCTTACTTCAGACTTTAATTCGTACGGGTTCTTTTGGAGCTATTTGGGCATTATTAAGTATTCTATAATTTAGTTTTATTGTATTCTATAAAAACACAATAATTATTTTATTGTGTTTTTTTATATTTGAGGTGATTTATGAAATATTGTGAACATTGTGGAGCTGAGTTATTGGATGATGCGGTAATTTGTCC
>CAYYTE010000033.1:0-2362 GCA_964474685.1 uncultured Staphylococcaceae bacterium | reverse complement strand
TTAGCGGGGTTAATCCTCTATCTAGTATGGAAGGATGATAAACCAAAATGTTCACTTCAAGCCGGTAAAGGGGCTCTAATTGGAGTACTATTTCCTATAATCGCTTTTTTTTCCTGTTTGATTATTGTATTTTTATTATCATTAACAGGATGTGGAAGTCTCTTCTTTTGGTGGTTTTAGTAAACTCGTAAGGAAGTGATTGAATTGAATTCATTAAATACAAAAAAAGATCCAAACCATTCAAAAGGACTCGCGATTCTATGCGCTTGTTTGCCTTTTGTTGGTATTGTGTTATATTTAGTTTGGTTTAAATCAAATAAAGAAAAATCCTATTTTGCTATGAAATGGGCCTTAATTGGATTTGTTATCATTGGTTTTGTTTATTTAATCTTTATGTGTATTATTTTGATTTATCAATATAATGCATCTATTGTTATTCCATTATTAAAGTGACAAATATGGAAAGGGGACTTAGAATTGTCGAAAATAAAAAAGTTATTTACAAATTTAAAAGATTTTAAGTTTTCATTATTTTTCGCATTATGTTTCTTAAGTTTATTTCCCGCAATTTACGAGATTATTAAAACCTATTTAATATCTACCACTTCCAATAGTGCTGGAATTGATATAATAGGACAAATGGAGTGGTTTGATTTAATTGATGAAACTATTCGTGCTTTTTTAATTATTCCTTTATATTCTTTATTAAATAGAATCCTTAAAAAAGATAAAGAAAACTTTTCAAAAAATGTGTTTAAAACAGGTATTCTTACCTGTATTATATATACTCTTTTCTCTATTGTTATTTTTATATATGGAATTAAACTTGTAGGATATATGAATCCAGAAGAAGTGGATATTCATGTTGTTTTTCAATATTTAAGTCTAGAGACAATTGCTTTTACGATTGGGATTATTCCTAGTTTTATCAATGTAATATTTGTTGTAATTGGTAAAGCAAGGAATGTCTATATATTTTTAATCATAAAAGTATTAATTGGTATTGTCTGTGATTTGACACTTATACCACATCTAGGTGTAAACGGAGTGGCGATATCAAATATTGTCTCAAATGTAGTTATGTCTATTGGTGGAATTCTTTTGTTAATAAAAGGAAGGTATATATTACCTTGTTTATTACATATTTCCGACTTTCCTCTTTTAATGTCTTGGATTCAAATTGGTGCATCCAGTGGTGGAGGGCAATTTTTGGATAATATTGTTTATGCTTTAATGGTTTCTAAGATGGTGAACAGTGTTTCGGAACAAGGGAATTACTGGGCTGCCAATAACTTTATTTGGCAACTACTTTTAATACCAATTCTTGCTTTATCGGAAGTTATTAAACATGATTGTAAGAATGAATATAGGGAATTAAATAAATCAAATTATTATATGATTGCGTTCTTTAGTGTTTTAATATGGGCGGTTTTTATTCCCTTTTATTCAAGTTTTTTCAAAAACATAGAACAACTTGGGAATTATCAAATGATTACATCTATTACACTAAAACTACTTCCATTTTATATCTTTTATGCAATTTCTATTATACCCGATTCTATTTTTGTAGGATATGGGAAAACCTCTTATACATTCATTACTTCTTTGATTGTGAATATTTTCTATTATGGAGTATTTTATATATTATATATAACCAATAATATTACGATGGATATGAATACTATTATTTTAATGTTTGGCTTTGGTATTGTTTTACATTCGATTGTGGGAATTATAGAAATGTTTATATTTTCAAATAGAACATCAAAGAATATTCAAAAAAATATTGATGAAATATAAACTATAGATGTTATTCTTTTAGAAATGACTCATCATCGCAAAATATATCAAGAAACTAACTTGTAGCTCTAGTATACTATAATCATACAGAAAGGGAGGATTGAATGGACTGGATAACTGGAATTCAAAGAGCATTAGATTATGTATAAGATCACCTAGAAGATGCGATTAATTATGAAGAAGTAGCGAATGAGGCCTATTCGTCATTATTTCATTTTGAAAGAATGTTTACTTTTTTATGTGGGTTTTCTATTTGTGATTATGTACGTTATCGAAGATTATCGAAGGCAGCTGAGGATTTAATAACCACGAGTGATCGTATCATTGATATTGCTTTTAAATATGGTTATGATACACCTGAGGGCTTTTCAAGAGCTTTTTCGAAATTCCATAAAGTAACTCCTATGCAAGCGCGCAAAGGTGCGAATGTTGTTACATTTAGTCGTCTATCTGTAAAATTATCCATAGATGGAGGAAATAAAATGGATTATCGTATCGAGAAAAAAGAAGCATTTAAAGTAATTTGTAAAAAGATTCAAGCGACAAAAGATCAAATGGGAAA
>CAYYTE010000032.1:0-14383 GCA_964474685.1 uncultured Staphylococcaceae bacterium | reverse complement strand
AACTATGGTATAATCTTTACGAGGTGAAGTTTATGGAAACGAATGCTGAAGAAAAGATTTATCAAAAAGCGATGATTGTAGGGCTCAGACTACCTGAAGATGATGACTTTGACGATTCATTAGAAGAACTTAGAGCTTTATGTGAAGCAGTATATATTACTCCTGTATTAACAATTATTCAATCATTACCAAAACCCATTGGATCTACATTTGTTGGAAAAGGAAAACTTCAAGAAATTAAAGAAGAATCTTCTTCTTGTGAAATTATTATTTTCCTTCAAGAACTTACGCCAATTCAATTAAAGAATATATCCGATGAGGTTAATGTTCCAGTAATTGATAGAACTATGCTCATACTAAAAATATTTCAAGTTCGAGCAAAAACAAAAGAAGCAAAATTACAAGTAGAAATTGCTAATCTTCGCTATATGCTCCCTAGATTAATAGGGCTTCATACCGACCTTTCAAAAATTGGAGGAAGTAGTTCAAATGCAACGCGTGGCGCCGGTGAAAAGAAATTAGAGTTAGATAGACGTATATTAGAAAGCCAAATAGACCGGTCGAAACTAGAATTAAAAGAGGTTGTAAAAAACCGACAAGTAGCAAGGAAAATGCGACTTTCATCAAATATTCCAAGTATTTCCTTTGTAGGATATACGAATGCGGGAAAATCGTCTACTATTAATACGCTACTTTCTATGTATGGTGGTCAAAATTACAAGCAAGAATTTGTAAAAGATATGCTCTTTGCTACACTTGAAACTACTACTAGAAAAATAACATTACCGAATAATCACGAGTTCTTATTAACAGATACCGTTGGATTTGTAAAAGACCTTCCTCATAGTTTAGTGGATTCTTTTCGATCAACCTTAGAAGAAATCACAGAGTCCGATTATATCGTCAATGTAATTGATGCATCAAGCAAAGAAATGAAAAAACAAGTAGAAACTACCCAAAAAGTGCTAAAAGAAATTGGAGTAAAAGATATTCCAATTCTATACGTGTTTAACAAACAAGATTTAGTCGAGGACACTGTTCTTATTGACACAACAAATTATAAACCATCATTAATAATATCGAATAAAACCAAGGAAGGGATAGATGAATTAGTCAACTTGCTTGATAAATCACTTTATACAAGCCTAGTTAAAAAAACATACCTATTTCCTTTTGAATCCTTAAATATATTCAACGAACTAAAACAAAAAGAACACATAATATCTATTGGATACCTAGATGCCGGGATTGAAGTAACCTGTGAGATTCCAACTAGTAAAAGTGAAAGATTAATGGTTTATGAAAAACATAATTAGTAAGACTAGCTTTTCATAGAAATTTAACAGCAAGCAGACGAATCTGTCTACTTGCTTTTTTTATACTTATAGAAACAGGAAGAATTATCAATCAACTAAAAATAATAATGAAAAATTTTACAGCCGTTCTAAATATATAATATATCCAAACGAATAATTTGTATCGATATTTTTTACATTTATTCTGGACTTATTTTTTTATTATGTTAAAATATTAATAGGAAGAAGGGAGATTTATTATTTTAGTAAGCTTTTATGTAAAAAACTACAAGTCATTTAAAGAAAAAATAGGAATAAGCTTTGAATCTAAGAATGATTACCAGTTTAACCAGGAATGTATCAAAAATGGCCTTTTAAGTAAGGGTATAATTTATGGATTGAACGCCTCAGGAAAAAGCAATTTTGGTTTTGCGTTATTTGATTTAGTTAGCTTATTAACGGATAAAAAGACTCATCCATTACGAAATGATAGAGATTCATTTCTTAATGCTGCTTCCGAATCTAAATGTGCAACATTCGAATATACTTTTAGAAAAAACAAGGATACTATAGTATACATATATAAGAAGAAAAGTCCTAAAGAACTCTGTTATGAGGAGTTATATATTAATAATAAAAAGATATACTCCTATGATTTTGAAAAAAAATACCGGATTTTAAAAATAAAGAGATACTATTTGCACAATATCTCAATTTTCAATACTTAGAAAATAATTTTTCAATATTGAGATATATAGCAAATAATACCAATCAACCCGATGATTCTTATGTCAAATTTATTATGACTTTTGTTTCGCATATGTTATGGATACGGCCTTTGCAAGATAACGGCTATATCGGTTTAACAACCGAAAATGATTTAATTAGTTCTCGGATTGTTGAAAAGAATCTTACCTATGAATTTCAAGAGTTTTTATCGAAATTAGAGGGAGTAAACTTAAACCTTACAGAAATACAAAAGTCGAATTATTCAACAAAATTATTGGGAGAAGTTCATAAGAATAAGACTTTTGTGTTTGACAATATAGCATCAAACGGAACAAAATCACTTGAGTTGCTTTTTTACTGGAGCCAAAAATTTACAAGTCTCTCACTTTTATATATAGATGACTTTGATGCATATTATCACTTTGAGTTAGCTATAAACATTGTTAAATATATCATTACATTCGACCAATTGCAAGTATTATTAACCACTCATAGTGCTTATCTAGCATCCAATGAGTATCTAAGGCCTTATTGCTATTTTATCCTTGAAAACAAAAAACTCTCATCGTTTTCTGAAAGTACTTCAAGAGAACTAAGGGAAAGCCATAACCTAGAAAAGATGTTAATAAATGGTGAATTTAATGAGTAAATTAATTACCCGAAATATGAAATAAATTTTACGCGCTATCTTGAACTATAACAAAACATTCATATCAAAAACCCTTGATACTACATATATAGAAACAAAGAAATTAAATAATAATATAATAATTAAAGCAAAAGAAAAAGGATGGCAAATAGATTTTACCATTTTTTTTCATTCACAAAAACGAGTTTTAATACAATCAACGATTTTATTTAAATCATCCATCGTCTTAATCATAATCATAGCTTGACGATAAATTTTCGTTCCCTTTATTTGTTTTAAATACCATACTCCATGTGTTCTCATTTCTACCATAGCAATATGTTCGCCTTTTTCAACAACTAAACTTTTTGCATGACGCATCAAAACGTCTAATATCTCTTGATTTGTTGGTGCAATTAGCGTTTCTCCGGTTGAAAAATAATTCGTAAGAGTTTTGATTAACCAAGGATTTCCTAAAGTCCCTCTTCCAACCATTATTCCATCTACATGTGTTTCTTCAAACATTTGTATTGCTGAAGGAATATCAACAATATCACCATTGCCAATAACAGGAATTGAAGAAGCTTCCTTTACCATCTTTATATAATCTAAATTCACTTTACCATTATACATCTGGCTTCTTGTTCTACCATGAATTGCAATTGCATCCGCTCCGGCACTTGATATAAGTTTAGCAACTTTATCACAGTTAATATCACTCGTATCCCATCCTGCTCTAATTTTAACAGTTATGGGGTTTCTTACATTATCTTTTAAGGCACGAACTATATCATATATTTTCTCTGGAGTTTTTAGTAACGCACTGCCAGAACCATTCTTAACAACCTTGTTTACAGGGCAGCCCATATTGACATCAATAATATCTGCATCACTATGCTTAGAAACAAACTTTGCAGCAAAAACAAGTGATTCAACCTCAGAACCAAATATTTGAATCGATATAGGGTGTTCTTTAGGTGAAGTGCGAATCATATTTAGTGTCTTTTCATTATTGTATAATAGAGCTTTATCACTAATCATCTCTGTATAAACAAGCCCCGCCCCCATATCAAGGCAAATTTCTCGAAAGGCACTTGTGGATACTCCCGCCATAGGAGCAACTATAATGTTATTCTTTAATTCAACATTCCCGATTTTCATTCGTTTGTTCCCGCTTCGTTAATAAACTGTGTTGCACTTCGAAATTGCAAATCATATAGTTTTTTATATATACCATTTTTCTTCAATAATTCCTCATGAGTTCCTTGTTCTTCTATAAAACCATGCTCTACAACAACAATTTCTGTTGCATTCTTAATTGTAGATAGACGATGAGCAACAACAATCGTTGTTCTATTTTTACATAATTCATCCAACGCTTTTTGAATCAAAATCTCCGTTTGATTATCTAAAGCACTTGTTGCTTCATCTAATATAAGAATGGCTGGGTTTTTTAAAAACACTCGCGCAATTGAAATTCTTTGTTTTTGTCCACCGGAAAGTTTTACTCCTCGTTCACCAATTTGAGTAGCAAAACCATTCGGGAATTCCATCACTTCATCATAAATATTCGCTTTTTTTGCTGCCGATATTACTTCTTCATCCGTTGCATTTAAACAACCATATAAGATATTTTCTTTAATAGTTCCATGAAACAAAAATACATCCTGTTGAACAATACCTATGTTTTGTCTAAGTGATTCAAGTGAAACATCCTTAATATTCGTTCCATCAATTAATATTTCCCCCGTAGAAATATCATAGAATCGAGGAATTAAATGACAAATTGTTGTTTTACCACCACCAGAAGGGCCAACTAAAGCTAGGATTGTTCCGGGTGCAATATCAAGATTAATATGATTTAATATTCCTATTTCTTCATTATAAGAGAAATTCACATTCTTAAATTCAATATGTCCTTTGACATTTTCTAACTTATTTGTAGACGTATCCTTCTCAGAAGGTTCGTTCATAATCTCTACAAACCGAGAAAAACCAGTAACACCATCTTGTAATTGTTCCATAAATTGAATAACCGTCATAACAGGAGAGATAAATAAACTAATCGATGTTAAAAAAGTAGTATAATCCGCTAAATCAATTATATTAGCGTTCAAGAATAATCCCCCCGCAATTATTATTATTACGTTAAAGATATCCGTAATAAACGAAGTAGATGATTGAAATTCTGCCATCGCTTTATAAGCGTCTTTTCTGGCAATTACAAAATCTTGATTACCATCATCAAACTTATCTTGTTCATAATCCGAATTATTAAATGCCTTTGTAACTCTTACTCCTGTTAAACTGCTTTCAAGCCTGGCATTAACCACCGCAATGCTCTTTCTAGAATTTGCAAATGCAGCTCCCATTTTCTTTCTTAATCCAACCGCAATCGCAATCAAGATTGGTACACAAGCAAATATAATTAAAGTTAATCGATATTCAATTGTACATAAATATATAAATGAACCTATTATAGTAATTCCACATATAAAGAAGTTCTCAGGTCCATGATGGGCAAGTTCAGAAACATCTTGCAAATCATTTGTCATTCTAGACATTATTTTTCCTACTTCGTGATTATCATAATAACTATACGGTAATGTCTGAAGTTTTCGAAACATATCTGAACGCATACTTGCTTGCATTTTTACACCAATCATATGTCCATAGAATTGTATAAAAAACCGTAACATAGTACGAATCACATATATACCAAACAAAAACAAACCAAAAATAATAATCATATGGTAATTCGATTCAGGAATCAACACCTTTAACATATATCTTGTAATAATTGGATATAGAATGGCAATACAAGAAACAATTAGAGATGCTAACATATCTAAAAAGAATAGTTTTTTATGAGGTTTATAATAAGTTATAAAACGACGTAACATAAATTCCTCCCATCACTATATAATAAAAAAAGCTAACAAAAAAAGTAATAGCTTCAATAATTAATTTGGCAGGGCTAGAAGGATTCGGACCTTCGAATGGCAGAGTCAGAGTCTGCTGCCTTACCGCTTGGCGATAGCCCTATATTTATAAAGTATACCATTATTAAAGAAATTTGTCAAAGTGTTTGATTTTATACAAAATAAAAAGTCTCTTATCAAGAGATAAGAAACTATTCGAAATAATTAATCGATTCCAAGTTTTTCTTCAACCTTAACACTAATTCCCTTAGCTTGTAAAATTGCAATTGCTTTTTGATAGCCTTGCGTTGCTGCGGAAGTTAAATATTCAATTGCTTTATTGTAATAGACACCCTCATTATCCTTAAGATTTTTAGCTTTTTCTAAATAATATTCTCCCAAAAAGAACTTTGCCTCTTGAGAGTTTTGAATGGCAGCCAAATCAAGATAATATAAAGCATTATCTTCATCTTCTGCACTTTGTTTATTTTGAAATATAAACATTCCTACTTTATATGAAGCAAACGAATCTCCACAATGGGAAGCCATTTTCCAATAAGTTAATGATTTATTAATATCTTTTTCTACTACTTCACCTTCAAAATATAATCTTGCGAGTGTTTTTATCGCACAAATTTGATTTTGAGAAGAAGCTTCCATTAACCAATTAATAGCAGTTTTCGTATCAAGAGGGAAACCTTCTTGCCCATTTAAATAATATAGTCCTAAAAAGTACATTCCATTTGCTGATCCATTCTCTGCTTGTTTTTCTATCAATTTTCCCGTCTCTGTAGGGGAAAATTCACTACCTATAGTCATATCATTTTTTACCTCTTATGTCTTTTTTTACATTATACAATATAGCATTTAGAAGTGCAAGAGAAAAATCTTTAAAAATTACTTTTTTTATAAGAAAATATTAAACAAGCCTTAAAAAACTAAATTATATTTCACCTTTGATGATTCTTGTTACATTACAGGTAATAATTGTTTTATTTTCTTCATTTTTTATCGTAACTGTACCCGTTTTTAACTCAAGTGCCATTTCGTTTTCCTCATGATTTGATTGAAAATTACGAAAAGTATCCTCGATTGTAGAAGGCCAATTCAAATAATCATCCCTTGATTCGTCCTTACTGTCATATTCAACCTGAACAATAAAAGGAAACACACATTGAATCTTGCATAAGAAAAACTTGCCATTTACAATAATTTCTAAATCATTTGAAGGTGTATCTAATTTTAACATATTTTCATCATATATATACTTAACAAAGCAAATCACTGCTCCACTAACATTATGTAATTTAATACCATCTAATGAATAGACATCTATTTTAAAATCATCATCTACAACAATTAATCCACTAGCTCCTAAGCCAGTCGCAATATTACAACTATGTATTGCTAGATTCTTTATATCTATATTCGCTAAATCCTTTTTTAATACAATTAAATAACTTGCATCACTTGCATGATATTTACTAATTTTTAACATATATACCTCATTTCATATATTTTAATCTAAAACTCTTAAAACTGCACACTTTAAATAAAGCGATGCATCTTCTTCAAGTAAAACAGGATGATCTAAAGATTGAATAGATAAAGACAAAAACTGAACAGTCCTCTTACTATCTACTTTTGCTTCTTTTAACATTTGTAAAAACAAATCCAAAGTCATATGTTGAGAGCAAGAAAATGTAAATAGTATACCATTCTTTTTAATCAACTTTAGCGCACTCGTATTTATCTCTTTATATCCCTTATAGGCTTTTTCTACTGTTTCTTTTGTTTTTGTAAAAGCAGGTGGGTCTAAAACAATCACATCATATATATCTTTATTACTATCATCTCTTAGGAAATCAAATACATCCATACACTTTGTTTCGATTTGAGTAAAATTATTAAGTGATGCATTTAATAAAACATCATCAATTGCCTTTTGTGAAATATCCACTGCCATTACTTTTTTAGCCTGATGTTTTGCGGCGTTCAAACTAAAACCACCCGTATTACAAAAGCAATCTAGGACTAGTTTCCCCGAAACGAAGTTTTTCAAACTATCTCTGTTATATTTTTGATCAAGAAAATATCCAGTCTTTTGTCCATTCTCCATATCTACTATAAAATGGATTCCATTTTCTACTACCTCGACTCTTGGGTTAAACTCATTATATAGAAATCCCTTAAGAGGCTTTAGCCCTTCTTTCTCTCGAATTAAAGAATCACTTCTTTCATATATTCCTATTGGGTGCAAAAGAGTTACGAGAATATTCACTATATCTTGTTTCAAATAATCCATTCCAAGAGAAGTAAACTGTAAGCAAAGATATTCTCCATATTTATCTACAACCAAACCAGGTAATAAATCAGCTTCCGAATACACAAGCCTGCAACACTCAAATATGTTTAATTGTTTTCGGTATAAGATTGCATTCATTATACGATCCTTAAAAAAGTTCTTATCTATCAAACAATTATCAAAAGTTAACATACGAACCATTATTTTACTACTAGAATTATAAAAGCCTTGACCTATGAAGTTTCCATTATAATCATCCACTTCACAAATACAACCAGACGAAATAGGGCCTTTAAATGAATGTACTTCATTGGAGTATACCCATGGCCTGCCATTTAATACTTCAATCTTTTCAGATTCTTTTAAAATGATATGCAATTTATCTTGTAACATATATGTTACCCCCAATAGTAAATGAAAGTGGATTGCAAGTTATATAAGGTTTCGTGTTTTGTTAGAATAATGATAATTATGTGTCTTTAATTTTACCACACAATTGTATGAAAGTCTATAAAAAATATTTTAAAGTTAAAAATATTTTTAAAAGCTCATCATAGATATTTATTAAATCTCTCTAAAAGTTTTTTAAACTCGGGTGATAAATGAATACTTTATATATATATAAAACAAAAAAGACCTAATTGGTCTTTTATTGTTATTTCATAGCTTCATTTAAAGCGTGTATTAACTCACCCGTTGTATCACTACCATAATCCCAGAACATAATACCGCCAAATCCTTTGGTTTTAACATAATCACATTTTGCCTTAATTGATTGAGGATCATCATAAGTGATTACTACATTATTAATACCATATATGTAAGGGCATTGTGCAACTGAATCATAATATCTTGTATATATTTTTGGATTTGATAAGTAGGTTTCTACGATTTGTGAATATCGAACAGTTGTAACTGAACTTGATTGTGAAACGGTTGCGCCTATACCAGTTTTTGAAGAACCAGGACCAGTTGTAATAAACTTCTTACCATAAAATGCGGCTCCAATAATTAATTTCTTTGGTGATGCTCCCGCTTTTACATATTCTTGCATAGAAGTATCACTACTTCCATAAGGAGTATAATCATTATTGCTATATAAAGCACAATGGAAAGTTGCATTACTAGAAGAATTTAAGTCATAAGTCATAATATTCATATAGTCTAATACTTCATTAACTTTAGCAACTTCATACCTGTTACTAGAACCTCCTCCTGGAAGCGCTGCAGAAACAATATAATCTTTATTTGCATTCTTTAGAGTATTATATATTTCTGTCATTAGCAATGTATAATTCGGTTTATCAACATCTAATGGATTACCTGTTTCAAAACCTGGATATTCCCAGTCCATATCTACACCATCAAAATGAAACTTTTCAATGGTATCTAGAATCGATTGAGCTAATTTTTTTCTGGTTGTATCTGTTTTTGCTGCAGCCGCAATATTAATTCCAGCACTGCCATAGCCACCAATTGAAAACAAAACTCGAATTCCTCTTTTACGAGCATCTAACACAGAATTAACACTTGATTCGATTTCTGTTGTGTCAATGATATATGTTCCAGTTACTCTAACAAAGCAAAGATTAATTATATCTAATGTGGCATAAGCTTCTTCAGATAAATTAATGCCTGTTCCTGTATAAACATAACCAATCACAGGAAGAGTATTCGATAATTCTTTAAATTGAACCTTTTTAACAACGATATGAACATTAAAACTAGATGTTATTCCTAAATATGTCATAGTGGCAATAAGGTCAAAGGGAGTATCCGTGTATTTAGGGTTAATTGAACCCGTAATAGGATTAAATGTAGTAGAATCTGGATTAACCACTGTCAATGAGAGCTTCAAATCATCTCCATTAATCGAGTAATTTGATTTAATTGTTACATTATCATATAAATCACCATTACCAAATATTGAAGATAAAACATCACCACAAACTGTCCATTTTAAATATAGGTCACAATTCCTATATACAGGTGTAGAGAAATCATAAGGAAGGCATTCATCTTCTTGATACCAACTACATTCTGGAATCGATGTGTCGATAGTTAGATAACTTGCTAAATTACCTCTTTTTATAGTAACTGTTTTAATAAGATTTTTTGATAGATCGAAGTATCGAACTTCATACGTCTCATCAGTTCCTTGAACAACAAATTTCGCATATAAATGAATATCGTGTGTTGTACCTTCAAGAATTTCAGTATATTTATTACCTTGTAAATCATACCATCCAACAAAATAATAACCATCTAATTGTAATGAGGGAAGAATTGTTTTGTCTAATATAGTAAAATTAGTAGGCAAATTATTAAGTGGCGTTCCATCATTAAAACGATAAGAAATAGAGTATGTAATGATTTCGAACTTAGCATAAAGAGTTATTGCAGCCACAGAAGTTGATGAAATTTCACTAATTTGTGTTGTAAAAGAATCATCTTTATACCATCCAATGAAATAATACCCAGGTTTTGTCGCTTCAACAAGTGATTGACTATAACCTTTTACATATTGTTTAGGAGCATCCTCTAAGAGCGTTCCTCCATCAAGAACATAGGAAATATCATAGGTTTCTGAAAGTGGTGTCCATTTGGCAAAGAAAGTTTTTTCACCTGTTTCCCTATTCGAAATTGTTGTAACAATATCCGATGTAAAGTGTTCATCTAAATACCAACCTTCAAATGTATATCCATTCTTTGTAGGAATGGCTAGTGTAAATTCAAATCCTTCAGAATATTCAAGATCCGCATTATCTGGCAAAACACCACCATCTAGATGATAGTTAATCTCACTTAAAGTAGCTCTTCTTACCCATTTAGCATAAAAAGAAATATTTGCTGTAATTTCAACTTCAGTTGCAACTTGAGTTTTGAAGGTATCTTCTTTAAACCACCCTAAGAATTTATATCCCGCCTTAATAGGAGTTGGTAAAGTAATTGTTCTTTTCTCAGTTTTAGTAATTAAAATAACATCATCAGCAAACCATCCATCATATAATTCATATTGGATTGTAAATACATTTTGTGCGTATTTTGCGAAAAGTTCGGTGTTTTCAGAAATAGTAAAACCATCTTTTACAAGTTCAGTTTCTAAATAATTTGTAGATTTATACCATCCTACAAACACAAAATCTGCTTTAACAGGAGTAGGAAGCGTCACTTTTGAGTCTTCTTTATATGACTTCTCATAAGATACTTCCTCACCACCCATAAAATTTAGGGAAAGAGTATAATTTTTTTTCTTAATACAGCCAGTAGCAAAACTAAATATAAATAATGTTGCTAGAATAAATGTAATTGTTTTAGTTTTAAATAGGTTGTTTTTCATTTAGTTCTCCTTATTATCGAAATATTTCTTTATTTTTCAGTTCATAAAAATCATAAGTTTCTTTATACATAAATATTTTCTTGACACTTGACATCGTCGCTTTTTTTGAATAATTCTTTTGGATTGTCGCAATCGCTTCTTCACTAATCACTGTCATACCATCAATATTATAATGTAAGTTATCCCCAAGATATCTATATGAATTATCTTGAGTTATGACATTACTTACATTAATAATATTCAAAGGATAAGTTTTAGTCAAATTGCTTAAAGCATTGTTATATTCAATTCTTCTTTCTTCAGTATAAACCCCGCCTTTAAAGGAAGTGTAGCCTAAGTTCATTACATATATATCTACATGAGGCATCTTCTTATAAATTTGATCTAACATATTTTTGTAACTCTTAATAAAACGCTCTACAGAATATCCACAAGTATTATCATTGGTTCCAAAATATATAATAACAATATCTGGATAATTTCCATATACTTGTTCATATAAATGAACAATTCTTTTTTCGTTTTCTCCCGCAGGAAAGTTGCCACTTGCGGTTGAGCCGCTATAGGAACAATTCACGCAAAGAGAAGCATTAAGACCTAAAATTGTTTTCATCCACCAAGTATCTGTCGCTTCTTTAACAGTAGCTGAATAGATAGGATAATAATATTGACGATTCCCGGTATAATAGCTGTTATATGCGGAACCCTCTTTATAAAAAGTTGATATTGAGTCGCCAAAAATAGATATCTTTGCGTTCTCTAATGAAGCTTTTACATATTTAGCATAGTATGTTTTGTTGCCAACTGATCCTGGATTTATTGATACCACTTGCTTGTCAGTAAAATCAACCGTTTCATAAAAGCCTCTAAAGAAATAGCCCTCCTTGTAAGCATTAGGAAGATATATCTTTGATTCATTTAATCCTGAGTAAGTTGTATCAACATTGGAATCGAATATTCCACCATTCAACTCGTAAGTAATTGAATACGTCTTATCCGTACCAAATAGAGCATATACCTCATAATCATGCTTTGCCGCAGAAGGAATATACTCAATCTTTACCCCTGATTCCACAGAATACATATACCATCCGATAAATATGTAGTTTTCTTTCGTGGGAATAGGGAGTGTATAAGATACACTCTCGGTAAAAGTGGTTTTAGCATCTGTTGGCAATACGCCATCATCAAGATTATAAATAATATTATGTACAGGCTTTTGTTCAATATGAGCGTACAAAGTAAGGTTGTCTGTCACATTTAATCGAAAGTTATATATAGAAGTATACGAAGTATCAAAATACCAATCATCTAGAATATAACCATCTGGCAAGTTTAGTGTTGGTTCTTCTACTTTCTCATTTGGTCGGACCCATACTTTATCTTCATGACATAGTTCATCTTCATAATGAAAGGTTACAAGAAACATTTTTTCCCAAGAAGCTTGTAGTTTAATGTCTTTAGTAACTGGTAAATCGAAGTCGTATAGAGTGTCATTTAATTTCCAGCCTAAAAAGAAATAGCCTTCCTTAGTTAAATCATTAATTTTATTTACTCTTTCGTTTTCTTTGATAGAAAAAGATGAAACTTCAATATCTCCATCAACAAAAGAAACATTATAGAAAACATCTTTAGGTTCTTCGGAAACGTTTTCCTTTTTACAACTAGAAAAAAAGGAAATAAAGATAATACAAACAAAATAAAAAATCTTTTTCATAATCTTATTTCTCCTAAAAAAAGTGATTTTAGTTTAAGTCCCCCCACCCACAAGTTACAAAAGTTTAAGGCTGCTTCGATCAAGACCTGACCTATTTCACTATGGAACCTTGGATGAAGGTACTTAAACTAAAATCTATAAATATTATAACAAAAAAAAGTTGTTTTGTCAATTTATATAACAAAACAACTATAAATATATATATTATGGTTTCTTAAATAGAAAATACGCTAATCTACTTTTTTCTTGTTTCTTAAATCTTGAAAGAAAGCTTTTAGTAAATTACTAGACTCTTCCTCTAATACACCCGGCACAACATCTACTTTATGATTTAAGCCAGAAAGACGAGACAAATCACATAAACTCCCACAACCCCCAAATTTAGGCTCATAGGCGCCAAATACGAGAGTTTTCAGCCTTGATTGAATAATTGCACCCATACACATTAAACAAGGCTCTAATGTAACATACATTTTACAATCTTGTAACACCCATACATTCAGTTTCTTAGAAGCCTTCTTTATTGCTATCATTTCCGCATGATCTATGCAACATTTCGTATTTGCTTTTTTGTTATGAGATTTTGCAATAATCTCATCATTAAATACAATTACACACCCTACAGGAACTTCGTTTTCTAAATATGCTTTTTTTGCTTCACTTAAAGCAGCTTTCATATAATAGATATCATCTTTAATCATGTAATACCTTGTCTCGCTCATGCATAACATCACTCACCTGATGACAATGGCGGCATCTTGCTTCGTATTGTTCTTTTGCACCTACAAGTATTGTTGGTTCATCAAAAGAAGCAGGACGGTTATTAATTAATCTTTGAGTCCGAGAAGCAGTTGAGCCACAAACCATACAAATAGCGTGAAGCTTGGTAACTTCCTCCGCTTTGCATAAAAGTGAACCCATAATACCAAAAGGCTCACCCCTAAAATCAGTGTCTAGCCCCGCACAAATCACTCTTACGCCAGAATTTGCTAATCTTTCACAAAGATTTACAATCCCATCATCAAAAAACTGCACCTCATCAATAGCAACAGCATAGGGAAGATGGCCGTATTCTTGAATTGATTTTAAAACATCCGAACTTTTATTAACAGGAATCGCTCCGATTTTATTATGATCATGTGATGCTACTTGAACTACATCATAACGATTATCAATTAATGGTTTATAAACAAGCACTTCTTTCTTCGCATATTTAATGCGGTTTACACGTCTTATTAATTCTTCCGTCTTCCCCGCAAACATACTACCACAAATTACTTCGATCCAACCATCTTTAAATCTTATATCCATAATTCCCACCTCATTTACTTGATTATACATTCTTTGTAATATAATTTCAAGGATAAAACTTGTTTTTCTTTTTTAATATTCTATTTATTATTCGATTATTTCATTTTTATTGCATGTACATCTATAATTTGTTATAA
>CAYYTE010000031.1:8501-15433 GCA_964474685.1 uncultured Staphylococcaceae bacterium | reverse complement strand
TATAGAATGCTAATTTAATTGATGGTTGAGTATTCAGATTAATTGATGGATAAAAGTCTATAAATGAACTATAAAAAAATGATTAGGAACATTATTTAATGTTTCTAATCATTTTATTTAATGGATTTTAAATATCAACTCTCATACTAAATATGTATTGATTCTTGTTGTTATATTATACATTCATTGATTGCTTCCATTGCCATATCACCCGTAATTATATCTACTTTTTTATTACAAAGAAATAAAAGGGCTTTATCCATAACTTGATCTATCAAACGCATTGTACCATTCGCGTAATTTAATATTTGAGAATAAGCTTCTGATGAAATGATATCTTGATTTAGGCCGGCTGATTTTAGTTTTGTATCAATATAGTATTTTGCTTCTTCCTTGTTTAATGAATTTAAGGAATAATTCATTGATATGCGTTGACGAAGTGCTTCATTTGATTTGTAATTAAGAGCAGATCGAATAGTATTTTGTCCAATTAATAAGAGAATAAAACGATCTTTCGAATCCATATCAAAGTTAAATAGAAGTTTCAAATCATTTAATATTCCTGATGATAAATAGTTGGCTTCATCTAGAAGGATTATTGGGGTTATTCTCTTCTCAATAGAGAGACGATTAATTTCATCTTGGATATTATTAAAGTTCTTCCTTTTTGAAAATGATGGTTCAATTCCAAATTCGTAAGCGAGAGTTTTATAAAATTCTTGAACGCTAATGGTGGAATGTTGAATGTAAATTATTTTGTAAAGACTTTTGTTAAGAGTATTACACCAATAACGAACAATTGTCGTTTTACCAATCCCGGGATCTCCTGTGATTAATCCAATTCCTTTATTGTCTTGTAAGTGCTTAAGGCGAAACAAGAGTTGTTTTACATCGTTTAATTCTAAAAACATATTTGATTGTAGATTTTTACTAAAAGGGTTATATTCCAAACCGAACTTAGCTAAGTAATTCATTGTCTATTCATCTCCTTCGACGTTAAATCGTGGCTTTTGTCTCTTAATTTTTGAATTAGCGGTCTTATCAACTATTTTAATTTTTGTTAAAGTATTATCAGGATTGATAACGAAAACATTCTTATGATCCACCGAATATCTTATCTTAATCCGTTTATTTGCATAAATATAGGGGACTTCAAACTCTATTTTATCTAATACAATAATTCCATCTGCTGTCACACTCCGATCTATTTCGATTAGAAAAGTAGTTGCAAGCAATTCATCACTTAATTTTATTATTTGGTCTTTACCATTAAAGAATCTTTCATTTGGTGTTTTACCATAGAGCGATGAATGAATTGAATTATTATAGCTTCTTACATATTCTAATAAATCATAACGATACGTATCAATCGTTGTCTGTTCAGATATGTGATAAATTGCCATGAAATGATCTTTCATTGTGCGAAACCATCTTTCTATTTTTGACTTTTGTTCGGGCGAGTAAGGTGCACAATGGTGAAGAGTAATGCCAAGTCTTGCACACAATAATTCAATCTGCCCATTTTTATATGGTGCTCCATTATCAACGTTCAAAAGCTTTGGTTTTCCATATCTTTGAATCGATTGCTTTAAAACAGACATATAATTTGCATAAGAATCATTAAAGAAGACATCACAACCAACAACTAGACGGCTAGCATCATCGATGATTGCAATAATAAATGTCCTTTTTTTGTTCCTTCAACACTTAATTTAAATGAATAAGATGTATCGCAGCACCAAACATCGTTGATGTGTTCCATCTCATAGCGTCTCATTTCGGTTTTAATAACTATTTTATTATTTTTCTTATAGGATTGTACGTATCTAGTAATTGTTGATAAACTTACTTCTTTTTTTGCAATATAACCATTCCTAATTAAATCTTCATAAATAGAAGTTGACGGAAGTCTTGGATGAACGTCAACATAATGATTAATTATGGCCATTAATTCATCATCAAGTTTACGAATATGCCCCAAATCCGAACGTGCTGCTGGTTTTAAGGAATCGAATCCTTTGTTCAAGTAATTATAATACCATCGTTCCAATGTAGAATAGGACACTGAAATAAGTTTACCATCAATATAACGATATTGTTTTTTAGAAGCTTCCATAAAAAAATCATTTTTATTGATGTATTCTGTGGTGTTAGAGATAAGAGGTGCTATTATTGTGTACTTAAATAAGGCAATCTTATCTTTTTCATCATTTGTCATAATAATTTCTCCTTTCAAGTATCAGTATACAAGAAGAAACATTAAAATAAAAATGATTAAATTCTAAAGTTATGTGGATTGTTAAATTGTATAATATTTCCCTTTGTGATTTTGAAGAAAGCATAGTTGAAAGTGCATGGAACATTGAATGACAAGATTATTTAAATTCAAAAAAGCATGTGATAATGACGAAAAAACAGAGAGAACTCTGTTAATCCATTTCTTATAAGACTTTCTAATCAAATTTTTTTTGTAATAATATCGATTTGAATCAATAGTATTGTTAATAATAAGCATAGCATCTCTAAGTGATGTTTGAAGATAAGGAATAATAAAAGAAGGCAAAAGAGCGTGTGTTTTACCACAAGACTTGCATTTTACCCTTAATATTGTTACTCTTTGCTTGATTCCATTAATAATTACAGTTCTTTTATAATACCCATGTTTTACTAAAGCCCCAGGGCAAGAACAAGTTGGAAATGAATAAGCAATGACCTCTAATTTTAAACAACATTCAAAATATTTATGAACATTTATATTGAATATTTCCATTTTTAATGATATCATATTAGTGTGTTGAAAGTTCATGTCATCGTCCAAAATGAAATGTGAACTTTCTTCCTTTTTTTTATACTTTCTTATATTATAATCTATTCCCTTCAATCCTTCAAGTCATTTGACTAGAATCTATTCAAATTAAATAAGGCTCGAACATTAACTATGTTGACTAGATAAAGAAGATTATCCGTCATTTAAGTTTGATATCTATAAATAACGTGGTCAGTTAACCAACCAACAATTAAAGGTTACCTGGCTTTTTTTATACTCCCACTCTACCTATTTTAAATAGTAGAAATAAATGAGGAAATGTGGTATAATTGTAGTAGTTAAAGGAGGATTCTTTATGAATAATAACTTAAAAATTGGTTCTTTTGTAACACAATATGAATCAGGTTACTGGGAAGTAATAGATATAAAAGATAAAATAGCTGATTGTGATTATAAAGGTGAAAAAGTTAGTTATTGTAAAGGTGACATTATCGGTAAGTGGATAATTTTAAAAAAAATTTGTACAATAAAATTTAAACCTAAAATTGAATATTCATATTGTGATGCTAATTGGGTTAAGCTTGTATCTGAAGATACATTAGATCAGATTAAACAATTATTTTCAAATAATCATAAATTTAAAGATAAATATGATAACGATGAACTTAAGTTTAGACCAATGCTAACTAATTGTTGGATTGATTTAGATGAATTAGCTATTGAAAACTTAAATAAAATTATAAGTAATTTACCTGAATATTTTACAATTGATGAATTCTGGAAAATAGCTATTGATTACAAGCAATACATTAAAAATCCTCCAGTAAAATATTTATTAAATTTTTATTCGTTACCATGGTATGTAAATAATAATGGTGATAGATATTATTATGAATGTGAAATAGTAAAGATTTAATATTTTTGTTGAATATAAGTTTCTATTAGTAAAGGAATTGAGTATGAAAGAATTGACTACCAAACAACAATATGAATATTTTAAAGAAACATTTATTAAATTTAATACTTCACTACTAGAGCAAAGTGATGATGATATTGAGTATACTATTTTTGAAGATATTATAGATAATGTTGTTTCATTTTTGCATACAATAGTGATAGATAAGTTATTAGAAGAAAAATATATTAATAAAGAAGTATATGATTTATGTTGTGATTTTAGAAAACTATTTCTAGAGTTAGAAGAAAAATCATTAAGAAGTGCAACTGAAGTTAGAAAAAGTAAAGAATGGCTATACTTGATGAAATTAGCAGATGAAATTAATAGTAAATTATAGGAGAACTTATGACATTAACAAAAGATTTTAAAGACATCCTAAATGGTAAATTGGATTTCTATGAATCAATAATAGACGAAATAAATTTTATAAATTGCTCTGATTTAGAGATTAAAGTATTTTATGCTTTTGAACCTTATAAGGATAGAACTTTAAAAATAATATTTAAAGATTGTGAAGAGTATAAGATTAATAACAAAGCTGTCATTAAAAATAAAAATGAATTTAATATTATAACCGTTCATCAAGAAATAGATGAAATTAAAATTATTGAAGATGAATTTCTTTTAGTTGAAATTGCTACAAACTTTGAAAAAGATTATATAAAGTTAAAATGTTCTGAAATATGGGTTGAGACTATTGAATAATGTTTGTTTTAAAAAGACTTATAGTCCCACACACCTATATAAAAGATAGATATGGTAGCAGTTAGGCATTCGTTTATGTCTAGCTTGATTATCCGCGAATACAAATAGGTTTGAAGCGAGTGATAAAATGAAATGTATATTTCTATAGATTGTAATTTAGAACTCAACTAATTAATTGTCTTATTTGAGGTATTTTCTTTCAAATTGTTGTGACTTAAGATTAGAACTCTCTTATGTAACTTTCTACTAATCATCAAGTATCTGCTTAATAAAAGCGGATACTTTTTTTGTTATTTTGATGTTACAATTTAAATAGTTTTTATTTATCTTAAAGGGAGAATTAAGAGTCAATTATTAAAAGCATTTAGAGTACGAAGGGACAAAGAAGAAAATATATATATTTTTTAAATTATATTTTATATCACTTTTTCCTCTCTGCACCTAAATGTTACTCTATCCTAATCTTATTATTATTTGCATTTTATATAAAATAACGATATGATAGAAATAGGTATAGAATTTTTCCTTTTATGAATTAGTATGGGGAGTAGATAAATGATTGTTTTAAGTTTTTTTACACATAATTATTTTTCCTCATATTCTTCCTGAAAAATTATAGATTCTTTTTTGGAGGACAAAGGTGACTTAGATACTAGAGCTTTTATAATGTTTTGTTAATGGATGGAGTCTGCCTCCTAGTTTGATAATACTATATCGCAAAAATGTAAGGAGGAAAAAATGAAATTTTATCAAGTATTACTATTACTTTTCTAATTACGTTTTTTGTTTTTGCTCATGTAGAAATCAAAGATGCAAGTGTTACAAATATTGCTATTATCAGTTCTTTCAAAACTTAAAAAGGAATCAAAAGAGACTAT
Source organism: uncultured Staphylococcaceae bacterium (assembly GCA_964474685.1). GTDB lineage: Bacteria > Bacillota_I > Bacilli_A > ML615J-28 > CAG-313 > UBA1737. Next base: position 10,125 of record CAYYTE010000031.1, on the reverse strand, counting down.
AAAAATTACTGGAGTAAATAAGTATAATAAAAATGATAAAGCCACCCTGAAATTACAATTTATTAATATTAAAGAAAGAAGGAATATATGAAAATTTTTTTTGTTTACGTTTAGTTTTTTTACATTTTCTTTTAGCTGTAATTCTAACACTGTTGGCTGTAGAAAAAATAAGTTAGATAATATTGATGTTGTTGATTTCTCGTATGAAGGTGTAAAAGCGGATGGTGAAAAGATTTCATCAAATGAATTCATATTAACAACTGGCACGACTGAAGTAGAGGTATCAATTGAACTTTCAAATCCAAAAAATTATAGTATTTTAAATTTTGAATTATCATGTCTTCGGATGATGTGGTAATTTATAATCATTCTATGTGGGAAGATTTATCGGATGCTTTTTTATTGTGGACTTTAGAAGCAAATCATTCTTCATTTCGACTTAAGTTTAATACTTTTGATAGTTCTTCCTATTTAATTTCAATTAATAAAATTGAGTATAGGGAAAACGAAAATTCTTCTTATATTCAAAAAAGCAATTTGCAGGATGTTCAAAACATACAAGTTTATACTGCCGCAGTTGAACCAGCTATTTGTTCAATTCAAAATGGAGAAACTGGTGTTGATTTTCACTATAAAGAAAATCTTGAGAAGAATCTTCAAGTTTTAGTAAACAAACAAAAGAAGGACTTTGATTTATTAAAAGAAGTATTCTTCAAAGAAGACTCAACGATAGAAACAACATATACACCTATTGATGGAAAAAAAACAGATGACAAACAATTTATTTTTTCCTGTTGGCTATGGTCGAGTGTTTACTTTAAAAAAATATAAATACTTGTACACAAAGCATTTGGGATACAAGAATTTTTATTGAATTATCAATTTCCGACATCACTCTACTTTTTGATACAAAAGCAATAACGAGAGATGATAATAAAGTTAATTATGATTCATTATTTAATGACAATCCTGATATTCAAGATATTCGCATTCACGAGTTAACAACTCTTTATCCGAAGTTATTTAAGGAAGAGTATATAGATTTAGGTCAATCTAAGGAAAGCAATATTTGTATTTTTCATGTTGGAGATAAATATTATATATGCTTATTTGTTTGCTCCCAAGAGGAACACGATAAAGCTCTTAATTTTGATTATAACGAGATAAAAAAGGGAATTTGTGATAAATACTTCAAGGGTTTTACCTATCCAGAAGGTAATTTAAGCCAAGAAGATTTTGATTTATTTTCAAGAATCTATTATCTTTCCAGAAGATACTCCTTATTTTAACTCGGTAATTTCAATAATTGTTAAATGTATAATAAAGTTAACCGAAAGGCAAAGTAAATCTAACAAATTTATTTTTGCTAATTTGGTTTGCTTTTTTTGTATACTGCTTTCAGAAAAAAATTATGGATGCGAATATTATGTCCAAATTATGTTATATATCAAAAAAGGTATTAAACTAGAATTCATTTATTTTTAGAGAGAGTGATATTGTTTGACACTCCTTAAAACATGGTGTGATTCAAGGTTAGAAGGGTTTGGTGATAATGCACTAGCCAATGTGATATTCGATCGATTGCTTCCACATTCTATTATTTTTATAGTTGAGGAAAGAGCGT
>CAYYTE010000031.1:7342-8401 GCA_964474685.1 uncultured Staphylococcaceae bacterium | reverse complement strand
TCTATGATATAATTTATTTGACATTTTTTAATTCTAATGAAGGGCAGTTATAAAATAGTATATATTAAAGGATATCAGTAGCTTTTTCTTCATTCACAAGTCAATGGAGTAATGGGAGGATTGTATGTTATTATATCAATGGTTGATTGGCAATTTAGGTGTTCCTGGTGAATATGAATATCAAAAGATTTACTTTGTTTCTATTGGAGTGGTTGGATTTATACTCTTTTGCTTTTTCTTAAGTGGTTTTTTTATTAAGTCTAATAAAACTAAAAGAAAAGTATTGATTAGTGTTTGCATTTTTCAATTATCATTTGAATTACTATGGCGTTTGATATATATGTTTGTTAAAAAAGACCCACTAGTTAGTTGTTGGCCAATGTATCCTTGTAATCTTGGAGGAATAATAGTTCCTATTGTTGCATTAACGAATTCAAAAGTAGGTAAAAAAATGTTTTATCTTTTTGCTTTTGTCGGTGGAATAGTTACTTTTGCTATTCCCGAGGGAATTTTTGATTCGAATGTTTTAACTTTCCCGATTTTAAAAAGCATTTTACAGCATACTGGTTTATTAATAATTCCTGCTTTTGAATATTCCTCAAATACTTTCAGAACCTCTTTAAAAAACTATGGGTGGATGGTTTTAGGTTGCTGTATTCATATAATTAACTGTGAAGTTATTGACCGTATTTTAGGGCTAGAGGGAGATTATATGTTTTTCCGAAGTGGGCTCCCATTTGTTATTCCTGGAGTTCCTAGTTTTATTACGATTTCTGTTTTTTCTGCAATCCTTTTATTTATTTTATCTTTTTTATTGAATATGAAAGAATCAAATGAATGGTTAAGGAGCATTTTTAAAAAAAAGGATGAAACAGTTCAAAATTTAAAATAGTTAGATACAATAAATACATATCACAATTTAGATGATAGATTCATTAAGCATTAAATATAATCAAATTTTTGAATTAATGTTAAAAAAACATTAAAAATTCCAACGTTTTTACTTTTTCAATTGTTATATTAGTGAAAGGAAGTGAAATTATGATTAATTTTAAAAAA
>CAYYTE010000031.1:0-7242 GCA_964474685.1 uncultured Staphylococcaceae bacterium | reverse complement strand
GAAGAGTTTAGTGATGCAGCAAATGCAGCAGGTTATATTAAAGATACAAACGATATAACGGTTACTGTAGATGTTCAAGGTGATGAAGAGTCATCCAAAGATATTAAAGAAAAAGTTGAAAAGGGCGTAGAAAAGTTCTTTAGAAACCATGGATTCTTTGGTAAAATCTCGGAAGCAACTCTAGATGAATGTTTAGAACAAGCAAAGGCTTTAAATGTATCCTGTGGTAAGATGAAACTAATCCTTAAGGTATTAGATTTAATGCCTGAAAAGACTCTTGAAGAAGTGAAGGATTTGACAACTAAGGAACTTGTTGAGTTAATTCATAGTGCCTTAAAAGAACAAAACTTAGGATCAAAACTAAATAGTTAATTCAAAGCGGAAATGGACACACTAAAAGAAAAATATAAAGAAATGTTTACTTTGAAAGAGACTATTAAAACTCTTGAAGCGAAACTAGAAGATGAAACCTTAACTGAAGAAGAAAAGACTCAAATTACAACAGAACTAGAAACCGCAAGAACCTCATATAAAACTATGTTTGATGCCTTTAAATTAGAGGTTGATGCTTTAAAAGCAAAATACAAAGCCTTAAAGCCAAATCGTGTGAATGAGTGTAAAAAAGATAAAGAAGAAAAGTGTAATAATCACAAAGGAAAATAGGAAGTAAAGTGAGGGAATAAGATGTTAGAAGATGCAATGAAAAGTTTAAGCGAAGGCAACAAAGATGCCATGGATGATATATATATTTCATCTTCTAAGATTGTATTCTCAATCATTTATACTTACACAAAAAACTACTCTTTAGCAAGCGATTTGTTACAAGATACTTACCTTACAGTTTTCACAAAAATTAATCAATACCACTTGAATACAAATGCTTTGGCATGGATATGCAAGATTGCAAAGAATAAGTCTTTACACGCTTTAAAAATAGCAAAAAGAACAACTAGTTACGATGATGAATTCTGGGATAAAATTCCAGATACTACCAATTTATCATCGGTTGATACGGATTTAATACATACTGTTGATAAAGTGTTAAAAGAAGAAGAAAGAAAGATAGTATATCTACATACTTTAAGTGGTATGAAATTAAAGGATATTGCATTCTTATTAAAGAAACCCGAAGGAACAATTCGTTGGAAATATAATGATTCGTTAGAAAAAGTGAGAAAATATATTGAAGAAAGGAGCCAAGACAATGAATAAAATACAAATAGAAGAACAATTACAAACGATTGGGAATACATTTACCCCAAATGTACTTGAATCCATTAAAAAAAAATCACAAGTTTTATCGTGTAATAAAGTTAGTAAACCATCTTTATTTTCTAAAAAACTTAAACTTGCATTATCTTTTTGTAGTTTGTTTATTGTTTGCTTAGCTTGCTTCTTTGTTTATATGGGTGGTGAAAAAGAAAGAATCTATATGGATGTTAACCCTTCCGTTGAACTTATTGTTAATTATTATAATCAAGTGAAATCTGTGAATTGCTTAAATGAGGATGCAACAAAAATAATTGATGAAAAACAACTTGTCGGTAAATCGGTAGATTCTGCTGTTAGTATTGTTACAAATGCTCTTTGTGATAACAATTATTTATCGGAGGACTCTTCCGCAATCATATTAACTAGCTATATGAAAAACAATAAATCAGATACAGAACAACTTAAAAGGCTTGCTAAAATAGTTAAAGAAACTTGCAAAAATAATAAAAACGCTTCATCTTCCGTTAATGTTTTAGATGAAGTTGCTTCAAACGATGATAAAAAAGTTGCGGATGATAATAATATTTCTGTAGGAAAAGCAAAATTGATTGAAAGAATTATTTCACTAGATTCAACAAGAACTTTTGATGAATTAAAAACTCTTTCGATTAAAGAACTAAATGAAATATTTAAAAACTTAAAGAAAAATCACAAAAATAAATAGAGTAGATAATCTCCAAGGTGTATATCCAAGGGGATTTTTTTATGCAAAAATAATAATTTATTAAATAAAATATGGTATTATATTTAAACAAGAGGTGTGATATGGGTTGGTTTAATTATTTAGGTTTGATATTCGTACTTTTATTCATGGTTCCTAATATTTTTTTATATATAAGACATAAAGAAGAGTTTAGTAATGTATGTTCGAATAAGACTCTTTGTATTCTTGAACAGATTGGTAGATATGGTTCAATTTTTAGTATGATTATTAATATTCCATTCACATATTTTAATTATTGGTTTCCTAACGCCCAAATAATTTATATTATACTTGGCGCCTTTTTTCTTGTTGCGTATTATTTAGTATTTATTACATATGGCTATATTTTTGTTCTTGGGAATAAAATACTACTTGTTTGGATTCCTACCTTCCTATTTTTCTTAAGTGGGCTAATCACTTTAAATGTTCTTTTGCTTATGTTTTCTTTATTATTTGGTGTTGCTCATTATATTCTTACAATTAAGAATCAATAAGGGATTAAGTATCACCTTGCGATATCGCTACGAGTAAACGTTTGTAGAGTATTGACTATAAAATTAGGATATGATATACTACTATTAGTTCGTTTATAGGTTTATATGGTGGAGTCTGTCAAATACAAGGTGGAGTCTATCCACCTTTTTTCGAGCAAAGGAGAATATATGAAAAAAACAAAAATTATTTGCACATTAGGCCCTGCATCATCTTCGGAAGAAATTATTAGAGAGTTATTTTTGAATGGTATGAATGTTGGGAGATTTAATTTTTCTCATGGTACCCATGAAGAGCATTTATTAAAAATGAAGACTTTTCGAAAAGTAAGAGATGAATTAGATTTGCCTGGTGCCATTTTATTAGATACAAAAGGACCGGAGATTAGGCTTCGTAATTTTATTAATGATAGAGTTGTTTTAGTATCAGGTAAGAAGTTTATTTTAACATCAAAAGACGTTTTAGGAACGGATGAAATAGCTAGTATTACGTATAGCGACTTACCTAATGAAGTAAAAATGAATACGAAGATTTTGATAGATGATGGGAAAGTTGAATTAATTGTCGAATCTACAGATAAAGAAAATATTTATACAAAAGTTTTAGTTGGCGGATCAATTAGTAATCATAAAGGTGTTAATGTTCCATCAATTAAACTTGGAATGCCTTATTTAAACAATGTGGATAAAGATGATTTGCTTTTTGGTATTGAACAAGATGTAGATTATATTGCTGCATCTTTCACTAGAAGACGTGAAGACGTTGAAACTCTAAGAAACTTCCTTGATTCAAATGGTGGAGAAAACATTAAAATAATTGCTAAAATTGAGAATCAAGAGGGTATTGATAACTTTGATGAAATATTAAAACTTGCGGATGGAATAATGATTGCTCGTGGTGATATGGGTGTTGAAGTGAATTATGAGAAACTTCCGGGTATTCAAAAAAGATTTATAGGGAAATGTTATCAATCAGGGAAAGTTGTTATTACTGCAACGCAAATGCTCGAATCTATGATTGAGAATCCTGTTCCAACAAGAGCGGAAATATCAGATGTTGCTAACGCTGTGTTTGATGGGACAAGCGCCATTATGTTGAGTGGTGAAACAGCTAATGGAAAATATCCTGTTATTGCATTAGAATCCATGGCTAAAATTGCAATTCAAGCTGAACGCGATGCATTCGATTTGAATAAATACCATTCAATTCTTCAAGATAATTCACTTGACGATATTACTAATGCAATTAGTGACGCTACTTGTACAACTGCAAGAGATCTAAATGCAAAGGCAATAATTGCGGTTACTGTTCATGGAAAAACAGCTCGTTCTATTTCTAAGTTCCGTCCATCCGTTCCAATTATTGCAGCAACCCCTTTTAAGAAAGTATTTAATCAACTATCTTTGAACTGGGGAGTTGTTCCTGTAATGTCAAAATTTCAAAGTACAAATGAGGAATTATTTCGACATGCTTGTAATTGCGCTAAAACTACAGGGCTTGTTGAACCTGGAGATATTGTGGTAGTGACTGCTGGAGTTCCTTTAGGAAACAATAGTACAACAAACTTAATGAAAGTTCAAGTTATTGAATAAAGATAAATATAGTGCTTCTTGCACTATATTTTTTTATTGAGATATGTATATTATATAAAATGAACAAAATAGTTGTTTTGTTCATTTTTACTATTGACATTTCTAACAAAAGAGAGTATTATGTAAGAAAGGTATTCCTTAGCATAGAGAGATACTATTTCAATATCTTTATTTAAAATCATTTTAACGATTTAGGAGGAATGAAAATGAAAAAATCTACAATGATTAATTGGTTTATTGCGAGTTTGTTATTAGTAGTGGCAGGAATTGTTTGCTTATGCTTGCCCGTTGATACGACATTATCAACATTTGCTTATATAATTGGTGCTATTGTACTTATTGTAGGCATAATTGAAGTGGTAGTATATTTTACAGTTGGAATGTATATTGGGAGTGGTTTCTTATTAGTTAATGGAATAATCACTATGATTTTAGGAGTCTTATTATTATCAAATAAGGACGTAACTGTTGCTGTATTACCATATATTTTTGGTATGTGGTTTATAATTGAGGGTATTACAGAGCTCTCTCTTTCACTAACAGGCTTAAAATTAAGACTATCTTATTCATGGGTAATTACAGTTCTATCTTGTCTTGAAATTATATTCGGTGTTGTTGCAATGTTCTACCCTGTTGCATCTTCTATTTCTTTGGTGGTTCTTGTAGGGATATTCTTACTTATAGAAGGAGTATCTATGTTTGGTGATTGGGCAATCGTTCTTAGAACTAAAAAGTTCTTTAAAAATCTTTCAAAGTCAATTGAAGAATAGAGAAAATACTCTTCTAATAAATGGTCTAACCTTTGGTTAGGCTTTTTTTATCGTTAATGAAATGACTATTTTAGCTAATTGGTGTATACTATTCATAAATGAGGTGGTATTATTATGAAAAAACTAATATATTTAGCAAAACAATATGACTGTGTGGTTGGGGATAAGTTTGAATTATTTTATCGGGGAGTTATTTGTTCTATGAATCCGTATAAATATGATATTCATATTGACTGCATTAAGGGAATGCCTTTTCCAAGGTACTTTTCTTATCTTCCAAAAGAGGAAGATTGTGGAGATTATGAACTTGTATTATCATTAAGAGATGACTATTATAATGTGATAGAATCTGCATCAACTACCTTACATGTTGTAAAACCAATCGCTCCAGCTGTTAAAAATACAATTCTTTGTGTAGGCGATTCCTTAACATTTAATGGGGTTTGGTGTCATGAGGGTTATAGACGATTTACACAAATTGATGGCGAACCGAGAGGAAATGGTTTTAAAGACTCGATTGAACTTGTTGGTACTTGTAAAAAAAGTGAAATCGGTTATGAAGGCTATGGCGGCTGGAGTTGGCGCCATTTTGTAACAAATGAAATTGTTTCTTCAGACTCTTGTTGCTGGATTGAAGTAAAAGAACATTGTTTTGATTCTTCAGATCAACATAGCATTTGGGAATCTAATAATTTATTATGGATTTTAGAATCTATTACAAAGAATAAATTAAAGTTTAAGAGAGGATTAAATAATAATTCTTTGACTCCTTCAATTGGCACTTGTTTCCACCATGTTTCTGGTGGTACTCACTATAATGATGTCGAAGTATTAAAATATCAGTTTGAAAAAGGGAATCCATTTTATGATGAGTTGCTCCAAAGGATTAATTTTAGAAACTATTGTAATATAAATCATTTTAAAGATATTAACTATATGTATGTTCTTTTATCTTGGAATGGTCAATATCAACCTTTTAACAATAATTTCTCTCATTTCACAAAATATATAGAAGCTTTTCTTGACCAGTTTCATGAGGATTTTCCAAATGGATATATTCGGTTGCTTGGTATTCAATCGCCTTCCATCAATGGTGGCCTGGCATTTAGTTATGGAGCAAGTGGAGTTTATTCGGATGCTTTTGGGGAAGTCGTAACAGCATATAATTATGATAGTTATTTAGAGGAAATATGTTGTAGTAGTAAGTATCATCATTATTGTAAATACATCGATATGAAAGCTCAATTTGATGTAGAGTACAATATGCCTTATGATAAAATGAAAGTGAATGCTAGAAGTAATATTGTTGAAATCATTGGAACTAATGGTGTTCATCCTTCTATGGATGGATATTTACAAATTGGTGACGTGTTTTATAGAGCACTTGTAAGCGATATAGCCAAGGAGCAGGATAATGAATAAAGAGTTATCAACAAGCCAAAAGAATGCAATTTGTGCTCTATCTAAAAAAAATTCATTTGATGAGGGGATAAATCAATTGATATTTTTTCGTACTTCATTGTTAAATGATTGGATTCATTTGGTTACTAGTTGTAATAAAGAAGAACTTTCGTTAATGCCTTTTATAAACAAACAAGGTTTTGAAAATAAAACTATAATGTATTCGTTGTATCACGTTATAAGAATAGAAGATATCGTAATCAATGAAATAATGGGTAATACGGAGGAAGTTTTCTTTCAAAAAGATTATCAAAACAAAATGAATTCTCCGATCATTACTACAGGAAATGAATTAGTGAAAGAAGAAATTAAAGAATTTTCAAAAAAGATTATTATTGATGAGTTGATTAAATATGCGATGGATGTTGTATCCTATACAAATGAATATTTTGCATCATTACAATATATAGATTTAAAAAATATTGTTTCTAAGGATTCGATTGACAAGATAAGGAATATTCATGTAGTAAGCGAAGACTCGAATGCAGTTTGGCTTTTAGATTACTGGAATAGTAAAAGTTTTTTAGGACTTATTAAAATGCCTTTATCAAGACATTGGATTATGCATTATGAAGCAAGTTGCAGAATTATACAAAAAATACGAAATAATTAGAGTTTCATCTTGATTTTAAAAACAACTCGTATTATAATTATATAAAAAAGAGAGTTTTAAAATGAATGATTTATTGAAAAAAGGATTGTGTGAAGCAATCGGCACATTTGTGCTTGTATTTTTCTCATGTGGTGTTGCTGCAATAACTGGTGGTTCATTAGTTGCTACCGCATTAACATTCGGTTTATCTTTAATTGCTATGGCTTATTCTATTGGAAGAATCTCTGGGTGTCATATTAATCCAGCGGTTTCGCTTGCTTGTTTAATTACAAAAAGAATGAGCGTTAAAGAATTTTTTGTTTATATTCTTTGTCAAGTAGTTGGTGGATTTATCGGTGG
>CAYYTE010000030.1:2525-15528 GCA_964474685.1 uncultured Staphylococcaceae bacterium | reverse complement strand
CAGTTTTTTTATCAAAAAAAATATGTACTATTTCTTTGCAAATAAAAGACAAATGTTATATAATATATGCGTTGTAGTCTAGCAACCGCACAAATAGGGTAGTTAAGAAATAAATTCGTTTATTCACCCCCATGGCGTGTCTTAAATTTTAATATGAGGAGGTGCTACAAATGTACGCAATTTTTGTAACTGGCGGTAAACAATACCGTGCAGCTGAAGGTGACACAATCTACGTTGAGAAATTAGAGGGTGAGGCTGGTCAAGAAGTAGTTTTTGATCAAGTATTACTCGCTGGTGAAAAAGTAGGTACACCGCTTGTTGAAGGTGCTAAGGTAACTGGTACTATTGATAAACAAGGACGTGGAAAAAAGATTATTGTTTTCAAGTATAAATCTAAAAAGAATGAACGTAAAACAAAAGGTCATCGTCAATCATACACAAAAGTAACAATTCAATCAATTACTTGTTAATTGAAAGAATCTTTTGTTTATTAAAGCTATGACTCAAGTTATTTTTACTTATTCAAAAGACCACATTCAATCTTTTGAAATAAACGGTCATGCAAACTATGCCAAATATGGAAAGGACATTGTTTGTGCTGGAATTTCTACAGCAGTAATTATGACAATAAATTTGATTGATAAAATCACTCAAAACTATCATTTTACCAAAGATGAAGATAAAGGAATAATTACCTTTGAATGGACTAATTTCAATAAAGAGACAATTGTGAATCAAAAGTATTTACAAATTGGCCTAGACAATCTTTATGAAACTTTAAAACAAATCGCTAATGAATATCCAAATAATATTTCCATTACAATTGAAAAATAATCACAATAGGAGGAACATATGGTAAAGTTAAGTTTACAACTATTCGCTTCCAAAAAAGGTGTAAGTTCTACTAAAAACGGCCGTGATTCAGCGGGCAGACGTTTAGGCGCAAAATTATCCGATGGACAATATGCGACAACGGGATCAATAATCTATCGTCAAAGAGGAACTAAAATGCATCCAGGAACAAATGTCGGAATCGGATCAGATGATACACTATTTTGCTTAATTGATGGCATTGTAAAATTTGAAATCAAAAAAGCAGGAAAAAAATTTGTGTCAGTATATCCTGTACAAGACTAATTCCAAGACCTTTTAGGAAATAAAGAAACTTGGCAACAAGTTTCTTTTTATAATAGTATTTATTCAATAAATATAGGAGGAATCTATGTTAACATTTGTAGATAATGTAAGTTTTCATGTTCGCGCTGGGAAGGGCGGAGATGGAGTTGTTTCATTCTTACATGAAAAATATATGGAAAAAGGGGGCCCTGCCGGTGGCAATGGCGGACGGGGTGGAAGCATCATATTTGTGGGTGAAAGTGGATTAACTACACTCTTAGATTATCGTTACACAAAAAAAATTAGTGCTGAAGATGGTGAACGTGGTGGAAAGAAAAATATGGCTGGGAAATCTGGGGAAGATGTTTATTACAAAGTCCCGATTGGAACTACCATCATTAATAAAGATACTGGGAAAGTAATTGGAGATATTACCCTTGCGAAACAATCAGTCGTTGTTGCAAGAGGAGGAAGAGGTGGCAAAGGAAATGCGGCATTCATGACCTCAAGAAATACCGCTCCCCAAATATGTGAAAAAGGGGTTCCTGGTGATGAGTTTGATATCGAACTAAACTTAAAAGTTTTAGCAGATGTAGGACTTGTTGGTTTCCCAAGTGTGGGAAAATCAACATTAATCTCCGTAGTGTCAGCAGCAAAACCAAAGATTGCTGAATATCATTTTACGACTCTCCATCCAAATCTTGGAGTAGTTGCAGTTCCAGATGGTAGAAGTTTCATTATGGCGGACTTACCGGGTTTAATTGAAGGGGCTCATTTAGGAGCAGGATTAGGGATTGATTTCTTAAAACACATTGAGAGAACTCGTGTGATTGTCCATGTTATTGATATGAGTGGAAGCGAAGGAAGAAACCCCATTGAGGATTATAAACAAATTCGTTATGAACTTATTTCTTTTGATAAAGTATTAGAAAATAGACCTGAGATTATTGTTGCAAACAAAATGGATTTAGATAAAGCCAAAGAGAATTTAGATTTATTTAAACAAGCATATCCCGATAAAGATATCATATCTATTTCCGCATTAACAAAAACAAATCTAGATCAATTATTATATCGAATTGCGGATGTATTAGAAGTAGCAAGAAGAAGTATGCAAGTTGAAATTGAACAGCAAGAAGAAGTGCTATATGAATTTAAACCTGCAGATAAAGGCTTCACTGTAACAAGAGGAGAAGATGGATTGTTACATGTAGATGGTAAAAGTATTCAAAAGTTATTTGATCAATTAGATTTTAACAATGATGGGAATATTCGAATCTTTGCTCAAAAACTAAGAAATATGGGTGTAGATGATGAACTTAGAAAAATGGGAGCAGTTCATGGAGACACAATTATATTAATAAAATATGCTTTTGAATTCTTTGATTAATTAAAATATTTAGAAAGGATGAGATTTTATTCATGGAAAGAAAAGATACTCATAAGAATTACAAGAAACAAATTCATTTTTTAGTTACTATGGCGATGCTTATTGCCATTGAAACAATTTTTTGCTTTACTCCTTTTTTAGGTGCAATTAAACTAGGACCCATTTCCGCAACCCTTGCGATGGTACCTGTAATTATATCGGCACTCTTATTTGGATTAAAAGCAGGCACCTTTATGGGGCTACTTGCGGGGGTGTATAGTTTTGTCTATTGGACTTTTGTTGAACCTGGAAATCCTTCAGCAATCGTCTTTACACCTTTTAATGCTTACTCCAACATTGGTTCTTATTGGTCCCTTGTTGTTTGTATTGTTCCAAGAGTATTAACACCAGTTGTTGCTTACTTTGTGAATAAGCTTTTACAAAAACTATTAAAAAAGTCCTCCCTGAATGCGATTGCTTATGGATGTGCAGGAATACTCGGTAGTTTAACAAATACCTTCTTGGTACTATTTGGAACTTACTTTTTATGGGGACACGCTTATGCGGCCGCATTACAAATGGAGTTTAGCGCTTTACTGGGAGCTATTGGAGCAACCATATTAATCAATGGTATTCCTGAGGCTATTGTTAGTTGTATCTTAAGTATTGTGATTTGTTTACCGATTAAAAAGTATATTTTAAATCCTACAACTACTGATACTGATCCAAGACAAGTGAATGAAAAATAGAAAAATAAAGAGCAAAGAGTCACTTTTAAAAGGAGTGACTTTTTTTAATAGAACCGTATTTTTAGCGTTCGAAATAAAATATGTAAATAATTACTCACCTCGAGCGCTCAAAAATGGATTAAATATTTTCTTTTTATGAAAAAAAATGATATACTATAACTATTGTGAGGTAATTACCATGTATGAGAATATTGACAAAACGATTTATACACCAATGATTCAACAATATCTAGAGATTAAAGAAGAGTATAAAGACACTTTAGTGTTTTTTCGAATTGGAGATTTCTATGAGATGTTTTTTAATGATGCCATTGTTGCAAGTAGAGAACTTGAAATTGTCTTAACAGGAAAAGATGCGGGACCTGGAAATGAAAGAGTTCCTATGTGTGGAGTTCCTTTTCATGCGGTAAATCAATATCTTGAAAAACTCACAGAACGGGGTTATAAAGTTGCCATCGTGGAACAATTAGAGGATCCTGCTACGACAAAGAAACTAGTAAAAAGAGGAGTTATTCAAATTGTTACACCGGGTACCAATATTGATGAAAGTTATTTAAATGATAAAACAAATAATTATATAGGTGAATTAGAAAAATCAAATGAAAACTATTACCTTTCTTATATAGATTTATCTACTGGGGAAGCAAAAATTACGAAGTTTCCTTTGCAACTTACTTTAGTTACAAGTGAAATATTAAAACTAGGGATTAAAGAACTTGTAGTTTCAACTACATTTAATCCTTCTTATAAGAACCAATTAGCAAAATTATACAATATATTAATATCAATTGAAGATGATATTACCCTCGATAAATATATGCTTGGATTAATTGATAAAGTGGAAGAACAAGGACAAGCATCGCCTAAGAGGTTACTATCTTATATTGTAAAAACTCAAAAAAGAGTATTGGTTCATCTAGAACCGTTTGTTCTATATTCCAATAAAGAGTATTTACAAATGGATGAATCTTGTTGTAAAAACTTAGAATTGATAGAATCTATTCGAGGAAATAAAAATAAGAATAATTTATTTTGTGTATTAGACAAATGTTCAACCGCAATGGGTTCTAGATATTTAAAAAGAAGCATTTTGTACCCTCTCGTTCAAATTGATAAAATTAATAACCGTCTTGACTTTGTTGAAGATTTAATGAATCACTATATTGAAGCTCATGATATCAAAGAGAAACTTGCCGATATTTATGACTTAGAGCGAATTGTAGGTAGAATTAGTTATGGTAGTTTATCTCCTAAAGATTTAATTCAATTAAAAAAATCTTTAAAAGTCCTTCCTACCATTAAACAATTATTAAATCAAATAGGAACAAAAGTTGCAAAAAAGAAGGCAGATTTGGTTGAATGTTTCAAGGATTTATATGAATTATTAGATAACGCTATTGATGAAAATGCGGGATTCTTATTACGTGATGGCGGTGTTATTAAAGCCGGCTATTCCAAAGAACTCGATGATATTAAAAATATCAGTAATACGAATAAAGAATTCTTAAATAACCTTGAAATTAGGGAAAGAGAAAAGACGGGTATAAAAACATTAAAAGTTGGTTTTAATAAAGTATTTGGTTATTATATTGAAGTGACAAAATCAAATATAAGTAACGTATTACCAGAGTTTGGTTATATTCGTAAACAAACAACATCGAACTCGGAACGTTATATTACCCAAGAATTAAAAGAACGAGAGTCTTTAATTCTTCGAAGTGATGAAAGAAGTTTAGAATTAGAGATTCAACTATTTAATGAAATAAGAAGTACTTGTAAAACCTATACTCTTGCCTTACAAAAATGTGCCCATATAATTTCTGAAATTGATATGTTACTAGCTTTTAGTACAGTTGCGAAAACAAATCATTATGTAAGACCTATGATTACATTGTATAATGAAATGATCATAAAGAACGGAAGACACCCAGTAATTGAGGCAATGAATGAAGAGCAATTTGTCGCAAATGATATTGTACTTCATAATGAAGATCGAATTCTTTTAATTACGGGACCGAATATGGCGGGTAAAAGTACTTATATGAGACAAAATGCTTTGATGGTGATTCTAGCACAAATGGGTTGTTTTGTTCCTGCGGATAGTGCAACTATCCCAGTATTTGATAAGATATTTACCCGAATTGGCTCTACCGATGATATTTCCAGTGGAGAATCTACTTTTATGTCGGAAATGTTAGAAGTGAATCAAGCTTTAATGAATGCAACCGAGAAGAGTCTAATTCTCTTTGATGAAGTAGGTAGAGGAACCGCTACATATGATGGAATGGCACTTGCGCAAGCAATCCTCGAATACTTACATAATCATATTGGAGCAAAAACTTTCTTTTCTACTCATTATCATGAACTCACTACCTTAGATAAAGATTTACCAAATTTAAAGAATGTTCATATGGGCGCTGTTGTTAAAGATAATGAGAATGATATTGTATTTTTACATAAAGTAATGGAAGGACCTACCGATAAAAGTTATGGTATCCATGTAGCCAGTTTAGCAAGACTTGACCCAAAAATCACAACAAGAGCCAATGATTTATTAGAGAAATTAGAAAGTGGAATGTCTTATAATGCTCAAGTTATGTCGATTCAAAATTATAAAGAACCGATTATCATTGATAAGACCAATAAGATTGCGGAAAGAGTTGCGGATGAAATCACAAATACCGATTGTGATAGTATAAAACCAATTGAAGCATTATTATTAATTTCAAAATGGAAGGAAGAATTAAAGAAATGAAAAAACCAATTCATGAATTAAGTGAAACTCTTTCCAATCTTATATCGGCAGGAGAAGTTGTAGAACGTCCTACCTCCGTAATTAAAGAACTTGTTGAAAATAGTATGGATGCGGAAGCAACCTCCATTAAGATTGATTTAACGAACAGTGGCTTTACAAATATTATTGTAAGAGATAATGGCTATGGGATGACAAGAGATGAAATTCCTTTCGCTTTAAAGCGCCACGCCACGAGTAAGATTACCACCATTGAAGATTTATTTTCAATTTCCTCATTAGGTTTCAGAGGGGAAGCTCTACCTTCTATAGCAAGTGTTTCTAGAATGAAGATATCTTCTTGTACCGATGGGACTAATGGTTATATGTATCAATATAATGCGGGGGAATGCATAAAAGAATCCGCCGTTCCCTTAAACATTGGAACAACGATAGAAGTATCGAATCTTTTTTACAATACCCCCGCAAGACTCAAGAATTTAAAAACAGAAACAAGTGAATTAAATTATACACTGGCAATTATTGGTAAAATTGCCCTTGCAAGGCATGATGTAGCAATTACCGTTACGAATAATAATAAAGTTGTATTTCAAACCTTAGGTACAAAAGATACTTTTGAAATTATATCAGAAATCTATGGATTTGATGTTTGTAAGAATATGTTAAAATTCTCAGGTAAAAACGATTTATATTCTATAACAGGCTTTACTACAAACAATTCCATTTATCGCAGTAATAAATACTCGATCAATATCATTGTCAATAACCGTATTATACAAAACCCTAGTTTATATTATGCAATTACCGATAGTTATAAAACAATTCTTCCAGAAGGAAAATATCCGATTACTATCTTAAATATCAATTGTGATTATGGTTTAGTCGATGTAAATGTTCACCCATCAAAACTTGAAATTCGTTTTACTGAAGAACAAGGATTGAAAAACTTAATCACTAAGTGTATTACAGATACAATTCAAAAGAGTAGTATTGTTTATCAAACAATACTGGAAGATGTGAAGGGTACCCTTGTGAATGATACTATAGACGAAAGTTACAAGGCTACAAATGGTAGCCCAGAAACTCCTAGTTTATCCTGGGACAGCATCCCTACGGAAGTTGTTTCAACAAATGGAGAAAATAGCGAAGATAGTTTTTGTAGTGAAGAAGAATTCATACCTCCTACAGCTCCTTTTGAAAGTGATTTAAAAGAAGAAGTAACTGAAAGTGGCAATCACTCTTATAAACAAACACAAATGAAGGAGGATGCAAATTCTTATTTTTCATCCCTTCATTATATTGGTCAATATCATAGAACTTACCTTTTACTAGAGAAAGATGAAAATCTTTTCTTAATTGACCAGCACGCCGCAATGGAGCGTTGTCGATATGAAAAAATATTAAAATCCTTTCAAGAAGAATCCAAAAAATCCCTCCATATGGATTTATTAATACCTATAAATATTCAAGTAAATGCTGCTCAAATGGAGTATTTTGAAAATCATAATGATGAATGTAACAACATTGGCTTATTTTATGAACCATTTGGTAGAAATACCCTAAAGGTTCGTTCGATACCTCTATGGATTCATCAATCTGGGAATGAAGTAAATGACATTCAACAATTATTTGATTCCCTTTGGGAAAATAAACAATTATCGAAAGATATACTTTATGATCGTTTAGCAAAAACAATTGCTTGCAAAGGCTCAATTACTGGAAACGAAACCATATCCAAAGAAGCCGTAGAGGTACTATTAAAAGAAATGGATAAATGTAAAATGCCTTATACTTGTCCTCATGGAAGACCAACTATAATTAAGTTTACAAAATACGAAATAGAAAAAATGTTTAAGCGGGTAATGTAATGAATAAAGTATTTTGTATTACCGGTCCTACCGCAGTAGGAAAAACGAAGATTAGTATTGAGTTTGCGAAAAGACATCATTTAGAGATAATCAATGGGGATGCCTTTCAAGTATACATTGGAATGGATATTGGAACCGCAAAACCAACTCTACAAGAAAGAGCCATCGTTCCTCATCATTTCTTTGATATTATCCCATCCACGAATGAGTTCTCTGTATGTGAGTATCAAACAAGAATAAGAGAATTATTTACAGAGTTTCATAAACAAAATAAAATCCCAATGATTGTAGGGGGTAGTGGTTTCTATTTAGATGCGGCTCTATTTGATTATCAGTTTAATTCCCCCTCTCGAACGAGTTTTAACGAGTCTGAGCTTGATAGTTACTCAAATAATCAAATTCGAGCGCTATTAGACGACCTCCATTATGATGAAGAACATAAGATTCCTCTAAATAATCGAAAAAGACTTTTAAGGGCTTATCAGATTGCAATATCATCGAACAATCAAAAACAAGTAAAAAGAAACTTTGATGCCCTTTATGATATTTGTCAAATATTCTTAACGGATGATAGAGCCGCTATTTACTCTAGAATTAATCAAAGGGTAGATTGTATGATGAATGAGGGATTACTCTCTGAAGTAAAATCTTTATACCCAGCAGGCTTTAGTAAAACAAGTAAAGAAGCCATTGGGTATAAACAACTTATTCGTTATTTAGAAAATGAATGTAGTTTAATTGATGCAGTAGAGGATATTAAAAAAACAACGAGACACTTTGCGAAAAGACAAATCACTTGGTTTCATAATCATCCCTATACGCATATTTTATCAATTGAAAATAAAAGCTTTGAAGAAATACAAACAGAACTTGAATCTATTTATAATGAGTGGATGAAAAAGGAGGAAGCATGCTAGAAAGATTACAAAAAAGAATTGCGGGAACAGGAATTACCTCGCGTAGAACTGCAGAGAAGTGGATACTAGATGGTATTGTAAAAGTAAATGGGACTGTAGTAACCGAACTTGGGACGAAGGTATCAGATAAAGATACAATTACAATTGGCGGTAAACCATTAAATGATAAACCAATCCCTTTATATCTCGTAATGAATAAACCAAGAGGGGTATTATGTACAGTCAGTGATCCCAAGAATCGAAAAACGGTGATTGATTTATTACCCGAAGAGTTTAAAGATAAGGGTTTATACCCTGTAGGAAGACTCGATTATGATACCAAAGGACTTATTCTATTAACCAATGATGGGGACTTTATGAATACTTTAGTTGGACCAAAGAGTGGAATTCAAAAAGAATATCTTGCGAGGATTGAAGGAATATTAACTGATAATCAAATCTCTATGCTAACCAATGGAATTATGATTGATCGAACTCTCAGTCTTCCATCAATTTTAAATGTTGTAAAAATTGATAGTAAGAATAATTCTTCCTTAGTTGATATTACAATCACACAAGGACTCTATCACCAAGTGAAAAAGATGTTTTCCGCTGTAGGACATGATGTAAAACACTTAACAAGAATTCGCTTTGGTAATTTAACCCTAGAAGGTCTAAGTGAGGGTGAAGTAAGGAATCTTACTCCTCATGAAATAAAAGAGTTGTATCAATTATCCAAACAAGAAAAGACACTAAAACCTACCTTATCCAAAAAAACTGAGGAAGAAATATGGTAGCGAGTCCTTGGGAATGGAATGTATTAGAATGGTTTTATACTGCAGGTAGTCCTTTTTGGGATGTTGTATTTACCCTTATTTCAAAGATTGGTAGTAGTATTTTAATCATATTCATTATTGTTTTACTGTATTTTTTTATAAATAAAGAAAAAGGTGAGAAATTTGCTTTTATACTATTTGGAAATATGTGTTTTAATAACATCATTAAATCCTTTGTAAAAGCTTTACGTCCCTTTGAGTTTGAAGGAGAAGAACATTTACGAGTAGTACCTAAATATGATAATGCATCCGGTACGAGTTTTCCATCAGGACATTCTCAAAATAGTGCCGCAGCACTTTCCTTAATTGCCCTTGAAAACAAGAAGAAGCCCTATGCAATACTGTTATGTATCCTTAGTTTATTATTAATAATGATATCAAGACTTTATTTAGGTGTTCATTTTCCTCATGATGTAATCATGGGTGCTATACTAGGTATTGCTTTTGCATTTGCGGGGAGCCTTCTAATGATAAAACTCTATCATAAGAAATGGTGGGTTTATATCCTATTTCTTATTTGTTTTACTCCTTTCTTGTTTCTTAAGAATGCGGGAAATGACCTATTTCGCGGTTATGGAATGTATACGGGATTTATTTTAGGAATATTCATTGAAAATAAATGGGTTAATTTTAATACCATTCATATAAATAAATATCAAATACTCACAAGAATCCTTGTATTATTACTTTGTATTGCCCCTATATTTATAGGATTCAGTTTATTATTAAAACTTATACAAACTACATTTTTATATAATCTATTCACACTTTTCATGTATATGCTTATTAGTACAGTGGCCTTTGGCATTGTTCCTTTACTATTTAAAAAAATCGAACATAAGTTTCATATTGACCAACAATAAAAATAAGTATAAAAATATACGAAAATATGCCTTCAACCATTTAAGGTTGAAGGCTGTTTTTATTACTTTTTTTAAAAAAATGAAAAATTTCAATAAAATAATTAAAACAACCCGTTTTTAAGCGTTCGAAACTAAAAAGGTTAGATAATTACTCATCCAAACGATTTTAGGCGGTTTATATAAAGTTAATATTTTGCTTTTTTTTATAAAAAAAGGTATACTTATATAAAGGTTGGTGATGGTATGAAAGAGATAGTAAAAGAACAAGTTAGTGATATGTTTGATAATTTTTCACTTGTTACCCTTTTTCCCATGCCAAAGGAATTATTATTATTAATTTTAAAGACCTATGAATCCATTGGTAGTAATTTATATTATAAAGAACTATTAAAAAAAGATGGTGCAATTTATCATGAACAACAATTACTTGAAGATACTTTATGGGTTTGTAACTACTTAAAGCTTGATTTAAGTGAATTTCGTATAAAACAATTGATAAAACAAAAATCAATGAATCGTACTAAAGAAGAAACAAGAGCATTACAAGTATATAATGCCCTAAATTTGATTCAGAATTTAAGTAGGTCAAATAATTTTTATAATTGTAGTGATATTTTTAATTATTTAGTTAAAATCTTTGATAAAACAAAAGTACAATACGATATGAGTCCATTTGTAACATCCAAATTCAAAGAACAAGAATACACAAAAAGTCATAGAAGTTTCTTTAATCATTTATTAGATCGTTATGAACTATCGATTCGAAGAAAAATATATGAACCGATTATTCTATCTACTATTTGTTTTATGGAAATATCGTATATAAAACCTTTTACATCAGATGAGGTCAATAAGGTTGCTAGTATGCTTGCTCTTTATCATATGCTTTTCTTAAATAAGATTGATTGTTTCTATTATGTTAGCTTTTTTAAAACTTTCGAGCCTTATTTCGATTCCATTAACAAAGAATTAACCAAAGCATCCATTCAATATCCCGATTTACCTTTAGATTTTAGTAAAGTAAGTTCTTTAATATTTCAAATTATTAATGATGGTTATACAAGTTATACGAAACTCCTTCAAAAAACGAATTTTAACCATAAGGCGTATAAAAGTGACCATTTAGAACAAATTATCTTAACTGAAATGGGTACAATATTCACAAAAGAAGATGTAAGAAATTCTTATCCTTCAGCAAGTTCAATGACAATTACAAGAACATTAAATAAACTAAAGGATCAAAATATTATTAAACCTTTAAGTACCGGCAGAAATGCTCAATGGATTAAACTAAAAATAGAAGAGAAGCAGGAGAATAAAGACCAACAATGAAGAATAAAGACATAATAATTGATACCAACTACCATACCCATTGTTATTTGTGCAAGCATGCGACAGGTACCATTGAACAATATTTTGAAAAAGCAAAATCACTTCACTATAAAGCGTTTGGAATGTCAGATCATATGCCACTTCCTGATGCTATTAAAGATAAATTTCATACCAGAAGAATGTCCGAAGAGGATTATAAAAACATATACTTACCAACTGTAACAAAGGTAAAAGAGGACTACAAAACCTATTTTAAGGCCTATTCAGCCCTAGAATCGGAATATTTTCACTATATGGTTAATTATTACCCTAAATATTTAAAAGAGCTCGATTATTTGATATTAGGGCAGCATTATATAGAAAAATACAACAAAGAGAATGAATTAATCTATTATAGTATCTATTTACCATTAACAAAAAATGATTTAATAAACTATAAAGATACAGTAATTGAAGCAATGAATACGGGATATTTTAAAATACTTGCTCATCCAGATATCTTTATTTGGGGTTATAAAGTATTTGATAACTTTGCGAAAGAGATTACAAATGAAATTATCCACTGTGCAATAAAGAATGATGTTGTAATTGAAATGAATGCCAATGGAATCAGAAACTGTGTCTTACGTAAGAAACAAGTAATGATTGAATCAAACAACACACTTGGGTATTCCTATCCCAATTATGATTTTTGGAAATATGTATCCAATTACCCAGTTAAGATTATGATCAATGATGATTCCCATCAAGTAATCAATATTCAAGATGATGCAACTAGAGAAACATATCAAATGGCAAATGAATTAGGAATTCATCTAACTCATGATTTATTCCAAAAAGAATAACCCCTCTATAAGCGTTCGAAACAATAAAACCTTAGTAATTACCCACTCAAGCTTTATAATAATCAGTAATTACAGATATTATTTATAGTAATCATCATGAACCAACATTCCTGTTGGTTCATTTTTATTTTATCTAAATTATATTAAAATTGTTCATATTAATTCAAAAGTTAAAAAACAATTAATGATTGTATCAAACAACATACTTGGTTATTCCTATCCCAACTATCCTGTTAATATAATGATCAATGATGATTCCAATCAAATTATAGATATTTAAGACCATACATCAAACTAAACATACAATTCATAATTTATTCCTAAAAGAATAACCCCTCTATAAGCGTTCGAAACAATAAAACCTTAGTAATTACCCA
>CAYYTE010000030.1:0-2425 GCA_964474685.1 uncultured Staphylococcaceae bacterium | reverse complement strand
ATAGCGTTGCCTAGCATAAGCATAGCGTTGCCTAGCATAAGCATAGCGTTGCCTAGCATAAGCATACCTTTCTATAAGCGCTCAAGATAAGAATAAGTGGGTATTCACTCACTGGATGGATATAAGATTGTATAAATACAAAGTAAAATAGGTAAATAGAGTATAAAATATGAAATATTACAATAAACTAAAGAAATAAATCCTCATAAAGGATATTATTTTCAATTTTTAACCGATTTTAGGCCATATTTTAACGTTTTCCACATTAAACCTAATAAATAGTCGTGTGGATAACTATAATTCAAAATATCTCAAATTTTGAGGTATTTTAGTTTTAAAATTGTAAAAATTAAACATAGTCAAATATTAATAAAAGAATATGTTTAATTATGTAAATTAAAGAATTTAATACCAAAAAAGATACTTAAATAAATTATATGATAGAGTTTAACACTTAAAACAAGTTAAAAAAGAAATGTATTTTACTTCCTATAATATATATTATGTTAACTTATAAAAAACCTAAGTAAAACCTATATTTATTTATATTTAAACTAGTGTGTTGATAACTTAATTTAAATGTTCATAACTATAGGTTTACTAATTCTGATAAAGGTTTATGTAATAGCGCTTGAATTAAAATACTTGAATAATTATCCATCCAGTCTCTGTAACAAGCGATAGATAATAAGCTAGATACTTATATGATTGAAATCTATTGTGAGATTATAAATAACAATCAATTAATCAAACCCTTCTTAAATCGTTTGAATAATTGATTGTTATTAGTTATTCATCTATCTTTTATAAAACAGTTTCTATAACCGAAATAAGGTTATCTCCTTGTTTTATAAAATTAGAATAATCCTTTATTTATAACCCTCCCTAAATCAATCGAAACTTAAATAGGTGAGTAGTTATCTATTGGAGCGCTATAAATTAGGGATGATTTTCTTCTCTTTTAAAAAATTAAAAAAAATTTTTCTAAACTGTAATAACTCCATAGCACAAATACTATGGAGTTATTACATAATTATAGGATAGAATATTCTTTAATAACGAACATGATTTGGATCAATATTCGTAAAGAAGTTTAGCACATCATGATAAACAATATCCCTTACACAAAGTTGTTCATTTAATACCTCATGACGACAATCAGGATAGATAATCACGTTTGTACATAAACCTGCTTTCTGATACATCTTGTGGAGCTTTCTAGTTGATTTAGTAAAGTTCGTAACAGGATCATCTTCCCCCGCAAGTATCAATATTTCCAGATTTGGATTAATTATATTTAGATTCTTTTTCTTTTTAATTTGCTTTAAAGTCTTTGCTAAAGAATAATAGTAATTCACCGGATATTGTTTATTACAATATGGGTTCTTCTTATATTCTTCTACATTGGCTTTATTACTTGATAACCAAGCGAGTTCTCCCTCACCTTTCTTTTGAAAAGGTCTGTTTAAGCCTCCCATAGTAAGTTTCTCTATTTTTTTTGAATAAGAGATGGCTCCATGAAAGTTCATATAGTTTTTTGCTAATATTTTTAATAAGCCATAACGACTATCATAGATGTCCGAACCAGATAATACGAGTTTATCAAAATCCCTTGGATGTAATTCAATGTATCTTTCTGCTGCCATCGAGCCCATACTATGGGCAAATAGGCAGGAAGGATAACGCTTGAATTCATCTCGGTAGGTATTATGAACAAACTTGATATCTTCGATAATCGTAGACATAAAGTCTACGTTTTCAATAACACCTATTTTTTCAATGGAAGTTGCTGATTCACCATGTGCATAGTGATCACAACCTACAACAAAGAATCCATGATTTGCTAGGAAGTTGGCAAAAGCATCATAACGTAAAATGTTTTCTGCCATTCCATGGACAAGTTGAACACTACCAATGGTAGCTAGATTCGGATTTGTCCAAATATAAGTAACTAATTTTGTATTATTTATATAATCTAATTCAACTCTCTCTCTCATTTTATCACTTCCTTTAATATACTCTTTCCAATTCCCGGATTACAACAATCAAAGTTATCACAAATGGTAGCTCCAATAGTCGCGAAAGTATCGCGGTCGGATAATACACCCCCTTTAATATGATTGTGATAACAAATCAAAGGTACATACTCTCTTGTATGGTCTGTTCCTTTATGAACCGGGTCATTCCCATGATCGGATGCAATCATTAATAAATCATCATCTCTCATTTTAGAGATGAATTCTGTTAAATCATTATCAAACTCTTCAATCGCATTCTTATAGCCTTCTACATCTCTTCTATGGCCATATAAGGCATCAAAATCAACTAGGTTTGTAAAACAAAAGCCTTTGAATTCTTTGTCTAATAAGCTTGTTGTTATTTCCATACCATTATGATTGGATACTGTTCGATAATATTCTCTTAT
>CAYYTE010000029.1:0-15907 GCA_964474685.1 uncultured Staphylococcaceae bacterium | reverse complement strand
ATGATTCTATTGGAACATTATTATATAACAATAAATAAACTGCATATTGAATTTTAAAAGAAGTGCATGCGTTTCATAATTATTATCAATTGATAGTATTAGTTACACCAACAAGATTTTCATTTCTTACAATATAATTTTATTTGTCTATAAAATAACAATGAATCTATAATGCTTCAAAAAATAAAAAAAGCATTATGGTTTTTTTCATATTGGAATTTTTTCACCTGTTTTGTACATTATATGGAAAATTTGTCAAAGTGTTAGTATATCAATATTATATGGCCTTATGTTTTTTTAAAATGTAAAAAGAGTTAATTCTTTTAAAAACATTAGAATTAACTCTTTTATAACAATAAAATTTTATTCAGTAATTGTTAAATGTATCTTAAGAAATATTCTCATATTTAAAGTATAATTTGCTGTAAGTAACGCTTCACCTGGACCTGTTGAAGATACTAAACCATGATGCTCCATATCTACATTGATTCCATTAAAACATTCAATATCCCATACATAATAACCTATATATGGATATGGACTATTCGTAAAATCTAGTTCCAATGTGTACATTCCATTTTCTTCAGAATATGAATAAGACATATTACATTCTATTACTATTTGCTCTGTTTTTGTTTCTTTTAAAATAATAAAATCTTTTTTATAGACTATAGATGGATCATCTTTATTTATCGCATATATAGTCACAGTTGTATTTTCACTAACACTTAGTGCAAGAACTGTACCATATTTAGTTACTTTCGCAACATTTTCATTACTTGAATACCAATCATAATCAAGTCTTGACATTGGATCACGTAATCTATCTTCTACCATTAAATAAAGATTTCTTGTAAATCCTTCTGTTATTGTATTTCCAAGTAAAGATCCATTATTGAATGTTACTTCACTTCCTAAAGGGAACCCTTGGTTTCTTGCAGGATCAGTTACAAGTGTACCATCAATATTCAAATCTGTATTTACCTTTCTTCTTAACGCAAATTGTATTTGAACTTTATCAAAGTTATCAGAATATCCAATATAATAAGTTCCTGGATTTAAAATTACAGTAAATACTGGGCTCCTATTTATACTAGTAATATTATTAGTGTATTCTAACAACAAATAATAATGATTATCCCCTGGTTCATAACCTGGATCACGATGTTTTTCAAAAATATAAATAGGTATATTTCTATTGATTGTTCCACTTGTCACAATATCAAGTTCAATTTTTGAACGATGACTTATTGTTACTTCTTCAAAATAATTAGTATTTGTTTTATTATCAAATAATTCATCAAAACCAATTGTAGCAAGTCTATTTTGATAATTTATATCATTTTTCTCTACTTGCTAAATTGTTAAGGTAATTAATGAATAAGTTGATTTAGGTAGAACAACATCTATGTAATAATATCCATTTTCAGGTAAAAATACATATAATTCATTTTCACCACTTTGTGTTATTGCTTGTTCATTTATTCCAGTTGATCCATATCGATTAAGCAATTCTGTTTTGTTTATATTTGAATATATTTTTATAGTTCCTTCAGGTAAAATTATATTACTTCCAACATTTAGTGAGAATCTATAAAAACCTTCACCTTGATTATTAAGATATTTATAACTACAATGATATACATTTGCATTATTTAAATGCATACTATTTTTAATATTGTTAGTACCTTTGTTTAATAGAATATTGCTACTAGTCCATGTTAATGAAATTCCAATTTCGAATGTACCTGAGGCATTAGTATCATCAAATTCAAAAGATATATAGTATGTTCCACAACCTAAAAATTGAGTTACTGTGTTACTACCACTACTTATCACATTCATGTTTGCATCATAGATTATTATATTAATTGTCTTGGATGAATTTGCATTAATCTTATAAGATTTTGAACAATTAACATTTAATTTATATAATTCATTAGTTGCCTTGCTTAAACTTAAAGATTCACTCACATTTCCTTCACAGTCAATTTCAAGCTCTGCATAATCTTCAGAAGGCGTAATTTTATTTCTATAACTTGACCAATACTCTTTATTTTTATATTCAGCAATTCTATTTGTTGGTACAACAATTTGTAAATTAGCGTGACAACCATAAAATACACTTACTCCTAGATTAGTAATGTTTGATATTCTTCTATTTACAGTAACTACAGAAAGTGATGAACAATTCTTAAATGCTTCATCATCAATATACTGTACACTTAATGGTATGACAATTCTTTCTAAACTTCCACATCCTTTAAATGCTGAAGTTCCT
Organism: uncultured Staphylococcaceae bacterium; assembly: GCA_964474685.1. Taxonomy (GTDB): domain Bacteria; phylum Bacillota_I; class Bacilli_A; order ML615J-28; family CAG-313; genus UBA1737. The sequence goes on along the minus strand of CAYYTE010000029.1, from coordinate 13,626 downwards.
ATTGCGTTTAAATTATTGGAAAGTGTTACTGACTGCAAATATGAACACCCCTCAAAGGCACTTGTATCTATGTGTGTTACGCTATTAGGTATACTAATGATTTCTAAACTTGCACATCCTTTGAATGCCAAACTACCTATAGCAATCAAATTAGTTGATAATGTTATTGACTGCAAATATGAACACCCCTCAAAAGCACTTGTATCTATGTGTGTCACTGTGTCTGGGATAATAACGTTAGTTAAATTTGAACAATTCTTGAATGCTGAATTACCAATTGTTTTTAAATATGCTGGCAAAACAAATTCTGTTACATTAACTTGGTTTTCAAATGCGTATTCACCTATTTCAGTCACTTTTCTTCCGTTTAAGTATGTAGGAATTACAAATTGAGTCTCATTTAAATCGGTAAAATAAGGTATAGCAAGATTTAATTTGTCTATTCTAATCTCATTTTCATCTAAATCTGTGGTATCATACATAGTTCCATTTAACACTGGAGTAATATTAAATTCATCCATTACATTAAATATACTACAACCAATGCCGTATTCAACTGAAGGATCAATAGGACCAGCAAAATGCATTCCTATTAAATATAAATTTTGACCTCCACCATTGAAATATACAGGTCCTCCGCTATCTCCACCATCTGAATTTGTCGAATATTGTAGTGTATTAGTAATTACAGTTAAAATTCCGTCATAAGATATTCTACAAGTATAATTTGTGCTTAAAAGTTTACCTGTTGTATTTCCTGTTGTTTGACCGAGTCTTCTAACCGGAGCGCCTTGAATAATTAGTTCACGGCTACCTAATTTAATATTATTATATACATCTTCCTCCATTCTAGCATGAGTTGTAACTTCCCAATTGTCTTGACTTTCAAATGGAACAAAAGCAGCATCAATTGTTCCACTATGTTGTCTTTTTGTAGCTTTACCAAGTTTACTTCCTTGTAAAATATTACCATCATGATACATCATTGTATTAGATTCAGCTACATGAGCGTTCGTTAAAACCCCATATTTTCCCGTTTCGTTATCATATGCATTCACACAAATAGTTCCGTAACTTTTAAGAAAAATAAAATCTGAATCATTAATTTTATCTCCTCCATATGCAGTTTTTTTATGAGGAATTAATTCACTTTCAGCATCGATAATTATATTTATTGCTTTAGAAAAATATAAATTATTTTCTCTTAAATATGAAATTAGCAAATTTGCATCTTCCGGCTCACTTAAATAAACATTTACTTTATTTGACTGTTCATCTAATGAAACTGAATTCACATTATAGTCTATCATTTTTGTTGTAACAGCATTTTGAATTTCCAACAATAAATTATATGAATAATTTCTTTTTATATAAATTACTTGATTATCATATGTTGGTAAATTTACATCATCTACATATCCAACATTTAATATTCCATTTTCATCCAAATATGAGCCAGCATAGTTATCTGAATAATTATTATTTAAATCTCCACTTCTAAGTTTATTTTCATTTTTAAATGCCTGAACAACATCATTAAAAATTAAAATACTTTTATTACAATTTTCATAATATAAACTACTATTGTCATTTATTGCAAATACACTATTAGCATCTGAACATAGAATAATTACAAAAATAATTAAACAAAATGTTATAATTCTAAATATTTTTTTCATATTACTCCTCAACGAATATTCTTATTACATTACTTTTGATGATTACTAATTCATTATTAATATAAAAATAAAATTGAGCTTCTACTTCTAGATTATTTAACGATATGATTTCATATTCCAACTCTTTTTCAATTACAGTGTCTTTTTCTATCTTAAATTTTTTTAGTGGTCCACCTTTTGAATTAATTATAAAATCATGATCTTCAAATTCATTAAAAACGCCTATCATTATGCTATCTTCAATTTTTTTAAAATCAGTATGCGCAGCTTGTATTTTAATGCTTTTTTTAATATTATTTTTAATAAATGCTCTAATTTTAATAGTTTCTCCAACCTTAACATTCGTTTTATCCACATCAACAATGCATTCAAAATCATTTTTATTTATTGCATTACAACCAGCTAAACACATTGTTAACATTAAACTCATGAAAACTAAAAATACTTTCTTCATTTCACGTCACTCCTTTCAATATTTATTATATATTCAACTAACGTTTCAAAGATAATCACCATATTCATTAAATAAATCTTAATCATGTGTAATACCTCATATTATTTATATTATATGTTATCAAATTTTACAGCTATTTCACCATTATAATTATCTTCATTTGTTACAATAGCGGTATAAGTATTTGTTTTATTTTCTTCTACTACTTTGCCATTAAATGTCCACTCTTTTACCTTATATCCTTCTTTGAGGGTTGCGATAAATGTTACTTCGCGACTTTCTTTTTTACCTCCACGAAGTACTATACAATAACTATTTTCTCCACAATTAAGTTCACAAACACTAAAGTCATTACAACGTTTAATTGTTGGATTAAAGGAATCTGTGGTTTGAATAGTTAATTCTCCTTCTGTAACAGAAAAATGGAAAATATAAACATATTCTGATCTAGTACAACCAATCATTGCAATACTAAGCATTATAAGAACAATTACAAAAAAGATTTTTTTCATAATTTATTTGACACTATCTCTTTAATAATATAGTTAGTATACTTCTGACCGTATACTATGGCCTACTAACTCTTTGATGATACGTTTTAATACTAAATAAATTAACATACTAGTACCTCCCCATACTGTCTTTTATGTTTTATCACTATTATTATATGAACTTTACACATAATAATCTATTTTCAGGCAAAAAAGCCCCCTTTTCCTAAGAGAGCTTGTATCTAGTCAGTATATATTTTTCTTAAGAGTGTATTAAAGCAGACTTAGGGAATATTAATATATTACAACTTTATTTTACCATAATATGGAAAATAATGCAAGGAGTTTATTTATTTAAGCATATTAAATAAAAAAATTAAAAATTATTAAAGCGTTAACTTATCGTCAACATTCTCTTCAATATGCTTTTACCTATATTTACTCCTGTTTTGGATAAAGACCTGACAAAGACCTTAAAACCTGTTTAAAAATTGGTAATGATACTAATATTCAAATCCCCTTGTTCCTAAAATTTTAAATTAGTTCAACTCCCCCAGTCTAGCCGTAAAAAACGAAGGGTGGGCTCCTTCGTATAGCTCTACACTTTTTAAATAAAAAAAGAGCTATTTTCAGCATTTCATCATAGAAAACTATGAATTATTGTGAAAATAGCTTATTTTTTAAAAGTCTACAAAAGACTTTTTGACCGACTTTAATGGTGCGACAGATGAGACTTGAACTCACACGAGCAATGCCCACTACCACCTCAAAGTAGCGCGTCTACCATTCCGCCACTGTCGCCTATTTATAGTATACCAATTTTTTAATAAAATGTAAAGAAAAGTATATTAATTTTGTTTAATAACGATATTAAAAAGAAAGATAAGGAATTCAATTAGAATTCCCTATTTATACTATTTATTTGATTCATTTGTTTTTACATCCGCAACATAAAGGCTTTTTCTGTTTATGTTTGCAATAGGTGCAGAACTAGTTCCTGGTTTTGTATGCACCACTTCTTGAGATAATGGAGTTAATTGAGAGTCCATTAAATCAATTAAATGAAGTGCATATGCCTCAATTGTATCAGGTTCCTTTGGACTTCCATATTCTAACTCACCATGATGGCTAGCAATAAGGTGCTCTAGCACTAATACTTCTTCTGTATTCTCTATATTTAATTCTTTTGCTACAACAGAAATCATTTGTAATCCAATGACTATATGCCCTAAAAGATTACCTTCTTTAGTATAACTTGGGGATTGAGGCCCACTAAGTTCTTTTGTTTTACCAATATCGTGAAGAAGTACTCCGGAATATAAAATATCCGGATTGATCCCTGGATATATTGCAATACAACTATCCGCAAGTCTTAACATTGAATAGGTATGATAGGCAAGACCACCTACAAAATTATGATGCATAGACATTGCGGCTGGAAATGAAAAATAATCATTTGCAACCGGTTCTATTGATTTAATTACAATATTTTTTAAAATGGAATCCTTAATCTTATTTATATAAGACTTAATATTACTTCTCAAAGCCGCTTCATCGAGTGGTGCTTGACGAAAAAAAGCCTCCGTATCTACTTCTCCTTCGGTAATCTCACGAATACCTGAAATAACATATTGCGTTTTCCCCGCATATTGATTTGCATGTGCTTTAAAAAAATATACTTTCCCACTTTTTACATTATTATTTTCAATAAGTCCTGTATCCCATACTCTAGAATCAACTTGAGTATCACCATCAGATAAAGTCATACAATAATAAGAACTCTTATTCGGAGTATACCTTTTTTGAAATGACTCTACTAACGCATAAATTTCTACATCTTCCCCTATTTCTATTTCTACAAATTTTTTCATTTTTCTTCCTTCCCTCCATGAAACTCTGTATTAGTGTATTCTTCACTATCTAAAGAGTTTTTTAATTGATTATAAATTTCTTTTGCACGAAGTAACAACACCGGCTGAGCATTATCAATATTTCGATGAAGGACTTCTTTTAACAATTTATTTTTAATCGTATCAACATATTGGCCTTCAATTCCATTTTGAATTAATTCTTCCATAGGTATTGCTAGTTCACTTGGTTTTTGAATAGGCATTTGTTTTGATTTCTTTTTAATTTCCTTTTGTTTTGACAAATAAGTTTTATCTTTTAACATATTTAACTTATCACAAGATAACAAAAATTCAACATCCTCAGTAAATAAGTAATCCACAGTAATGTCACTTTCTAGTAAACTATTGCAAGTAGCAAGATAGTGATTCATTAATTTTTGTTTCATATGGGTAAAAGAATTCTCAGGGAAATCTTTTTTGATTATAGCAAGTAATCCCCATTTCTCAGATGTTGTTAATTCATCATATTTTTTATTTATCCGTTTCATCCAATAACTTAATGTATCATCATAGCTAAATAAATCATGATAATTCATAAACTCTATTGCTTTTTTTCCAAAAGGTGCATCAAATAATTTTTGAAGTGAATCATAAAAAACAAGCGGCGTAATTGATTCTAGATTGTGTGCTGTTTTTTCCATTCCAATTGTAGTTTTTAAATTCGGATGAAAACCAAACCGAGCAATCAAATCGAGTCCTCTAAATATACGTATAGGGTCTTCAGTGAATCGAAGCTTCGCATCTCCAATGATTGAAATTATTTTGGATTGTACATCTTTTTGTCCGCTATAAAAATCAATAATTTGAAGATTCGGTGTCATTGCCATTGCATTCACTGTATAGTCTCGTCTACAAACATCTTCGGATAACTTTTTAGAAAAATGAAGTGAGTTTACCTTTCGAGAGGTCTCATAGGATTCAACTCGAAAAGTAGTAACATCAAAAACAAAACTATCCATAGTAATTTTTACACAGCCATATTCAGCAAATGTACAATCACAATCATTGTATATTTTTTGTAATTCTTCTGGTGTACAAGATGTGGCGATATCAATATCTGTAAAAGGTACTTGCAATAAGTAGTCACGAACCACTCCACCAACAAAATAAGCTTCATACATCTCTGATGTGAGTTTACGAATAATCTCAATTCCTTTTTGAAAGTAATTATAACGATTTAAATCGTTCAGTTTTAGATATTCTAAATAATTCTTTTCTTTCATAAATAATCCTTATACGTTAAATCTAAATACCATAATGTCGCCATCTTGAACAACATAATCCTTACCTTCAAGTCTAACTTTTCCTGCTTCTTTAACCTTTTGAGGGGTCCCATATTTCATCAAATCATCGTAGGAATAAGTTTCTGCTTTAATAAAGCCTTTTTCAAAATCAGTATGAATAATACCCGCGCATTGTGGTGCTTTCATACCTTTTTTAAATGTCCAAGCTCTACATTCTTTTTCACCTTCTGTAAAATAAGTACATAGACCTAGTAGTTTATACGCTTTACGCACCAAAGATTCTAATCCGCTTTCTTTCATTCCTAATGATTTTAAATAATCGATTTTGTCACTTTCTTCAAAACCGTTTAATTCATCTTCAATCTCAGCAGAAATTATTACTGTCTCTGATGATTCTTTACTAGCAAAATCCTCAACAATCTTAGTATATTTATTTCCAGTCAAAATATCTTGTTCTGAAACATTCGCAACATATAATACAGGTTTTAAAGACAATAATTCAAAGCCTTTAATATATTCTTTATCTTCAATGGATAAATCAATAAGTCTTGCGGGAATGTTCTTTTGGAAATTCGATTCAAGTTTCTTTAGAATTTCATATTCTTTTACCGCTTCTTTATCCGTTTTATATACTGCTTTTTTCTCTACCTTAGGAAGTCTTTTCTCAACCATATCTAAGTCCGATAAAATCAATTCCATATTAACTGTTTCAATATCCGCTAAAGGATCGATTTTACCCGATACGTGAGAAATATTCGCATCGTCAAAACAACGCACTACATGACAAATCGCATCCACATCACGAATATGACTTAAGAATTGATTTCCTAATCCTTCACCATGGCTAGCTCCTTTTACAAGACCCGCAATATCCGTAAATGAAATTGTAGTAGCAACTACATTCTTAGGATGAACTATCGCCACAATGTCATCTAATCTCTTATCATGGACTTCAACAACTCCAACATTTGGTTCAATTGTCGCAAAAGGATAATTCGCAACAAATGCCCCTGCTTTGGTAATTGCATTAAATAGTGTTGATTTTCCAACATTTGGCAAACCAACAATTCCTGCTGTTAAACTCATTTCTATACTCCTAAATCACAAATATTATGACTGTAGCAATCACTAATAAAAATCTTAATAAAATGTTTATACCAAGGCTACGATTGGTATTCATATATATAGCACTCATACTTAAATTTAAAATGGCACTACAAATAATTGTTTCAACTCCCATAGTCCACATAAAGTCTCCAAGAGTAGCAATTAAAGAAGAAATAATTATAATCCAAAAATCACTTAATAGCGTACCATCATCAAAAGCATCAATTAGATACTTCCGAAATACCATTTCTTCTACAACACTTATGCCAAAAAATGATAGAATTACTGTTACAAGATAAACTCCATCTACCCCTTTTAATGCTTCACCACATTGTAAAAAATCCATCACATAACTAGGTAGAAAGGAAGTAAAATGAAATAAATAGGAAAGTAACAATATAATCAAACAAGATAATAAACCAAATAAACTCATTTTTAAATATTGTTCTTTGGTACCATTAAAAAATATAGATTTTAAATCTTTTCTAAATACAATAGGAAAAACCATAAAAGAAACAATACTAGAAGCAAATAAACTATTGATTTCACCATATGCACCAGTATTTACTGTTTTCTTCAATACCCCAATTGTTATCATAACAATACCATTCAAAGCAATTGCTAAACAAGCATAAAGAATTAAAGAGAGTTTCATTTTATATGTTGTACTCATATCATAATTCCCAGTCAACATAGCTTCTTGAATTTCTTTACTATGCTCTCCACAATTTGTGCAATACTCTTCTTGTGGCCCTAGTACTTTATAACAATTTTTACACCGGTACTTCATCGATTGTTCCTCCAGTTTTAAATTTTTATCTAAATTTATTATACCACTTATTGCGGTTTTAAGCAAGAAGATTAATTAAGTCATTATTAGAGATTATTAAGAAATCGATAATTAGTATATAACAATACTACAAATAAACCAGAACCATTTATACCAATAGTAAAACAATTCAAATCGAGTACTATAAAGGATACTTTAACTAAATCCAAAAGTACAATAAAATTCCATCTCGATGAAATATAAGAATATATATAACACTTCAATTTTTTTATTATAAAATAAAGTCAAATATTAAACCAACAACATATCAAGAGAAAAAGCAAGAAGGACTTCCTGCCTTAACTAATTTTCTAATCTTTTTTCTTACGTCTATAAAATATATAATACGTAACAAATAATGCAATAATTGATATGAGGCCTATACATCCATAACTAATACCTAAGTATATATTCCCCATAAATAAATAAGTTTGAGTTCCAACAATTTTAGGTGATTGCATCCCTTGAATGATATAACCAGTACCAACAAAACAACAATAAAAGGATATTACAACGAATACTATGAGGAAAAACAGTCTAATTATTTTTTTCTTATTCATTTATTACACATCTTTCAAAACCACCATCAATCATTTTTCCCATATGATTTAAATCAAATGAATATACCTTTAAACTTTCATAATTGGTATAGTTAAGAATTTCCTTTTTTAATTGTATCGGCTTTGTTGATTCCAATTTTAAAGAATCTTCAATTATACTCAAATTAAACACTTCTACAGAAAATCCACAACAATTATAAAATAGATTCCATTTCTTATCTTGACTTAAAAAACTAGTAATCTCTGAGTAAGTCGCTTCATCAATTAAAGAAGATAAAACAATGGCATCATTATATTTCAACCCTGAATTATAAAAATAGGATTCTAGATTGTACCAAATTCCACTATGATTAGAGACAGGCCAAATCGAAAGAGAAATTGTCTCGTTTACTTCAAGATTTATATTTAATAAAGGTAAACGAGTATCACTTATATTTTTAATTGTAATAAAAACATGACCATAATTTTTTAATATGCTTGTATCATAGCTACCATTGCTTGCACAAATTGATAGAATTGCAATACCTTTACTCTTAGTAATTAAAGTTTTTCTTGCTACTTTACAACTACTACATATAAAAATAATTGCCATACATAATAAAATGATATATTTCTTTTCCATATTAAGCAGTATCTCCAATCAATAAAATTCCTTTTATTCTATATTTTATCATGAAATCCTTTAAAAAACAAAGGATACACTATCCTTTCAAGATTTAACAAAATTGTTTAAAAGAAAGAAGGACAATTATACTTATATTGTGATTCATAGTAATTTATGCAAAACGCATTGAATCAAAATAAAAAAGCGTTTATTTTCATAAACACTAACTTTCAATAATGGTCGGATTAATGGGATTCGGACCCATGACCTCTTACTCCCGAAGCAAGCGCTCTACCAAACTGAGCTATAATCCGAAAGTAAAAATGGCGGAGAAAGGGGGATTTGAACCCCCGCGGCTGTTACACCCTACTAGATTTCGAATCAAGCCCCTTCAACCTCTTGGGTATTTCTCCGTAAAAATGATAAAACAAATGAAATATAATTAAATCAAATGTTTTACCAATAATGATTATTCGTTTACTTCACAATTCTTATAATAGATAGATATTAATCCATCAATTACTAAATTAGCATCATATGTATATTCTGTAACTAATAAGTCTTTAATTATCTTAGATAAGCCACCCGTTAATACAACTTTGGGATTCTCTTCTTTCAGTTCTTCCTTTACCTTTTTTAATAACCCATCAATCATTACCGCATGTCCAACAATTAAACCCGCTTGAATCGATTCTTTGGTATCTTTTGCAATAATTCTAGAAGGCACACATAAAGGAACTGTAGATAATTGGGCAGCATCTTGAACAAGAGAGGCTAAAGAAGTTTGAATACCACAAGCGATAATACCACCCATAAATTCTTTTTGTCCATTTACAACGATAATCTTTGTTGCGGTACCAAGGTCCACAATAATTGTCGGTCCCCCATATTTTTCATAGGCACCAACCGCATCACAAAGCAAATCCGCTCCTAAAGACTTGGGATTATCAATTTTAATTTTCAAACTGCTCTTAAGTCCTGGCCCAACAATCAATGGATTTATATGATAGTATTTCTTTATCATTTGAGTTAACACGTGATCCATTGGTGGAACAACACTTGCAATTATCGCTCCCGTTACTGGTTCATTATAAGTGTTCGTGAAAAAGGAAATCTTTTGATAATACTCATCTTCAGTTTGATGATAATTTGTAACAAAACGGTAACTATTGATTAAAACCTTATTCGATACAATTCCTAAAACGACATTTGTATTACCTACATCAAAACATAAAATCATAAATAAGTCACCATTTTATTCTTGACATAATTCATATAATTTATCTCTTTTGTTTTTTGCTTCTTTTAATAATAATGGTAAGTAGGTTTCACAATCTAAAAACTCAAAACGAAATGCATTATTTTCCATAACAGTATTGATATCGGAATTAATAATAATGCTATTTTGTCCTCCATTGGGAGATGATTGATTTTGATCCACATTTTTTTGTACTTTTCCTTGTTGAAAAACCAATATTGAATTGCAAATTTCTTTGCCAATGGATGTTATATTATTAATCCTAAAATTAAATTCACTTGGTTCGCCAAACAAATCAACATATCCAAAACCTTTCGCACAATCAACTAAGAGTTTATTTGAAGGATCAATTACAAATTCAACTTCATTTAATGCAATTCTATTTCCTTGAAGATTACGAAACTTCTTTTGAACCTTCGTAAATATATCATTTACTAAAATTGTAAAGTCCTGATCAGTACAACTTGAATCCATAAATTTATAAATAAAATCGATTCGATAGGGCTTAATTTGAACACATATGTTCTTTTTTGTAAAGGATAGAAACATTATTGTATTATTTTCTTTATTTTCTTGTTCATAACGTTTTGAAAAAGATTCGAAAATATCTCCTAACGTACCTTCTTGGTCAAGCATTCTAGAGAAATCTCCAAAAATGCTATACATATTTTCTATACGATGATTATCCATATATGCCACCTTTCTTTATTATATATAGTATACCACATTTCAAAAATGAATGAAAGAAAAATACAAAAAAAGGAACAAATTGCAAAAACTAGTGATTTTTGCAAGGTTCCTTTCGAACACATAGAAAATAAAATAATATATTAAATTTTAATAATTTTCAGATTTTACTTCAAAATATGCTTGTGGATGTGAACATACAGGGCATACGAGTGGAGCATTCTCACCAATGTGAATATGACCACAATTACGACAAACCCATACTGTAATCCCAGCTTTTGCGAAAACCTTAGCAGTTTCTACATTCTCTAATAATTTTTTATAACGTTCTTCATGAGTCTTTTCAATCTTAGTAACTCCCTCAAACATTGCTGCAATTCTAGAAAAGCCTTCTTCACGAGCATCTTTAGCAAAGGCTGGATACATTTCTGTCCATTCATAGTGTTCACCATTTGCGGCAGCTTTTAAGTTCTCAGCAGTTGTACCAATACCATTCAACTCTTTAAACCAAAGTTTTGCGTGCTCCTTTTCGTTATTTGCAGTTTCTTCAAATATAGCCGCAATTTGTTCAAATCCCTCTTTTCGAGCTTTTGAAGCAAAATATGAATATTTGTTTCTTGCTTCTGATTCACCTGCAAATGCAGCAATTAAGTTCTTCTCTGTTTTTGATCCTTTTAATTCCATTTTGTCCTCCTAAATGAATTGTCATTCTATGTGTTTTATCCCTATCAAATATAAGTATATTTGATTGATTTTGCAAATTATTTTCGATTAATCTTAATAAGTTCTGGTGATTTCATAATTACTTTTACATCACTTTCAATTGAATCCGTAATAAATACGTTACTTCCAATAGTTACGTGGTCACCAATAATAGTATCACCACCTAAAATACTCGCTCCTGAATAAATGGTAACAAAAGAGCCAATCGTAGGATGTCTTTTAATACCCTTTAAGTTTTGCCCAGCCGCAAGCGAAAGTGCACCCAAGGTAACTCCTTGATATATTTTCACATGAGTACCAATCTTCGTTGTTTCACCAATTACAATACCAGTCCCATGGTCAATAAAGAAAAATTCATCAATATCCGCACCTGGGTGGATATCAATCCCTGTTTGCGAATGAGCATTCTCAGACATCATTCTAGGTAATAAATCAATATGTTTTAAATATAAAATATGAGCCATTCTATAAACAAAAATAGCATAAAAACCTGGGTAAGTTAAAATAATCTCGTCAATAGACTCCGCAGCAGGATCGCCTTGAAACATAGCATCAATATCCGTTAATAATATCTTTCCAGCTTTATCTACTTCTTCAAAGAAACATTTAATACAAGCACCTTCAATTTTTAATTTACACATTAAAGACTCTAAAATACATTGCGCTTCATATTTCTTTAAACAAACATAACTCTCAACAGTTCCTGTAACTTGTTCAAAGTACCCAGGAAAGAGATAGTTTCTTAAAGTAAACAAAAACAAATCTATTTCTTTTTTAGTTATTGTGTTATTATATCCTTTTATATTTGTACAAATCATAATCTATTCCTTTATAAACTCTGGTGTAGATAAATAATGCTCTCCACCATCCGGCATAATAGCCACAATCCGCTTATTTAAATTTTCTTTTCTTTTTGCAATTTGAATAGCACCCGCTAAAGAAGCTCCTGAACTAATTCCTAAGAATATCCCTTCTTTAGTAGCCATTAATTGTGCATATTTATAAGCATCTTCGCTAGATACAGTAATCACTTCATCAACATATCTTGAATCAAAGTTTTTTGGAACAAAATTTGCTCCTATTCCTTGAATTAAATGTGGGCCAACTTTATGATTTGTTATCAAGGGACTTTCCATAGGCTCCACTCCGATAACTAAAATATTCTTATTTTTCTCTTTTAAATATTTGCCACTACCACAAAGTGTTCCCCCAGTTCCTATACCTGCAACTAATATATCCACTTTCCCATCGGTATCTAGATATATCTCGGGACCCGTTGTTTTGTAATGGGCATTAAGATTTTCAGGATTATCAAACTGGGATGGACAAAAACTATCCGGTATTTCATTTAATAGTTTATTACAATAATCTATGGAGCCTTTCATCCCTAAGCTCCCCTTGGTTAAGATTACCTGAGCACCAAATGCCTTCATTAATTTAATGCGCTCAACACTCATTGAATCCGGCATAATAATGATAGCTTTTAACCCCATACGACTACAAAGTGAAGAAAGACCAATTCCTGTATTCCCACTCGTAGGTTCAATAATTGTTGTATTACTCGTAATAATGCCCTCTTCGAGAGCCTTTTGTAACATATATAAGGCAATACGGTCTTTACTACTACCACTTGGATTATACTTTTCAAGTTTTGCATATATACAAGGTTGAATATTTTCTAGTGAAGATATTACTTCTAATGCTAGTAAAGGAGTATGTCCAATTAATTCCATAACATTCTTAAATACTTTCATAGAACCCACCTCATATGTATAGATTATACCATAATATTTTTTAAAAGTAAACAAAAAAACAAATAACACCAAATGAATATGATTAGCGATAGTGTCAAAAATTTTTTTTAAATTCTTTTGACTTTTAATATTTATATTTCTACTATTTTTTATTTAAATTGATCAGTAATCAAATGATACTTCACCAAACCCTTTATGAACTCTATTTAGAAATGTTGAGTTGTATTCTTCAAATATAACTACAAGTTACTTTTCAAGTGATTCTTCATTCGGAAATTGTTCTTTTCTTTTCGTCTTTCGTTTTAACTGTTTGTTAAAAGATTTAA
>CAYYTE010000028.1:0-16639 GCA_964474685.1 uncultured Staphylococcaceae bacterium | reverse complement strand
TAGGCAAAAGAGTAAAATATACCAGGCTAATAGCAGGCTGAGAAATGCGAGGTTGCTGATACACACGGTTGAGTTGTCGTACGTGGGTATTGGGGAATTTGCATGGAGCCATATGCTTAAATTATAAGCTAGGAGGAAAATTATGGCAAACTCAAAGAAATTAAGAATAAGATTATTATCTTATGATCACAGATTACTTGATGAATCTGCGAAGAAAATTGTAGAAACTGCGAAAAGAACTGGTGCAAAAGTATCTGGTCCTATTCCACTACCTACAGAAAAGGAAGTATTCACTATTATTCGTGCACCTCATAAGGACAAAGATAGTCGTGAACAATTTGAACGTCGTACTCATAAACGTTTAATTGATATTACAAATATTACTCCAAAGACAATGGATGCATTAGTTCATCTTGAATTACCATCCGGTGTTGATATCGTTTTAAAATAGTGAGAATATAAAGAAAGAGGTATAACTCATGGCCAAAGGAATCTTAGGTAAAAAAGTCGGAATGACTCAAATTTTTACTGAAGCAGGAAAACTTATCCCTGTTACAGTAATTGAAGTAACACCAAATGTTGTGTTACAAAAGAAGACTGCCGAAAGCGATGGATATAGTGCTGTACAACTTGGTTATCAAGACAAACCAGAACGTCTTGCTAATAAAGCTGAAACAGGACATGTATCAAAAGCTTCAACAGCCCCTAAGCGCTTCATTAAAGAAATCGCTGGGGAAGAAATGCTTGCATTTGAAATTGGACAACTTGTAAAAGGAAACATATTCAAAGCCGGCGAATTGGTTGATGTTACTGGCACATCCAAAGGAAAAGGATTTTCAGGAGTAATTAAAAGATGGAACTTTAAAATAGGCCCTATGGCTCATGGTTCAGGATATCATCGTGGTATCGGTTCTATGGGTTCAATTAATCCTGGTCGTATTAAAAAAGGTAAAAAAATGCCTGGAAGAATGGGTGGAGATACTGTTACAGTTCAAAACCTTGAATTCGTAAAATATGATGCTGAAAATAATGTCATTTTAATTAAGGGTAACGTACCTGGAGCAAACAACTCATTTGTAGTTGTTACAAATGCTGTTAAGGCAAAATCACCAGCCGTTAATCCAGAAGCATTAGCATAGAAAGGAGTACAACATGCCTACAGTTTTATTATATAATCAAGATGGTTCACAAAATGGTGAATTACAATTAGAAGAAAGTGTATTTGGCGTTGAAGATAACCAACAAGTTATTTATCAAACAGTTGTTGCAGAACGTGCAGCAATGCGTCAAGGCACACAAAAAGCAAAAACTCGTCGTGAAGTACGCGGCGGTGGCAGAAAGCCATGGAAACAAAAAGGTACTGGTCGTGCTCGTCAAGGTTCTATTCGTGCTCCTCAATGGCGTGGTGGTGGTGTTGTATTTGCACCAACTCCAAGATCTTATGCTTGCAAAGTAAATAAAAAAGTTGCAAAGCTTGCTTTAAAATGTGCTTATAGTTCAAAAGTACGCGAACAACAATTAATCGTTTTAAATGATTTAGTATTAGATGATTTTAAAACAAAAAGCTTAGTAAAAGTATTATCAAATTTTAAAGTTGAAAATAACAAAGTTATCGTATTATTAAAAGAAGAAAACGGAAACGTTGAATTAGCAGGTCGTAACTTAATCAATGTACTTGTTGAGGAATATACACGTGCTTCTGTTTACCAAATAATGAATGCGGATACTATTGTCGCTACAAAAGAAGCAATTCAACAAGTTGAGGAGGTTTTGAAATAATGAAATCTTATTATGATATTATCAAGAAACCCATCGTTACAGAAAAATCAAGTGGTTTAGTAGAAAAATTGCAATATACTTTTGAAGTTGATGTGAACAGCAACAAGGTTGAAATTAAACAAGCAATCGAGAATTTATTTAATGTTAAAGTTGAAGAAATCAGAACAGTTAATGTTCATCGTAAACCAAAAAGACTTCAAAAATACAATGGTTTTAAAGCGGCTTATAAAAAAGCAATCGTTAGACTTGCTAAAGGCCAAACCATTAAGCAATTTGATATTTAGTTGATAGGAGGAATGAATTATGGCAATTAAACAATATAAGCCGACAACAAATGGTCGCCGTGATATGACATGTTTAACATATGAAGAAATCACGACAAGTAAACCTGAAAAAAGCCTTCTAGCACATTTAAGCCACAAAGGTGGAAGAAATGCACAAGGTCTAATTACAGTTCGTCATAAAGGAACTTGTGAAAGAAGACACTACCGTCTAATTGATTTTAAGAGGAATAAAGATGGTGTTAAAGCAACAGTTAAAACAATCGAATACGATCCAAACCGTACAGCAAACATTGCACTTGTTGCATATGCTGATGGTGCTAAATCATATATTATTGCACCACAAGATTTACAGGTTGGACAAGTAATCGAATCTGGTACAAATGTGGATATCAAAATTGGCAATACTATGCCAATAGTAAACATCCCTGTTGGTACTACAATTCATAACATTGAATTACATCCAGGGCATGGAGCACAACTAATTCGTTCTGCAGGTTCTTCTGCGCAAATTTTAGGACGTGAAGAAGAATATGTTCTTGTTCGTTTATGCTCAGGAGAAGTTCGTCGTATTCTTAATGATTGTCGTGCAACCATTGGTGTTGTAGGCAACATTGATTACGCATTAGTTAATATTGGTAAAGCAGGTCGTGCCCGTCATATGGGTATTCATCCTACAGTTCGTGGTTCAGCAATGAACCCTAACGATCACCCACATGGTGGTGGTGAAGGAAAATGTCCTATTGGACGTAAAGCTCCTTTAACTCCATGGGGCAAACGTACTATGGGTGTTAAGACAAGAGATTCTAAGAAAAGCTCGAACAAATTAATTGTTCGTCGTAGAAATGGTTAGGAGGTAGTTCATAATATGGCACGTTCACTAAAAAAAGGACCTTTTATTGATGAACATCTTTTGAAAAAAGTAGAAGTATTAAACAAAGCAAATCAAAAGAAAGTTATTCAAACTTGGTCAAGAAGATCAACAATATATCCTGAATTTGTAGGACACACTGTTGCTGTATATAACGGGAAACAACATTTACCTGTTTATGTTACAGAAGATATGGTTGGACATAAGTTCGGAGAATTTGCACCTACTAGAACCTTCCGCGGTCATAACTGCGATAAAGTAACTAGTAGTAAGTAAGGGAGGCAATGATTTATGGCAAACAAAGAAAATAAAAAAGCAACTGCAGTAAAAGCTGAAAAAGTTCAAGAAGCTGTAGCAGAAGAATCTGTAAAACCAGCTGTACAAGTTGCAAAAGCATCTGCTAATAACATTGGTGTTTCTCCTCGTAAGATTAAACTTATGATTGATATTATTCGTGGCAAGTCTGTTGGTGAGGCTACTGCAATTTTAAATAATACAAAGTCACTATCTAGTGTTTTTGTATTAAAAGTTGTTACCTCAGCTAGCGCTAATGCTGTTCATAACTATCAATTAGATGCAAACAAATTATATATAAAAGAAATCTATGTTAATCCAGGTAGATTATTAAAAAGATTCCGCGCTCGTGCAAAAGGCGTTGGCAATAGAATATTAAAAAGATCCAGCCAAATTACTGTTGTAGTTGCTGAATCTGAGAAATAGGAGGAACGTATGGGTCAAAAAGTAAATCCAATAGGTCTTAGAGTTGGTATTATTCGTAACTGGGATGCTCAATGGTATGCACCAAAGCAAAAAGTTGCAGATATACTATTACAAGATTTAAAAATTCGTGCATATCTAGTTGACTTTTATAAGGCTGCGTACGTTTCAAGAATTGAAATAAAACGTACTGGCAAGAGAATCGTTGTTACAATCCACGCCGCAAAACCTGGTGTTGTAATCGGAACTCAAGGGTCAAGAAAGAATGAAGCAGTTAAGTTCTTAGAGAAATTAACTGGTAAAATTGTATTTATTACAGTTGTTGAAATTAGACAAAATGAAGCTGATAAAGATGCAACAATTGTTGCAAGAAGAATGGCTGAGGACTTAGAAAATCGTGTGTCCTTCCGTCGTGTACAAAAGATGGCTATTCAAAGAGCTTTAAAAGCTGGTGTAAAAGGAATTAAAACAAACGTAAAAGGACGTTTAGGTGGTACTGAAATTGCTCGTCAAGAAGGCTATATTGAAGGTAGCATCCCTCGTCAAACATTACGTGCAAATATTGATTACTCTCTTGCTGAAGCTCATACAACTTACGGTAAATTAGGCGTAAAAGTATGGATTAACAAAGGTGAAGTATTACCCGCTAAGAAGAGTGTTATCACAGAAAGAAAACAAGACAAGGGGGCTAAATAATCATGTTGATGCCAAAAAGAACAAAATATCGTCGTCCACATCGTGTTAGCTATGAAGGACACGCAAAAGGCAACACAAAAGTTACTTTTGGTGACTTTGGCCTAATGTCTTTAGAAGGCGCATGGATTACTGATCGTCAAATCGAGGCAGCCCGTGTTGCAATGACACGTTATATGGAACGTGGGGGAAAAGTTTGGATTAAAATATTCCCTCATAATATTAAAACTAAAAAGCCATTAGAAGTACGTATGGGTTCAGGAAAAGGTTCACCTGATGGCTATGTAGCAGTAGTTAAAGAAGGAACTGTAATGTTCGAAATTGGTGGTGTTGATGAAGCGGTAGCTCGTGAAGCTTTCCGTTTAGCAGCAAACAAATTACCAGTTCTTACTAAGATAGTTACTAAGGAAAGTGGTGATCGTTAATGGCAAAGAAATTAATTGATTCAACAAAAAAAGTTGATAAGAAAACTGCACAAAAAATCGCTGATAAGAAATCATCCGCTGAAAAACTACGTGCTTTTTCAGATGCTGAATTAACAACAAAGATTAACGATTTAAAACAAGAATTATTCAATTTACGTTTTCAAGCTGCAGTAGGAAAATTAGAGAATACTGCAAATCTTAAGAAGACAAAGAAAGAAATTGCTAGATGTTATACGATTCTTACTGAACGTAGTAACGCTAAGGCTAATTCGGAGGAATAACATGGAAGAAAGAAATAGTCGTAAAGTTTACGTTGGTAAAGTTGTATCTGCAGTTTGTGATAAAACAATCACGGTTTCAATTGAAACTTATCGTAAACATCCATTATATGGAAAAAGAGTTAAATATACTAAGAAATTTACAGCTCATGATGAACTTAATGAAGCAAAGATTAATGACATTGTTGAGATTATGGAAACACGTCCGTTATCAAAAACAAAACATTATCGTTTAGTTAAGATTGTCACTAAAGCTGAAATTCTATAATCAGGAGGTAATAAAATGGTTCAACAAGAAACTAGACTCGTTGTTGCTGATAATTCAGGAGCAAGAGAACTTTTGATTATTAAAGTATTAGGCGGAGCTCGTCACAAACAAGCATCCGTTGGAAATATTGTTGTTTGTGCAGTGAAGGATGCTTCCTCAAATGGTCAAGTAAAACTTCATGATATTGTTAAAGCTGTTATTGTTCGTACAACAAAACCACTTAAGAGAGCCGATGGTTCTTATATTAAATTTGATGATAATGCAGCAATTGTCATTAAAGAAGATAAGACACCAAAAGGAACACGTATTTTTGGGCCAGTTGCTCGTGAATTACGTGAGTTCCCTGATTTTACAAAAATCATTTCATTGGCTCCCGAAGTACTATAGAAAGGAGAAGCGTATATGAGACTTAAAAAAGGCGATATTGTTGCAGTAATTTCTGGCGCTCAAAAACCAACGAAAGGAAATTTTGTTACTGGAGAAATTCTACAAGTATTACCATTAACAAAACGTATTGTTGTTAAAGGCGTTAATATTGTAACTAAGCATAACCGTCCATCGAACGCTAATCCCGATGGTGGTATTGAGAAAAAAGAAGCACCTATTAGTGTTTCAAATGTAGCTTATATGGACCCTGTTCAAAAGAAGCCTACAAAAATTGGATATAAATTTGAAGATGGTAAGAAGGTTCGTTATTGCAAACTTTCTGGTACTGTTATTAAGTAGAAAGGAGCAAGCATAAAATGAATCGTGTTTTAGAAAATTATAAGCAAAATATTATTCCCGCATTAACTGAAAAGTTCGGATACACTACTATTATGCAAGTTCCGAAGTTAGTTAAAATCGTTATTAATATGGGTGTTGGTGATTCTATCGCAAACTCCAAACTACTTGATGCAGCAGTTGCTGATCTAACTCAAATTTCTGCGCAAAAGCCATTAATTACCAAAGCTAAAAAATCTATTGCTACTTTCAAATTACGTGAGGGTATGTCAATCGGTGCGAAAGTAACTCTTCGTGGTGAAAGAATGTATGATTTCTATGATAAACTTGTTTCAATTGCTCTTCCAAGAGTAAGAGACTTCCGTGGTGTTAATCCAAATGCCTTTGATGGCAGAGGGAACTTCACTATGGGTGTTAAGGAACAACTAATATTCCCTGAAATCAGCTATGACCAAGTAATGAAAGTTCGTGGAATGGACATTATTATAGTTACTACAGCTAATACAGATGAAGAAGGCCGGGCATTATTATCTATGCTTGGTATGCCTTTTGCAAATAGAAAGTAGGAGGTAGAATATGGCAAAGAAATCATTAAAAGTAAAATGCGAGCGTAAACCAAAGTTTAGCACTCAAAAATACACTCGTTGTGAACGTTGTGGACGTCCTCATTCGGTATATCGCAAATTCAAATTATGCAGATGTTGCTTAAGAGAATTAGCTTACCAAGGACTTATTCCTGGCGTAGAGAAATCAAGTTGGTAGGAGGCTACGATATATGAGTATGACTGATCCAATTGCTGATATGTTAACTCGAATTCGCAATGCGAACCAGGCAAGACAAGCAAACGTTACAATGCCTAGCTCACGTTTAAAACTTCAAATTTTAGAGGTTTTAAAGAATGAGGGTTATATCAGTGAATATGAAAAAACAGAAGAAAACAAAAAAGCAAATATTAAAGTAACTTTAAAATATGCTGAAAAGAAAGAAAGAGTAATTAAAGGATTGAAAAGAATTTCTAAGCCTGGGCTTAGAATCTATGCTCAATCTGAAAATCTTCCAAGAGTATTAAATGGACTTGGAGTTGCTATTATTTCAACATCACAAGGAATCATGACTGACCGTGAAGCTCGTATTAAAAAGCTTGGTGGCGAAGTTATTGCATTCGTGTGGTAGTAAGGAGTCGGAATGTCAAGAATAGGTAGAAAACCAGTTATTATTCCCGCAGGCGTTAATGTATCCATTAAAAATAATACAATTCAAGTTAAAGGTCCAAAAGGTGAACTAGCATATACTTATAATGAGGATATGATAGTTAAAACTGAAAATAATGAAATTCTTGTATCACGTCCTACAGATGATCAAAATCATCGTATGCTTCATGGTACAACTCGTGCAAACATTCATAATATGGTTACAGGAGTTAATGAGGGTTTCACTAAGACTCTTATAATTGAAGGTGTAGGTTATCGTGCTCAAATACAAGGTAATCTATTAGTGTTATCATTAGGATATTCTCATTTAGTAAATTTGGAAATTCCTACAGGATTAAAAGTTTCATGTCCTCAACCAACACAAGTTGTTATTACAGGTTGTGATAAACAAGTTGTTGGTGAATTTGCGGCAAACATTCGTGATAAGAAGAGACCAGAACCTTATAAAGGTAAAGGTATTCATTATATTGATGAACATGTTCGTCGTAAAGAGGGTAAAAAGGCTAAGTAGAAAGGAGAGACTATAAGAAATGATTATTAACAAATCGAAGAAAGAATCACGTGTTGCTCGTCATGCACGTGTTCGTGAAATTGTTGAAGGAACTTCTGCTAGACCTCGTTTAGCTGTTTATCGTTCAAACAAACATATTTCAGTTCAAATTATTGATGATGAAAAACAAATTACTTTAGTTTCTGCTTCTACATTTGAAAAAGGTGCAAGAATCGAAAAAGCATCAAGTACAGAAGCTGCAAAAGAAGTAGGAACTTTAATTGCAAAACGTGCCCTTGAAAAAGGAATCGAAAATGTTGTATTTGACCGTGGTGGATTCTTATACCATGGACGTGTTAAAGCATTAGCTGAAGCGGCTCGTGAAGCCGGACTTAAGTTCTAGGAGGTTTTTATGAGTGAAGAAAATGTAAAAGTAGTGGAAACTAAAAAAGAATTCCCTTCAAAATCTCCCGTATCTAATGATAGAGGTTTTAAAAAGCCTGAGTCAGCTGATAAAGAATTTGAAGAACGTGTTGTTCAAATCAATCGTATCAACAAAACAGTAAAAGGCGGTCGTAAACTTCGTTTTGCTGCACTAGTTGTTGTAGGCGATTACAATGGTCATATTGGTTTTGGCTGTGGAAAATCGAAAGAAGTTCCAGAAGCAATTAAAAAGGCTGTTGAAGATGCAAAGAAAAATATCGTTACTGTTCCTGTTATTGGAACAACTATCCCTCATGAAATTACAGGTGTTTTAGGTGCTGGTGTTGTTTATTTAAAACCTGCTCCTGAAGGAACTGGAATTGTTGCGGGTGGACCCGTTCGTAATGTAGTTGAACTTGCAGGTATTAAAGATATTGTTTCTAAGTCTCAAGGCTCTTGCACACCAATAAATATTATTCGTGCGACTTTCAATGCATTATTACACTTACGTACAGCTGAGCAAATTGCCGCAATTCGTGGTAAAGATGTAAAGGATATTCGATAGGGGTGGATGACATGGCAGAAAAAACAATTACAATTCAATTAGTTAGAAGTCCTATTGAACATTTGAAGAACCAAAAAGCAACTCTAAAAGCTTTAGGTCTTCATAAAATTGGCAGTACTGTAACAAAAGTAGATAATGAAGCAATTCGCGGCATGATTAAGACTGTTTCACACTTAATCAAAGTTGTAGAAGCATAGGAGGTATCTAATGAAATTAAATGAATTAAAACCTGTTCCTGGCGCTACTCATTATCAAAAGCGTGTTGGTCGTGGTATCGGAAGCGGTCTTGGTAAAACAGCTGGCCGTGGTACAAAAGGCCAAGGATCTCGTACAAGCGGCGGAACAAGATATGGTTATGAAGGTGGACAAACTCCACTATTCAAACGTATTCCAAAACGTGGATTTACAAATGTAAATCGTAAAGAGTATGCTGTTGTAAATTTAAGTGATATTGAAAAAGCTTTTGAAGCTGGTTCAGTTGTAGATTTACAAGCATTACAAAATGTTGGTTTAGTAAAAAAAGAATATGAAGGAGTGAAGATATTAGGCAATGGAGATTTTTCTAAAGCTTTAACAATTAAAGCATCAAAAATTTCTAAAACAGCTATGGAAAAAGTTAGCAAAGCTGGCGGAACTGTAGAGGTGGCTTAATATGGGAAAATTCTTTAGTCGATATAAGAAGGTTATCTTAGGTATATTATTCACGTTAGCGTGTATAATCGTTTGGAGAGTTGGAGTTCATATCCAATTACCATTTGTACAATATTCATCAGCAACATCCGATGCAACAAATATCTTCGGATTCCTTGATGTATTTACTGGTGGTGCATTGTCTCAATTCTCAATTGTAGCTCTTGGTATCAATCCTTATATAACTGCTTCCATCATCGTTGAATTATTAGAGATGGACATTATCCCCCAATTTGCAGAATGGAAAGATGAGGGAGAAGAAGGAAAAGCAAAACTAAACAAATGGACAAGATACATTGCGTTATTCTTAGCATTTGTTCAAGGGTTAGCACTTATCATTGGCTATCGTGTATCCTATGGATATACCTACTTCCAATATATTCCAAATACAGAATATGATTTGTTTACATATGTTTACATTGCATTGATTTTAACTGCTGGTTCTGCATTTATTTTGTGGTTAGCAGATCAAATCACAATGCGTGGTGTAGGAAACGGTGCTTCTATCATGATCACTGTTGGTATTGTTTCAAGCTTTCCAACAATGATGAAAGATATGTGGGAGTATTTCCTAGGAAAAACAACTGGAACATATTATACAGATGGAGTTCTTTCTTGGAAAGGCCCATTCTTCTATGTATTATTACTATTATTCTTTGTGTTAATTGTTGTTGGTGTTGTTTGGATGGAAGGATTACAAAGAAAAATTCCTATTCAATATGCGAATCGTCCTGCACAAGCAAAACTTGTTGGTAAACAAGATTCGTCAATTCCATTAAAAATTAACTCAGCATCTGTTATTCCGGTAATTTTTGCTTCAACATTGTTATCTTTACCGATGACAATTATCAGTTTTATTAAGAACAGTGGAGCAACAGTAAGTGACTGGTGGGAAATTGTATTTAGTTATCAAAAACCAATTGGTTTTGCTATCTATGTAATTCTAATCTTCATCTTTGCTTTCTTCTATTCGTTCTTACAAATTGATCCTGACAAAATGTCCGATAACTTAAAACAACAAAATGCATATATTCCTGGTGTGAAACCCGGCGAAGATACTGCACTTTATATCTCAAAAGTATTATTTAAAATTACTCTATTAGGAGCTACTTATCTTTCGATACTAGCTTCGTTACCAATGATTGTAGCTTTAATATTCAAAGATTTACCATCTTCTGTTCAAATTGGTGGTACAGCAATTATGATTGTTGTTGGTGTTGCTATTGAAACAATATCACAAATCAGAACTGCTTCAAAGAGTCAAGAATATCATGGATTCATGTAATTAGGAAATGGAGAAAAATATGCATCTACTTATCATGGGAGCTCCCGGTGCCGGGAAAGGAACATGTGCTACTGAATTAAAAAAGTATTACAACATTCCACATATCTCTTCAGGAGATATGTTTCGACAAGCAATTAGTGATAAAACCGAAATAGGACTCATCGCAAAAAGTTTTATTGATAAGGGACATCTAGTTCCTGATGAAGTTACAAATGCATTACTAAAAGAACGACTCAGTCAAGATGACTGTAAGCCAGGATTCATCTTGGACGGGTTTCCAAGAACGCTTATACAAGCTGAAGAACTTTCCATTATACTTAAGGAATTAGGTATGAATCTTGATGCCGTAATTAACTTAGAAATAAGAAATGATTGTATTATCAAGAGAATTGTGAATAGGCGAATTTGTAAAGATTGTGGCGCTACATATAATTTAATTTCTTTAAAACCAAAGGTTTCAGGAATTTGTGATATATGTGGTGGCGAATTATATACAAGAGCTGATGACACAAAGGAGACTATTCAAAGTCGTTTAAAAGTGTATGATACTCAAACGTATCCTGTTATTGAGTATTATAACAAACTTGGTTTATTAGTAAAGGTAAACTCGAGTGGTACTGTAAAACATACTATATCTGAGATTATCTTACAATTAAAAGCCAAAACTAATTAGCTTAGAATTATAAGAAAGAATTTTATACAGATAGAATTCTTTCTTACAACTATGCTTATCGTGGCGATGAATTAGATTTAATTAGATTAGATTTATTTGAAATTAATTAATAAAGGAGAACGAATCATTAATGTCTAAAGATGATGTTTTTGAAATGGAAGGACAAGTCATTGAGGTTTTGCCTAATACAGTTTTCAAAGTAAAACTTGCCAATGGACAATTAATCACGGCCCACGTTTCTGGTAAAATTCGTTTACATACAATCCGAATTTTACCAGGTGATAAAGTGACTGTCGAAATATCGCCATATGATTTAACACGTGGACGTATAACGTATCGTCATAAATAAATTTAGGAGGTTCAAAATGAAGGTTAGACCATCTGTAAAACCCATTTGTGATAAATGTAAAGTAATAAAAAGACATGGACGTGTTATGGTAATCTGTTCAGCTTACCCTAAACACAAACAACGCCAAGGATGATAGGAGGTACATATAAATATGGCACGTATCGCTGGTGTTGATATTCCTCGTGAAAAATGCGTGGTAATATCACTAACATATATATTTGGTATTGGAAAACCAACCTCTCAAAAGGTTCTAGCAGAAGCTGGAATTCCAGAGGAAAAAAGAGTTAAAGATTTAACTGAAGAAGAAATTGTAGCAATTCGTAATGCAATTGCTAAGTATCGTGTAGAGGGTGACTTACGTCGTCAAACAGCAATGGACATTAAGCGTTTAATGGAAATTGGTTGTTTCCGTGGTTTACGTCATCGTCATAATTTACCTTGTCGTGGACAAAAAACCAAGACGAATGCTCGTACTTGCAAAGGCCCTAAAAAGACTGTTGCAAATAAGAAGAAATAGGAGGTGTGAAATATGGCAGATAAAGTTGTTCGTAAACGTCGTACAAAAAAGAATATACCATTAGGCGTTGCTCATATTCACTCAACATTCAATAACACAATTATTACAATCACGGATCCTCAAGGAAACGTAGTTTCTTGGAGTAGTGCTGGTGCAGTTGGCTTTAAAGGTAGTAAGAAATCTACACCTTTTGCGGCTCAAATGGCATCAGAAGCTGCAGGAAAAAATGCAATTGATTGTGGAATGCAAAAAGTAGAAGTTGTTGTTCAAGGCCCTGGTCCTGGACGTGAATCAGCTATTCGTTCATTAGAAGTTGCTGGACTAACTGTTGTTTCAATTTCTGACGCAACTCCAATTCCACATAATGGCTGTCGTCCTCCAAAGCAACCAAGAGGATAATATATCTTTGATTCAAATTATTTTGAATATTAATTTTTATAGGAGGAATCAATGAGAAAAGTGGAATTTATGAAACCCACACTTGAATTAGTCGATGATGGTGGAATAGCTGATGATAACTATTGTAAATTAAAAATTAGTCCACTTGAACGTGGCTATGGTCAAACCATAGGTAACTCTTTAAGAAGAGTATTGCTGTCAAGTCTTCCTGGTGCCGCATGTGTTGCTATATCGATTGAGGGAGTTGAACATGAGTTTTGTGCTGTAAATGGAATTCGTGAGGATGTTACTGAAGTCGTATTAAATATGAAAAAAGTAGTCTTCACAATTAATGCAATGCAAAATGAAGAAGGCGATTTCGGCGATGAATCCAAAGTTTATCGTTTGGAGTTAATATCTAGTTTACCATCAATTGATGAACAATTACATAGTGGTATTAAACCTGAAGAAGTTGTTCATGAAAAAGTAGTATGTGCACAAGAAATCAATATTGATTCTGATGCAATCATACGAGTTGTAAATGGAACACAACCAATCTGTACCCTATCTGCGGGCGGTTCAATAAAGATGGAAATCTTTATTCGAAACGGAGTTGGATACGTTAGTGCAGAAGATAATAAAGTTTTCTGTAAAGAAAACAATAATCAAGTAATTGGTCGTTTAGCGATTGATTCATTATTCTCACCTGTTTTAAGATGTAAATATGATTCAGTAAAAACTCGTTTCCAAGATAACTTTGATTGTGATTTATTAACAGTAGAAGTATGGACAAATGGAAGTATGAAGGCGATTAATGCAATCAGCCTTGCTGCTCGTTTCTTAATGGAACATTTTGCTCTTATTGAGGATTTAAATGCTCAGATTGCAAAAAAAGAGTATATGATTCAAAAAGAAGAAAAAGTTACAAATAGTAAATTAGACCGTAAGATAGAAGATTTAAATCTTTCTGTTCGTTCCTATAACTGTTTAAAGAGAGCTACTATTAATACTGTCGGTGAGTTATCACAAAAGACAGAAGAAGAAATGATGAAAGTTCGTAATTTAGGACGTAAGTCTTTGAAAGAAGTTATTCAAAAACTTCATGATATTGGTTTAAGTCTTAAAAACAGTACTACTTCATTTAATGATGATGATGCTTCAACAAGTGATTTAGATGATTCTGAAGAGAATGAATCCTATGATGATGCGGATTATCAAAATGAAGAGGATACTGATGAAAATAATGAAGAATAACCGCGAAAGGAGATAACAACATGGCATTCGGATACCGTAGATTTAGTCGTCATAGCAGCCAACGTAAAGCTTTATTACGTGACTTAATTACCGATTTAATTTTAAATAATTCAATTGAAACTACTGAAGCAAAAGCAAAAGATTTAAAACGTATTGCCGATAAGATGGTTACCCTTGGAAAGAAAAATACTCTTGCATCTCGTCGCCAAGCGGCAAAAATGATTCGTTTTGAAAAAGACGAAGAAGGGTCATTTGCAATTCAGAAATTGTTTTCTGAAATTGCTCCTAGGTTTGCAACACGCAATGGTGGGTACACTCGAGTTTTAAAACTTGGGCCTCGTCGTGGCGATGCTACTGAAATGGCAATCATTCAATTCGTTGAATAAGAATTAGCAGGTATTACCTGCTTTTTTTAATAGGATATATTGACTTATTGATATATATTACTTTCTTTTTTCCGTAATATATGGTATAATTTTAAATAATATAAACGATTTAAAATTGATTAGGGAACTGACAATTATTAAATTATTAAATTAATACTTTGAATGTGAACTTACTTTAAGGAGGATGAACATGGTTATTGAATTAAGCCATATAACTTTTGGTTATACAAGTGATGATATTATTTTTGATGATCTATCACTGAAAGTTAATACAGGTGAAATGATAGCGTTAATTGGCCATAATGGCTGTGGAAAATCAACTTTAGCGAAATTATTAATGGGGCTTTTATTGCCAACTAAAGGGGATATATTTATTGACGGTGTTAAATTAACAGAAGAAAATATTGATGATTACAGGGTTCATATGGGTATTATTTTTCAAAACCCAGACAATCAATTTGTTGGAGTAACGGTTGCGGACGACATTGCTTTTGGTATGGAAAATGCAAATATAAACCGGGTAGAGATGATGTCAAGAATTAGTAAGTGTTTGAAACTTGTAGATATGGAAGGATTTGAATTATCAAATCCTGAAGAGTTATCTGGAGGACAAAAGCAAAGAGTTGCGATTGCGGGAGTACTTGCAATGGACCCTGAAGTTATAATCTTTGATGAGGCAACTTCTATGCTGGACCCGAAAGGGACAAAAGAAGTCAACAAAATGATATATGATATTAAGAAGAATACACATAAATCTATTATTTCTATCACACATAATTTAGAAGAAGCTTTGTTTGCAAACCGAGTTATTGTTTTAAATTGTGGAAAAATCGTTTTAGATGGAACTCCATTTGATGTTTTACAAAATAGAAGTGTTTTAGAATCAAGTGGCTTAGCACTTTTAGATGGTTTATATGTATTAGATGAATTAAAGAAAAAAGAATTTATTGGTAAGAAAGAGATAATGGAGGCTTTATGGAAATTAATTTTCAACATGTAAGCTTTAATTATTTAGATACAGATGCATCACATACGCTTGATGATGTCTCTTTTAAGATAAATAGTAAGGATGAGTTTGTTGCTTTAGTTGGGCATACGGGCTCTGGTAAGTCTACAATCGCTCAACTAATGAATGTGTTACTTCTTCCCTCACTGGGGCAAGTTACTATTTTTTCTAGAAATGTTGTAAAAAAACGTAAAAAGATTTTAAAACTTAGATTAAAGAAAAATGATTTAAAATATAACGAGCATACATCGAAAGGGCTTTTTCACCTATATACAAAAAATATATATATGAAAAATCTTCATGAGATTCGAATGAATGTAGGGTTAGTGTTTCAATTTCCTGAATATCAATTATTTGAATCAACTGTTATAAAAGATATTGCCTTTGGTCCAAAGAATTTTGGTAAATCAAATGAAGAAAGTATTCTCTTAGCAAAAGAAGCCGCAAGCCTAGTCGGTATTGATGAGTCATTATATCAAAAATCCCCCTTTAGTTTATCAGGGGGACAAATGAGGCGAGTTGCAATTGCGGGAATACTTGCTATGAATCCCTCCATATTAATACTCGATGAACCAACGGTTGGGCTAGATCCTCTTGGTAAGATAGAACTAATGAATTTACTATCAAATATACAAGAAAAAACTCATAAGACGATTATTATGATTTCTCATGATATGAATATTATTGCAAAACACGCTACTAGAATTCTAGTTATGAAACAAGGAAAACTAGTTTACGATGGATGTAAAACTACTTTATTCGAAAATGAAGAGATGCTTCATGAATTTAATCTTGAATTACCATCTTGTGCTCTTCTTGCTAAAGAACTGAAACAAAAAGGATTAATTAATTATACTCATCTTCCTCTTTCAAAAGAAGAACTGATTGATATTATTTGTCATCAGGGGGATCAAACTTATGAATAATCATTTTGTGTTTGGACAATATATATATAAAAATAGTATTATTCATAAATTAGACCCAAGGGTTAAAATTATATCGTTAGTGCTTTTAATGATTGGAGTTTTTTTAATTCCCTATCCATCTTTAAATGTTGCTTTGTCATTTTATATATTAGCAGGATTTGGTGTATTTTTATTTATTGTTATTCTATTAACAAAAGTTTCTTTTTTTCAATATCTTAAAACTATGAAGCAAGTCATATTCTTACTTTTATTTGCTTTATTATTTCAAATGCTTATAAATAAAGATAACTTACCTCCATTATTTTCAATTGAGTTTCGGTTTTCATATTTAAATATTTTATTATCTATCGGATTAATTGTAATATATTTTATATTTCAAAAGTATTTAAGACCAAGAATTCTCTTTATCCTTCTTTTGATTGTTGGGGTTTGTGTCTTGTTACATTTTCC
>CAYYTE010000027.1:0-16742 GCA_964474685.1 uncultured Staphylococcaceae bacterium | reverse complement strand
ATCAAATTTAGCGAAAGCGGATGTCTTTTTTGCTCCAGATGGAAAAGAAGGTACGAGTGAACATCAAAACTATTTAGATGCTCTTAATCAGTACAATAAATTAATCAATCCTTCATTTGAATTAATTGGAGTAGAAACTATAGAGGATGCAATTAACTATTTAACGAGTAAATAGAAAGGAATACTGTAATGAGTTTTAAAGAATTAAAATCAAATATCAATGAGTTAGAGTCGCTTTTGAAAGTATCTTCTAAAAAGATCTGTGAAAAAGCAATTATTGAGGCCGTTGTTATCGTTATACTTATTTCACTTCCTTTCCTATTTCTTTTAATTTCACTTTTTAAGCAATTTATTAATGTTCCTTATATGTTTACAATATTAACCATTGTAGCCGGAATATTTTTAATAATTCTGAGTGCTTTAATCACTTTTATCTATTATCAGTTATTAAGTAATTTAATTCAAGATAAAATGGTTATTGATAAATTGAAATTACTTCCTTTAAAAAAGATATTTTTAATGGAATTACTGAGTCCTATCTTGGATATAATTATTTTTGTAATCATTTTGTTGATTAACATATGGTGGAGGTAGAACGTGTTCGAAAAGAAAGAAAAAAAATATCAAATTATTCAATATTTAATCGCTTTAGGTATTATTGTAATTGTATGTGCATTGGATCAAATTACAAAAACAATTGCACTGGCAAATTTAAAAGAAGGTGAAACAATCACCTTTATTCCTAGTGTAGTTGGGTGGTTTCTAGCAAGAAATACCGGTGCCGCATGGAGTATTTTATCCGACCATCATTGGATTCTCGTGGTTATTTCCTTTTTAGCAATTGGCTTTTTATCTTATTTAATGAAAAATATTGATTTTTCAAAAAAAGGGTTCCTATATGCATTTTCATTATCATTGATATTTGGTGGTGCTTTAGGAAATTTAATTGACAGAGTCATTTACTATGACGAAGGTGTGGTTGATTTTATCCGACTCTTATTTATGGACTTTCCAATTTTTAATTTAGCGGATACTTTTTTAACTATTGGCACTATCTTATTAATCATTTATGTATTATTCTTCTATAAACAAGAAGAAATCAAAAAAGCAGCTTTGAATACTCCAAAACAAGACGAGGGTGAAAGCCCAGTTTTAAATGTTGATGAAACAAAAAATATCGATAGTTTGGGGGATGATAAACGTGAGTGATAAGTTTGATTTTGTTGTTACAACCGATGAATCCATCCGTGTAGATAAGTATTTAGCGGATATTTATGATGAGATGTCTCGAAGTGAGATGAAGAGCTATTTTGAAAATCATTTGGTACTCGTAAATGATAAAGTGGTAAAACCAAGTTATATCATTCAATTAAATGATGTAATTTCTTTACTTCCAAAACAAGAAGAACCTTTAACTCTTGAAGCGGAAGACATTCCTTTAGATATTGTATATGAGGATGATGATGTTTTAATTGTTAATAAACCATCGGGTATGGTTGTACATCCGGCTCCCGGTCACACGAAGCATACACTTGTAAATGCACTTCTATATCATTGTAAGAACAATCTTTCAACGATTGGTGGCAATGTTCGTTCGGGTATTGTTCATCGTATTGATAAAGATACTTCGGGGCTATTATGTGTTTGTAAGAACAATAAAGCCCATAGAGATTTAAGTGAACAATTACGCAATAAAACTTCAACAAGGCAATATTATGCAATTGTTACCGGCTGTATTAGCCATAATTTAGGTAAAATCGATGCTCCGATTGGTCGTGATTTGAATAATCGTCAAAAGATGGCGGTAGTAGAAGATGGGAAACCTGCGGTGACGCACTTTAAAGTACTAGAGAGGTATCGGAATGCTACTTTGATTGAATGTCAATTGGAAACAGGCAGAACTCATCAAATTAGGGTTCATATGGCTTATATTAATCATCCGGTTTATGGAGATCCTTTATATGGGGTTCAAAGTCAAACGACGGAGTATGGTCAATATTTACATGCGAAAACTCTAGGTTTTATTCATCCTACGACAAAAAAGTATATTGAATTTAATTCGGAATTACCGATGGAATTTATTAAGAAAATAGAAGAATTGAAAAAAGAGTAATAGGTCTATTAGATGAGTCTAATAGGCTTATTACTCTTTTGCTATTTTTTAATATTTTTTGTAAAATACTCTTCCTCTTCGTAAAAGTGACCTTGTCTAGATTTTGGTAAGGGGTTTTCTTTGAGAAATTGATAAACTCTTGTGGAATTTGCAAATTTAATTTTAGCAACATCCTTTAGAGCATCCCAACCGAAACTTCTTGCAAAACTGATAGCGCAACGATCCACATCTCCAGATGCTCCTTTAAGAAAGTCAAAGTTATACGCAGTAGTCATATTTGATAGTTCTCGAAGGAATGCGGCACGTGCAAGGATGGATGATGCAGCAATTGCCATATGAACTTTTTCTCCATGAGGTATTGTGGTAATGTTTTGACAAATTTCCTTTTGGTCTTTTAAATAATCAAAGTATTTTGCTTTTGGTGTGAATTCATCAATTAAAATAGCGTCATACTTTACATCACCTAGTTTTTTTAGTATACTAGTAATTGCTTTGTTATGTAAAAAAGCCTTGATAAAATTTAAATTTGCATAATCACTTTTTAAGTGATTGATCTTATTTGGTTGTAAAAGTACAATTGAATAAGGAATGATATTCGCTACTTTTAATGCTAGGGGAATCATTTGTCGATCGGTTAAAAGTTTTGAATCTTTTACACCCAGTTGACGTAATGTCTCAATTTGATCTTCTTTAACAAAAGAAGCACATACTACAATTGGACCGAAATAATCTCCCGTCCCTACTTCATCGCTACCGATTGCTGAAAGATTCGAATATTTCTCGTATTCCATTTGAGTATCGGTTGTGTCAATTGAAAGATCGAATTCTTTTGCCCAACGGTTATATTCAACTACTGAATCGTTTCCTTGAAATAATACTACATTTGTACGATAAAAAGTTATGGTACAATTTGCAAGTTTTGCTCGCGCAATGATATAAGTACTCGTATTATAGGTTAAATAACCTTGATAGTAATTGAGCATTTTTGTCATTTGATCTTGTGTAGCAGTAAATTTATGTATTAAGGTATTTATTTCCATAATCGCCACCTCTCATTCAATTTTAACACATTTTTAAAAAAAATGCTATAATAGTGTATATTAATTATTTAGAAGGTATAAAAATGAACAATTCTTTTTCTTTTAACAAACTCGAAGTACCTACAATTCTTGAAGAATGTGCAAGTTTTGCTATACTTCCAGTCAATAAAACTAAAATACTTAACTTACTTCCTTTAGGCTCTATCGATGAAGTTCAAAAAGAATTAAGTGATACCAGTGAGGCATTACAGATTGTAATGCGTTTTGAGCGTGCTCCTATCTATATTTCTAGTGATTATGATTCAGTACTAAGATTAATTGAAAAAGATAGTCTTCTAACAGGTCTTGATTTATATGAAACGATGAGAGTGATACAAACTGTTCAAGAAAACGAAAGACTTCTTTATGCGATTCAAAAAGAACATATTGATGTTCCTTTTTATACTGAATGTGTTAATTCCTTTGTTGAACTTGATTCCTTATACTCTTCTTTAGTAAAATCAGTGGATGAAAATGGAAATATACTTGATTCCGCAAGTGTAAAGTTGCGTTCGATAAGAAAGAAGATTGCATCTATTGATGATAAAGTTAAAAATGTTTTACAAACGCTCATTCATAAATATACTTCTAAATTAAGTATTCAAAATTATACTCTTCGTGATGACCATTATTGTTTAGCTGTTAAGTCGGATTTTAAAGGAACATTCTCAGGAATTGTTCATGATACTTCAGCAACCAATCAAACTACATTTATTGAGCCGATTGAAGTTGCGAATTTAGAGAGTGAAAGAGTTCGACTATTTGAACAAGAAAAAGAAGAAATTCATGAGATATTAATTAATCTTACTCACTTTTGCTTTTTAAATACGGATAGTTTAAAAATGAATTTTAACATTATTAAAAAATTAGATTTCGTTTTTGCAAAAGCTCTTTTAGGAAAAAGATATGAGGGATTTGCCCCTCATGTGAATACGGATGGTATCTTTGATTTAAAGAATGCGAGACACCCCCTTTTACATGTTGCTAAAGTAATTCCAAATAGTATTTGCTTTGGTAAGGATTATCATGGTATTATCATTACCGGACCGAATACGGGTGGAAAAACTGTCTTATTAAAGACGATTGGTTTAATTGCTATCATGGTTCGTTTGGGACTTTTGATACCCGCAGATCAAACGAGTAATATTATGTTATTCGATCAAGTGTTTTGTGATATAGGTGATGATCAAAGTATTCAAATGAATTTATCGACATTCTCTTCACATATGAAAAATATTGTTGAAATTATTAATGAAGTTACCCCGAACTCGCTTGTATTAGTGGATGAAATTGGTTCTGGTACGGATCCTGTGGAAGGATGTAATTTGGCAAAAGCCATTTTAGATTATTGGGTAGAAAATCAAGTTTCTTTTATTACAACCACTCATTACTCAGAATTGAAGATGTATGCTTATCAAAACCATTATGTAACGAATGCGTCAATGGAGTTTAATTCAGAAACACTATCTCCAACATATCATTTAATATTAGGTAGAAGTGGAGCCAGTAATGCTTTTTCAATTAGTGAAAAATTAGGACTAAAGAAATCGATTATTGATAAAGCAAAAAAGAATACGATACAATCCGATTCGGATGTTCGAGTGCTCATTGGTAAGTTGGAAAAACAATCACAGGAATTATCGATTCGGCAAGAAGAATTGAATACTGAATTAAAAAATGCCCAAGAAAAAGAAGATGAATATAGTAAGAAACTTTCTATGATTGATGTAACAAAGAAACAAATGTTAAAAGATGCTCAAAAAGAAATGGATTTAAAGATTGATAAAATACGTAAGAGCGGAGAAGATTTAATTGAGTCATTAATGAAAATGAAACAAGATCCTTCTATGAAAGTACATCAAATCATTGAAGCAAAACATATGTTAAATGAGTTTAATGATATTCATTTTGAAGCGAATGAAAAAAAGACTGTTCAAAATATAAGAGAAATAGCACCTGGGGATGATGTTCTAATTTTGGCGTATAATCAATATGGTGTAGTGGAATCAATTTATAAAGGAGTTGCAACGCTATCTATTGGTAATATAAAGATGGATTATCCGATAAAAGAGTTAAAACTAATCGATAAAGCCCCGATATTAAAGGATACTAGTATGAACCAAACGAGTTTTCAAAAAACTTCCTCAATTTCTTTATCACTAGATTTAAGAGGTTGTCGTTTTGAAGAAGCAAAAGATAAACTAAATAAGTATTTTGATGATTTGTTATTAACAAATGTAAAACAAGTAACAATTATTCATGGTTTTGGTAGTGGCGTTATTCGTGAACTTGTTCAAGATTATTGTAGAAATAGTAAATATATAGATTCCTTTCGCTACGGAGGAATGGGGGAGGGAGGTTTAGGTGCAACTGTGGTTGTACTTAAATAAGTATGAAAATAGAAGAAATTACAAAATACTTTCTAGAACAATATACTTCGGATTATCTATTTGTTGAAATTTACTCTACTTGGTGTCCTCATTGTAAGATGATTCGACCATTATTAGAAGAACTAGAAGAAATTTATACCAATGTTGAGTTTGTATATTTTAATATGGATTCTGTTTCTTGGTTTTCAAAGCAATTTGAAATTAACAGTGTTCCGACCTTACTACTTATTCATAAAGATAAAGTAATTTGGCATCATGCGGGATATTTATCCTATGAAGAATTAGATGATTTATTTAAGGTAAATATTGATAAAAGCAATTGATTTCTTATTTGATTTATGTTATACTTTAACAAAGGAGATGGTTCAATGAATTTAGAAGAAAAGAAAATATACGTTCAAACAAATTTAGGACTTGTTCCAAAATCAAAACTCCAAGATTTCTTATTTAATTTTGCTTGTGTTTTTACAAAAAACTCTGTTGGTATGGAAAGTGGTCATAATCCACATTTACAAGAAGTTGTTTTAACGGTTCGTAATTGTAAAACGGATTTACCAGAGATTCAAAAAAGAAACATCATTAATAACTTTACCGCATATCAAGATATGTTGACTTATGTAACTTGTCATAAAGACAATGTTCCACCATTAAATGAAGCATTTTTAAAAGACATTCATGCTCAAATTGTTAAGGATATTCTTCCTGCGGGAGGAATGTATCGACTCGTTAATATTACGATTCATGGTTCTAATCATGTACCTTGTGATTATGTAAAAGTATATGATAAAATGAATAAGTACTTTTCTGAGATTCAAGATGATTCATTATCTCCTATGGAACAAGTGGCATTTATGCATTTACAATTATGTAAGGTTCATCCTTTCTTAGATGGGAATGGAAGATGTGCTCGAATCGTTTTAAACTATGGTTTAATTCGAAGAGGTTATACTCCTATCATTATTCCCGCAAGTCGTCGTTTAGAGTATTTTTCTACACTGGAAAGTTTTAAAATTGATAAAGATATGAAACCATTTATTCACTTCTTAGAAGATTTATTAAACCATGAATATGATCGTTTAATTGAATTGATTGAAATGGCCAAAGCTGATCGCGAAAGTGAATAATCCTTACACCCACTGATTTCTTGTAAAAAGAAGTCAGTTTTTTTGAATATTTAAGGCTTATTTCTTTTTATTTCAAATATAATTTGATATAATAATTACGAGGAAAGAAGGAAATTCGTGTGAATAACAAAATAGAGATTATTAGTTATAAACATGATGGTGTACTTCATCGCGTTTGGCAATATGCCTTTGTATTACGTCAAACGAGTGATATGATTGTTGTAGTAAATGACCACACTAGTGTAATTGATGGTGATGGAAGAAGATGGAAAACCAAGGAACCCGCAATATGTTACTTCTATAAGAAATATTGGTTTAATATCGTTTGTATGCTTCGAAACAACGCTATTTATTATTATTGCAATTTGAGTTCACCGTATGTGTTGGATTCTGAAGGTGTGAAATATGTGGATTATGATTTAGATGTCAAAGTATTTCCAAGTGGAGATAAGATTATTTTGGATAGAGATGAGTTTGAATTCAATCAAATTGATTACAATTATTCGAAAGATATTGTCAATATAGTGGAAAATGAGTTACAAGTATTACTTAAAAAGATTGATAAAAAAGTTGCTCCCTTTGATGAAGAATCGGTTTGGGAGGATTATAAGAAGTATTGTGATCAGTTAAAACCCAGAAATCATAAGAAATAATATTGAACCTTCATAGTTCGGAAGACTATCATTTCATTGATAGTTTTTTTTATGAAATAAGAGTGAAATAATTGTTAAACAAATGTTTTTTCTTAATTTTAGTCATATTTATCTTTATTATTAGAAAAATATAAGTAAAATCTATAAAAAATGCTATTTTACTTTACAACCATTTTAAAAGATGTTATAATATATTCAAGGAAGTGATACTATGACAAAAAGCGAAATGACGCATCGAATCCATCAATCCAACGATTTGAATTATGTACAAATCGATACTTTGGTAACTCAAGTTTTTTCTGAAATTGCCATAGCTTTACAAAATGAAGATAAAGTTGTAATTAGTGGCTTTGGAACATTTGAAAAGTATTACCAAGAATCTTATAATGGGGTGAACCCATCTACTGGGGAGCCTTTAAAGATTGAAGGAAATTACAAAATTCGATTCAGCGCAAGTAAAAAATTAAAAGATATGTTGAAAATAGAAAAAGATTCATAAATTAATATGAATCTTTTTTAAAATATTGTTAAGCAAGTAAAGCAATTAATGAAAATATAAAGGATAATAGGTTATTTAGGGAATGAGCCATTATTACAGGGTAAATATTGTTTGTTTTTTTATAGAGTAAAGATAGAATGAGACCCATGGATCCATAGATTAATATGTAACTAAAATCAATTAAAAGAGTTTTAAAAGTTACAGTATTTTGCATAATACCAATTAAATCCGTAAAACAAGCACTGCTTACATGAATAAAACCGAAGATTAATGCGGATATTATAACCGCAACATTCTTATTTTTGAAAAATGTAAAAACACTTCTTCGAAAGATTAACTCTTCTACCATAGGAGCTAAGAATACGGTAAAGATTCCCATACAAAGTATTCCAGGTATTGTTTGTAACATGGATACAATGGCTGCTTGATTATCTGAACTATCGGTTATATGGAGTACATTTGTAAAGAAAATTGAAAATAATATGTTTACCGCATACAGCAAAACCATTCCAATAACAGCCCAACCAACATATTTATCTCGGTTCTTAAATAATCCATTGCTATCTTCAACTAACCATTTTTTTGAATTTAAACCAATTACAGCCGCAAGCAATAGATAGACACTGATTTGGAGTATGGGGTTTAGTATGATACTCATAGTTTGATATTCATCTGTATCAGGGTTTGAGAGTGTTGAATAAGGAATTCCTTTAATAAGGGAATAGATGTTTATAAAAAAAACGGATAAAGCGCTACTAGCAACAAAAAAGATGATTATATAAAAGAAGATGTTGCGGATTGCAATGTTTTTATCGACACGATTGTCTAATTGATTATTAGTTTGGTTCATAATGCCTCCATAAATGATTATATTATTCATAGTATATCAAATTATTTCTCAAATTACCATTAAATTATTCTTTAATATTAAAGAGGTGATGATATGTCAATTACGAAAATTCTTTTTGCAACACATAATCAAAATAAATTAAGCGAATTAGTTGAGATTGCAAAAAATATAAATGAAAAGAGTATGGTACAATTTCTTACTTTAAAAGACTTCAATGAAGTGATAGAACCGATTGAATCAGGGTCTACTTTTAAAGAGAATGCAACGATTAAAGCAAAATATTACTATGAACTATTTAAAATTCCTGTACTTGCGGACGATTCGGGTTTGGTTTGTTCGGGGTTAAACAATGCTCCAGGAGTGTTTAGCGCAAGGTATGCATCCAAGGAAGGTAGGAATGCTACGGATAGTGATAATGTTTCATTGTTACTAAAAAATATTCAACAAGTAGTAGATAAAAAGGCAAAGTTTTTGTGTACGGTTTGTTATTATGATGGAAATGATTTCATCTATGCATCTGGAGCATTAGAGGGAACAATTCAATCGTATCCGAAAGGACAGAATGGATTTGGTTATGATCCTATTTTCTATTTAAAATCGTATAATAAAACTTTGGCTGAATTGAATTCAGAGATAAAGAATCAAATCTCTCATAGAAGATTGGCGTTAGAACAAATGTTTGAATGTTTGAAGATAAGAAATATTATATAATAAAAAAATTACTAAAATGCTAAAAAATATAAAGGCATTTTGTTTTACAAAAATAAGAGATTGTTATATAATATAATAGAATTTACGATACGAAAGGGGGGACCGAGAATGCCTAAAACAATCGTAAGAGAAAATGACACCTTAGATGATGCTATTAAAAGATTTAAACGTGATGTATCAAGAGCTGGTACCTTACAAGAGGCTCGTAAAAGAGAACACTATATGAAACCTAGTGATATCCGTAAGGAACAAAAGCGAGCTGCACGTAAAGCAGGCCGTTCACGTTAATAAATTTAAGTCGTAATATGTAGGTATTATGACTTTTTTTTAGCATTTATAAAAAATACTTTATATTCTTTTAAATACCTATTGATTTATTAAAATAAATATGGTATAATATGCGTTGAATATTTTAAAATGGAGGTAAACTATTTATGTTAGATGAATCGCTTTACAAAAACGAATTAGACACATTAAAACAATTTGGAGAGAAAGAAGGCTATCTTCCTCTAAAATTGATTACTGAAACTTTTAAAAACCCATCAGAAGAATTACTTGATGATATTACTACCTATTTTGAGAATTTAGGCCTTGAGATTACACGAGTTGCCCAAGATGATTCACCAGATGATTCCTCTGAAGATTTAGCAATGGATGATATTGATGATGATATTAGTAATTTTACGGACCCGGAAGATCCGGCGGATATTGACGCTATTTCCGCTCAAGAAACGGATATTAAAGTATCTGATTTTGAAAATCTAGAAACAAATGCCTACCAATCTAATGATATTGTTAAGATGTATTTACATGAAATTGGCCAAGTTGATTTATTAACTGCCCAACAAGAAGTAGAGTTTGCTCGTCTTGTTCAAGAAGGCATTATGGCTAAGGAAAAGATTGATTCTTATGAAAAGAATGGGAAACAATTATCAGATTCGGAAAGAACCAGTCTTGAACAAAAGATTGATTTAGGTACTTCCGCAAGGGATATGTTAATTGAATCAAATTTAAGACTTGTTGTAAATATGGCAAAGAAATATAATGGTCGTGGACTTCCTTTTGCTGATTTAATTCAAGAAGGAAATATGGGATTAATGAAAGCAGTTGTTAAATACGATCCCACACGTGGTTTTAAGTTTTCTACCTATTCTACTTGGTGGATTAAACAAGCAATCACTCGTGCGATTGCGGATAAAGGGCGTAATGTTCGTATTCCGGTTCATATGGTGGAATCTATTAATCGTTTATCTCGGACAAAGAGAAGAATGTTGCAAGATTTACATCGTGAGCCTACAATTGAAGAGATTGCAATTGAAATGAAATTACCAATCGAAAAGATTGTAGAATTACAAAGAGTAGCTCAAGATAGCGTTTCTTTTGATACTGCGGTTGGTGATGAAGAAGATTCAACTTTAATTGATTTAATTCCCGATCAAGAAACATTAAATCCATTAGAATATACCGAAAAGGAATTATACAATGAAGAGA
Organism: uncultured Staphylococcaceae bacterium; assembly: GCA_964474685.1. Lineage (GTDB taxonomy): Bacteria > Bacillota_I > Bacilli_A > ML615J-28 > CAG-313 > UBA1737. Next base: position 5,832 of record CAYYTE010000027.1, on the reverse strand, counting down.
TTCGTAGGGTTCTTCAAACCTTAACTCCGAGAGAAGAAACAGTTATACGTCTTCGCTATGGCATTGGTTATGATAGAAATCATACATTAGAAGATGTTGGTAAAATAATGGGTGTTACACGTGAACGTGTTCGTCAAATTGAAGCAAAAGCAATTTTACGATTAAAGTATCATTCTCGTTTAGAACGATTAAAAAAACACGTAAATACACCGGAATAATTAAAAACTTAGTATCGATATTAATAGAACAAATCGTTGTTTTATAAATCGATACTTTTTAATTTGGTAGCCTTCTAGATTTGGTTAATCTTTTTGACTTTTAAATTGAATTATGGTATACTTTATAAGATTGAAAGAGGTGAAAAAAATGGAATCAATGGATATGGATAAATTGGTTGCATATTTAAAACAATATGGGTTTGTTTATCAAGATAGTGAAATATATGGAGGACTTGCTAATGCGTGGGATTATGGGCCTCTAGGTGTGGAACTAAAAAACAATATTAAAAAAGCATGGTGGCATGATTTTGTACAATCTACACCAAACAATGTTGGGCTCGATGCGTCCATCATTATGAATCCAGAAACTTGGGTTGCTACCGGCCATGTGGCTAGTTTTAGTGATCCTTTAATTGATTGTAAAGCATGTGGCTCAAGAGAAAGAGCTGATAAATTAATTGAAGACTTTACGAAGGGTGCTGTTACTGGGGATGGTTGGTCCAATGAAGAATTAATGAACTATATAAAGGACAACCATATTGCTTGCCCTCATTGTGGAAAACATGATTTTACTCCGATTCGTAAGTTTAATTTAATGTATGAAACTCATCAAGGTGTAGTTGAAAATGATAAGAAACCGGTTTATTTAAGACCGGAAACTGCACAAGGTATTTTTGTTAACTTTAAGAATGTTCAAAGAACATCAAGAAAAAAACTTCCCTTTGGTATCGGACAAATTGGCAAGAGTTTCCGTAATGAAATTACACCAGGTAACTTTATCTTCCGTTTGCGTGAATTTGAACAAATGGAAATGGAGTTTTTCTGTAAACCAGGAACGGATTTGGAATGGTTTTCTTATTGGAAACAATTCTGTTTGGATTTCCTTTCAAAATGTGGCCTAAAAAAAGAAAATTTAAGAGTTCGTGATCATGAAAAAGAAGAACTTAGTTTCTATTCAAAAGCTACATCCGATGTTGAATATAAGTATTTATTTGGTTGGGGAGAATTATGGGGAATTGCGGATCGTACAGATTATGATTTAAGTGTTCATATGAAACATTCAGGTGAAAACCTTGAATATTTAGATCCAGAGACAAATGAAAAGTATATTCCTTATGTGGTAGAGCCTTCGGTTGGTGTTGAACGTTTAATGCTTGCTTTATTAACAGACAGTTATGAATGTCAACAGTTAGATGAAACAAATACAAGAGAAGTTCTTCATTTAAAACCAATGCTTGCGCCGATTAAGATTGCGGTACTACCTTTAAGCAATAAGTTACAACTTCAAGCGACTGCTATCTACAAAGAACTTGCGGATAAATATAATTGCGAATATGATACTTCGGGTAATATTGGAAAAAGATATCGCCGTCAAGATGCAATTGGAACGCCTTTTTGTTTAACAGTTGATTTTGATACGGAAACAGACCACTCGGTTACAATTCGTGAACGTGATAGTATGAAACAAGTAAGAGTAAAAATTGAGGATTTAAAAGCTTATTTTGAAAAATTAATATAGAAAGGGACAAAGATATGATTTCGAACGATATTAAGAAGAAAATAATTGAACAAACAAGTATTGTTGAAGTAGTGGGCGAAGTTGTATCTCTTTCAAAAAAAGGCACAAGTTTTTTTGGCTTATGCCCTTTTCATAATGATAATCATCCTTCCATGAGTGTGAATGAACAAAAAAAGATGTTTAATTGCTTTTCTTGTAATACAAAAGGTAATGTAATATTTTTCTATTCAAAATTTCATCATGTTTCGATGGATCAAGCAGCTATTATTCTTGCGAAAAAAGCGGGAATTCAAATATCACAAAAAGATTTAGGAGATTTTACTAAGAACTCGAGACTTTATGATGTGATGAATGAAAGTTGTAATTTTTACAGCTTTTATTTGTTAAATACTGAAGAAGGGAAAAAGGGCTTAGAATATCTTCATAAACGAAATATTCCGGATGACTTAATTGAAAAGTTACGATTAGGTTTATCTCCTTCGAAAAGAGATTACTTACATACGGCTTTATCCAATAAGAAATTTAGCGATATTGATCAGTTAGAATTGGGACTTGTACATACGAATGATAAGCATGAGTTCTATGATGTATTTAATCAGCGAATTATGTTTCCTATTATCAATGTTCAAAATCAAGTTATTGGATTTAGTGGAAGAATATATGATAAAAAAGATACATCCAAATACATTAATTCGAGTGAAAGTTCAATCTTTCATAAAGGCGATGTTTTGTGGAATATTCAAAATGCTTACAATCCTGCTAAAGAAAAAGACCTAATATACATATTTGAAGGTTTTTTAGATGTAATTTCAGCAATGAAAGCTGGAATTACCAATGGGGTTGCAGCAATGGGGACGGCATTAACTTTAAATCATGCAAAAATATTAAAGAATATTACAACTAATATTGTTTTATGTTTTGATGGTGATGAAGCTGGAATTTTAGCTATGAAGCACTCTACTCAAGTGCTCGCCCAATTTCAAATTGTTCCTGGTGCAATTTTGATACCTGAGGATTTAGACCCCGATGACTATGGCGTAAAGTATGGCCTCCTTGCATTAAAGGATTATTTAACGAATCATGTGGATACCGTCTATAATGTACTATACGATTTAGCTAAAAAAGATTTATTAAAAGTAGATCTAACATCGGTTGAAAAATTTAAAAATAGTGTTTTTGAATTTATTGCTTTATCGAATCAAGCAACCATTGTTGATTACTATTTGAAAAAAATTGCTGTAGATATTGACGTTTCTTATGATCAATTATCAAAAGATTATAATAATTCTAGTTATTCGAAACAAAAAAATTACAATAAATCAGATGATTTTAGTAATTATGATGATGGTTATTTACCTATAGAAGAGTTTGATTCTAAGACTCAACCTAATGTAAACCGAACATCGAATATTTCAGAGACAAGGAATCATAGTATTAAGAAAGTAAAAGTTACAAAAAATGTTTTATTAGCACAAAACATAATTTTGAAACATATGTTAACTCATCGAAACCAATCTTGTAAATATTTAGAAGATATTATTGACAAAGGGTATGAAAGAGATCTTATGGTAATCCCTGAGGTAGTAAGTGGCCTTAGTTTAGCCAATGCAATCTTGGTTTATTATCAACAAAATATTCCAAAAGAATCTGTAAGTACGGAAGAGTTTATCTCCTTATATAAAGATAATACATTAATACTAGATAAATACCAAGAAGTTATGGCTTTAAAAGCGTATGATTGTGAAAATGAAGTAGAATTACAAGATTGTATTCAAACGATTGTTCGTCATATTAATAAAGTTCGAACTAGAGATTTATTTATAAAAGCAACAACGAGTCGTTCAGAAGAAGATGTGAATAAATTTGTAGAAGATAAAAGCAAAATTGTAAAAATTGATAAAGAATAGGCTCAAGGTGTTTTTAACTACTTGAGTCTTTTAATAGAGTAAGGAGACTACTATGTCAAAAATTGAATCTCAAAGACTTTTCGCAATCAATCAATGGATTAATTCCAATGATTTACTTGCAGATTGTGGGTGTGATCATGGATATACTTTATTATATGCTTTAGAAAAAGGGGTGAAACGTGTACAGGCTATTGATATTAACCCCCTCCCTTTGCAAAGAACGGTTGAATTATTAGATAGTGAAGGATATCACACCTCTTATGTAGCATCTTTAGCCGATGGACTCAGTATTATAGAAGATTGGGTGAACACTATTACAATTTGTGGAATGGGGTTTTATACTATTAGGGATATTTTGATGGCTTATAAAGGATCTTTTGCTAAGTTTCACTCAATTATCTTTGATTGTCATAAAGATGTTGAAAAGTTAAGAACCCTTTTACAATCCCTTCACTTAATGATTGTGGATGAAGTGGTTGTTTATGAAAATCACAAATACTACGAGTTAATTAAAACTAAATATACTGAAGAAGAAGTAAAATATAGTAATAATGAAATTCTATTTGGCCCGATATTATTAAAAAGAAGAGATGAAGAATTTATTAATATGTGGAAAGAAAGAATGAATAAATTAAAGAATATTATAAAAAAAATTGAAACAAATAGTGTTTCAATTCAGGTAACAAATTATAAAAAAGAAATTTTAATGATTGAGGAGATGCTAAAAAATGATTGTACAAGACATAATGAATTATCTAAATAACTTATATCCACAAACACTTGCGAGTTCTTTTGATAGTGGAAAGCTAGGTTTGGAATTTGGCAATCCAAGGTATAGTTGTAAAAAGGTACTAATAACACTCGATGTTACTTTAGGGGTTGTTCAAGAAGCCATTGAAGAAAAGTGTGATTTAATTATTACTCATCATCCCTTTATTTTTAACCCCTTATTAAAATTAGATTATAATTCTGTTTTAGGACAAAAAATAGAACTACTTATTCAAAATAAAATTAGTGTATTTGCAATGCATACTAATTTTGATTCTGGAGTTGGGGGTATGAATGATATTTTAGCAAATCTTTTAGAATTAAATGAGATTCATAGTGTTGCAAGTGACACTCAAGCAGATGCTTTTTTACGTGTTGGGACAATTCATTCGATGAAACTTGTTGATTTTGCAATATACGCAAAAGAGAAACTACAAGAAAAGTCCATTCGAGTTGTGGGTGACTTTAATCAAATGATTCATAAAGTAGGAATTATAGGTGGAAGTGGTGCGATGGATTGGCCTTTAGCACAGTTCCATGGGTGTGATTGCTTAATCACTGGAGAAGTAAGACACAATAATGCACTTGATGCACTAGATAAATCATTTTCAATTATTGAAGTAAGTCATTTTGTTGAATCCCTTTATAAACCCGTATTAATGAGAAAACTAAAAGAAGAGCTTCCTTTAGTAGACTTTATTTGTAGTAAGAACGAAACAAATCCATTTCATAGCATGTAAAAAAAGGCTCAATTGAGCCTTTTTTATTATTTTTCAACGATTGCTCCAACTGGACAATTTTCTTGGCAAATCCCACAATCAATACATTGATCTGCATCAATTTTGTAGATATCGCCTTCGGAAATGCAATCAACTGGACAGCTTTCTTTGCATGTACCACAAGCTACACAACTATCTGTAATCATTCTTGGCATTATATTCGTACCTCCATTCTTTCTATTTGAGTATATTATAATCAATTAAGTTTTAAATTGCAAGGAGTTTGCTAGCACTTTTTGTATTGTGTATTCTACTTGCATTTTATTTTTTTGTTTGGTATAATAAAAAGGATTTAAAGGAGAATTTTATTATGGAATGGTATTGGGTATTAATTATTGGTATTGGAGCCCTATTGGTTGGACTCGTTGTTGGCTTTTTTGTAACAAAAGCGATATTTAACAATCAATTAAAGAAGAATCCACCTGTGAATCGTAATATGATTCGGGCGATGTTTATGCAAATGGGACGTAAACCATCTGAAAAAGACATCACAAAGGTTTTGGATTCAATGAATCAATATAAATAAAAAAGTACTAGCAATTGAACGTATACTATAAAGGGCCCTATAAAGAAGATAGTGGTTTGTAAAAATGAACCTATAAAGTAGATAGTGGTTTTTGCACCTATAAAGAAGATAGTGG
>CAYYTE010000026.1:0-17152 GCA_964474685.1 uncultured Staphylococcaceae bacterium | reverse complement strand
AAATAGAGTTGGGATTGCTACCATTAATCCTATAAGAATAAACTTCATAAAAGAAACTTTTATGGAGTATTTTTTTAATTGGTTCATCCACATAATTCCCGCAAGTGAACTTGTTGGTGCTATGAAAGCACCAAAGTTTGAGCCGATTATGGTTCCATATACAGGAAGTAGATTAATGGATTGAACTTTCGATAGGATTTTACCCATAAAGATTGTCATTGGAATATTATTTAAAAATGGTGTCAAAAAAGCACTAACAAAAGTATAAGACAATGGATTAGTTGATTTAATTAGAAAGAGTAGATTGTTAATAATACCCGATGTATCAAGTGATTCAATTAAGATGAATAAAGAGAGTAAAAAAGGGATTAATGCAAAGGGAAGACGCTTTAACACGTTATAAAGGTTTATTTCTTTATGAATCAAGTCATAGATGAGGGTAATTATGCTTAAACTGATGGTAAAAGATATACTTATAATCCACATATCGAATTGAATAAGGTTTGATAAAGCTAGTAGTAGAATACATATCACGATATGGATGATTCCGGTGATGTATAAAAAAGGGCTTTTTACTTTTGTTGTTTCACATACTTTTTCAATCGGTGTTTTTAGGGATTTATGAAAAAGTAAATACAAGAGGATAAAAGATACAATCCCCGATGCTATTGTAGGTAAAACAAGTACTTTGAAGTATTCAAAGAATGTGATGTTAAAGAGTGTTCCTAAATAGATATTTGTTGGGTTGCCAATAATAAACATTAGACTCCATGTGTTCGCCGCAATAAATTCCATAAAAAGATAGGGCAAAGGGTTGATTTTAGCGTTTTTCGAAAAGTAACAAATAAAAGGAGTAAAAGTTAAGATAATGATATCATTGGATGTAAAGATGGTTAAAAGGGATATGATGGCATAAAAAAAGACAAATAACTTTATTTGACTGTTTCCTGCTTTTTGTAGTCCTAATTCCGCCATTTTTTTAAAAAATCCTACTTCATCTAAAAAGATTGATAAAAAACTCATAGATAAGAAGAAGATTAATAACTTCAAAGGATTCATTTGTATATCGGCTGTAATGAAGTGATATGCTTCAGTTATTGTAATTGATTTTGATAATATCATACAAATGGCGCCACATAAGGTTATAACCCAGTAGGTGGAGATGGATAGTTTAAATATTTTTATTTTAGGAACAAATTGAATGGATAAAATCATTAAAATACATGTAATTAGAAAAATAATACCCGTTAAAATCATATAATCATCTCCAATTTACGATATTATACCATTTCGTTTTTTTAATTGCTTTGTTCTTGCAATTTATTTCATAAAATTATATATTAAAGTAAAAGATTCCACTTTTTGAGGTGATTTTATGAAAGAAAGAAAAGGTTTTTTAAAAAATATTAAGTTTAAAGATATTAAAAAGTTACAAGCAGAATATGAGAAAAACAGAAATGATGAGGTGGAGATTAATGTTCATTTAACTAGTATCGAAGAACAATTGTTATCCCCATTTTGTACAAAAAAAGAATCGATATTACACCCGGATTTGGTAAACTATGTGGAAGGACATAATTCGGTTATTCCATTGTATGAGAAGATTTGCTTAAACTTTGTATTAGATGAATATAGTAAGGAAAATGTATCCTATATTGAGTCTTCTTGGAAACATTATTATAAACAAATTATTCAAATATCTTTGATGAAATTAAAAAAGAATAACCTATATTCTTTTGTTATGTTTTTTGTTGGTTTGATTGTGTTTGCAATTGCAATAGTGTTTAAAACTTTAAATCTAAATCTTATTTTTCTTGAAACTATTGACATTATGGGTTGGGTATTTATTTGGAAAGCGATTGATTTGTTTTTTATTTAAAGATATTTAATTCGAAATGAAATTACGAAAAAGTATCGATTACTCAGCTGTCCTTTAAAATTTATAAAAAGTATTGAAGAAAAATAAAAAAAGTTCCCCATTAAGTATACTTAATGGGGTGTTTTCTATTGATAGTTTTTGAGGATTCCTCTTGCGATATGTACGCCGGAGGCGCTCGATTGAGCGAGTCCACGTGTTATTCCGGCTCCGTCTCCTCCCGCATAGAGTCCTTTTATTTTAGTTTCTAAAGAATTATTCACATCGATTTGGTCTGAGTAGAATTTTGCTTCCACACCATAGAATAATGTATGGTCATTCGCAATACCTGGGGTTACGTGATCTAAGGCTTGAATCATCTCAATTAATGATTGCATTGTCTTATAAGGCAAAACTAAACTTAAGTCGCCTGGAACAGCTTCTGTTAAAGTTGGTTTTACAAATCCTTCCGATATTCTTTTTGGTGTTGAGCGTCTTCCTTTTAGAATATCACCGTATTTTTGAATAATTACACCACCATTTGCAAGGCGATTGGCAAGGCTTGATATTTCTTTGGCGTATACATTGGCATCTTTAAAAGGTTCGTTAAAATCACAAGATACCAGTAGGGCGAAGTTGGTATTATCACTTCCTAATTTCTCATCATTATAAGCATGTCCATTACATATTATGATACCATCTTGGTTTTCTACAACAACGTGACCGGATGGATTGGAACAAAATGTTCGAACTACAGTTCCTACACTTGTAGAGTAAATAAACTTACCTTCATATAGGTTTTGGTTGATTTCATCCATTACGATATTGTTCGTTTCGACACGAACGCCAACATCTACTCTTTGATTTTTGAATTTGATACCATATTTCGATAATGTTGAATTTAACCAACCCGAGCCACTTCGACCGATACCTAAAACCACTTGATTACAATAGAGTTTCGTATTATTTGCTAAAACAACGCCTTTTACAGTATCGTTTTCAACAATAACATCCGTAACATCGGTCTCAAATAAGAAATCCATTTTGCTTTTTAATTCTTCATAAATATTAGCTAATACTTTAAGATTTACTTCCGTTCCTAGATGGCGTACTCTACTTCTAAGAAGCTTTAGTCCGACCGCAATTCCTCTTTGTTCAATGGATTTAACTTTATCGGTAAAAGGATCTGTTAATTCTTCAGGTGCGCCATGAAGTAAATTGATATTATCAACATATTGTATAAGTTTTAGGATTTGGCTATCACTGAGATATTGATTTAACCAACCACCGAATTCATTGGTAATATTAAACTTTCCATCAGAATATGCCCCAGCACCACCGAAACCTGCGGTAATAGAACAAGCGGGTTTACATCCTTGGTGAAGGTTTTTATCCATAGGACATTGTTCAATTTTGTGTTGTAAGATTGGACAATGACGATGATAAATATCATGTCCTTGGTCAATTAATAAAATGTTTAAATTTGGATTGTTTTTAACAAGTTCATAACTTGCAAATATGCCTGTAGGACCAGCACCTACTAGGATAACGTCATAAAATTCTTTCATATGTGCCTCATTTCTAAAAGTATTATATCAAATTTTGAATATTAATTCTCAACTTTTGCTATATTGTTGCACTTATGTTTAAACTCTTATTTTTTTTAGATTTTATATTTTTTAAATATTCCCTTAAGTTTTTTATTATCTTTTTTCATTAGAAAGGTAAAATTCTTTTAAATCATGAAATACTTAAAATCCAAATAAAAGGGTTTTACTTTTAAAAATACGTAAATAGTGGTATAATAATTATATCATTTATTATATAGGAGTTTGTATGAATCATTCGATTTATCGTCAACATATTACCGGCTGGATGTTTTTTGGTTTTGGTTTGTTTTTTTCTATGTTTTTTGGCTTTTTTTATAAGCCTTTAATTAGTTTATTTTTAGTTATAACGGCAGTGTCCTTTATAATTATAGGTTCTATTACTATTTTGTTTGATTTAATATTTAAGATTTATTCAAAATCAAAACGATGGATCTATAATTTTGTCGTTTCTTTAATTGAAGTTGTTATAGGAGTGCTATTACTATCTTCAAAAGGCACATATGTAGTTTCTGTTGTTTGTGGTATTGTGTTAATTATTCTTGCGGGGATAGATTTATTTCTATATAAGAAAGCACCCAATCATATTTTTAAGGATTGTATTCGTTTCTTTTTAGCAATTATGTTGTTTACTCAAAAAATACAATTTGTTATTCTTATTATTGTTGAACTGTTTTGCTTATTTTGTGTTATTTATGGTTTGTGTTTGGTTATATCAAAGAAGAAGTTACCAGTTATTTGGGTTAGTTCTATAAATAAGGATAGTGCTCAAGAGAATAATGATACTTCTGTAAAAAACACATCCGTTATTGATACGACGGCAGAAGTGGTTGATGAGAAGAAAGAGGAGAATTAACTTTTATTCTATTTAAGAAAGGGGGCAATGCCATGAAACTCAAAGTGGAAACAAACGCAAATCTTGTTGAAACTGAGATTTTAATATCAACACCTGTAATCACAGATGAAATTAAAAAGATCGAGAGTTTAATAAACACCTATTATATTCAATTTGTTGGTAAAAAGGAAAATGAAAATTATATTATCAAACTTGAAGATATTTACTACTTTGAAGCTATTGAGAATAAAGTTTTTGCATATGTGATAAAAGATGTATATGAAGTAAATTATAAAATTCTAGAACTCGTGGAGATGCTCCGTTTTACTTCCTTTATTCAAATATCAAGAACTTGTATATTAAATATTGATAAAATTGCGAAAGTATCTACACTTGTTAATGGTCGAATTATGGCAGTTTTAGATAATGGGGAAAAGATTATTATAACTAGGGTATATGCAAATGAATTTAGAAAGAAATTATTAAGGAGGTAAAAAGTTATGATACAAAAACAAAATCATCATTTTCGTAAGTTTTTTCATAATTTTTACGTGTTGTTTTTAACACTTTTTGCAATCCTTATTTCTGTGTATGTTATTACTTCTTCGGTAGTATATGGGTCGCATAGTATTTCATTTGTATATGTATTAGTGGTTGCGGGAATCTCCTTGGTACTTGCTATATTGTTGTCCCTATTCCTTTCCATCAATAATATTAACCAAACCATTCAAATAGTTGCGGTTTATCTTTGTATTATGATATCTATGTATGCTATGGGCTTTATTACACGTGTTTTTCGAGGCTCAAATATTCAATTTATTATTTTTACGATTGGTGGTAATGCTTTAGCAATTGCAATTCTTAGTATTATTTGGTTGGTTCGTAGAGTTTATGAGAATAAGAAACTCAATCAGAACTTAGAGAAATATAAGGAGCGTGACAAACATGAAAATTAAACGTTTGTTAATATTTGTATCCCTTATGTTTATTACAATTTTTGGCATCACTTTACCTGTTTATGCAAACACGGATTGTATGCTTATAAATTTACAATCTTATACGCAACCAGCGATTCAAGAAGATAAAACTATGCTTTACTTAACTTGGGAAACTTCTTTAAAAATTGATTATTTAGCGGTAAATACGTATTTACCCTATGATAAACAATATGAATATTCTTTTAGTACCGATGTTATGAAACCGAAAGATGTTATTTATAAAGAAGAATTAAGTTCTACGGATACTTATTTATATACTCTTGCATATTCGATATCGTCGGATCAATTAGGAACTTTAAGACTTAATTTCATTTATACAATTAATGAAGTTCATTATGATAATATCATTTATATATCTACAGGGGATGTTGAGAAGAATATTCAAATTAGTACGAAAAATATGATTATTGCGAGCATTGTTATGATTGTATTTATAATCATGGGAACTACCATTATTATTGAAAATACAAGAGATCATACGTTATTAACACCGGTTACAGATGATGAGGAACAAGAAGATGAATGATTTATTTAATGCTTACTTAGAAGATTATCATGAAATAAAAATTATTGTACCGAGTACTTTTTGTTTTGATAAGAATAATATCTATTTATCAAATAACTCTACACATTTAAGAACTCCTTTAACGATATTTAAAGAGGAAAATGTGGGAGGAGTTCATCAAATATGGTGCTCATTTTTTCAAATTGTCCATTTTGAGTGTAATTATGTTATTGTTTTCGATACTGTTTGTATATCTTTATGGGTAGGTAGAATTACTCGTAGTCTTCGATTTGAACAAGATATGGCATATGATGGTCCTTTAGGTGTTATTTATGAGAAGAATCAATCATCTTTCTATCTATGGGCTCCCGTAGCTCAACAAGTGGTTGTTCTTATCAATAATTCGAAATATTCTTTATCGTATTACAAGTGTGGTGCTTGGAAGTTAGTACTTTCAGGTGATTTCAAAAATGCTTTATATAGTTATTCTGTCTATTATAATGATTCATGGCACAATGTTGTTGATCCCTATGCCATTGCTTCTACAAGTAACGGAAAATGTGGTTATATTATTGATTCCAATGAGACCTACTCTATGGATGCGAGGGTATTACAAGAACCGCCTTTTCCTTCCATCATTGAGGAAATGAATGTTCGCGATTACTCTATGAATTTAGATGTTTCTCATCCTGGTACTTACATGGGTGTTTGTGAATCGATGAAATTGGAGGGTGTAGGATTACCTTTATTAAAAGATTTAGGAATTCATGAAATACAAATAATGCCTTTGAATTTATTTGGAGGAGTGGATGAAACAATTACTGATTTTAATAATCCTCAGTTTTTGTATAATTGGGGTTATAATCCAATTAATTATTTTGTCCCCAGTGGATTTTATGCAACCGATTCAAAATCTCCATTAACCAGAATTAATGAGTGTAAGAAGATGATTGATTGCTTGCATCAATCGGGTTTTCTTGTCTATTTAGATGTGGTTTATAATCATGTGTGGAATCCCGATACTTTTTCCTATTCTTTATTATGCCCGGGCTATTCCTTTCAATATGATGAAAGAGGGTATTTAACTAATTCTTCTTTTTGTGGGAATGATTTAGCAGTACAAAGAACGATGATTAAAAGATTAATGATTGATTCTTTGATTCATTGGATGAAGTTTTATGGTGTAGATGGTTTTCGTTTCGATTTAATGGGTTTATTATCCATTTCTACTATGAACGAGGTTGCAAGCGAGTTAAAAAAGATTAAGAAGTATTGTAAACTTTATGGTGAAGGTTGGAATATGCCTTCAATACTATCTTCTGTGTCTCTTGCAAATATGAAGAATTACTGGCAACTTCCAGAATATGCTTTTTTTAACGATACATTCCGTAACTTTTTTGTTTCACAAAATATGTCAGATCCTGCATTTTTGTTTGGTAATGGTTTTGATAAGGATAAATTATATCAATTAATTACAGGTTCTTCCATTGGTGAATGGATGTTTGAGCGGCCTTCACAATCCCTCAACTATATAGAGTGTCATGATAATGAAACTTTTTATGATCGATTTATGTCCCGAATGAATCATTTGGATTTGTTTGTTTATAAAGACTATTTACGTCTATCTTATGGTATATTGATGCTATCTTTTGGAATTCCTTTTCTTCATATGGGGCAATCCTTTGGTCAAACGAAATATAATGAGGGGAATACCTATAATATGGGTGATAAGTATAATGCAATTGTTTGGAATAATATAAAAGAGTATGAAGATGTTCTTACAACCTTGAAAGCATTAATTGATATTCGTAGAGACTTAGACTTTATTTTCAAATGGGATAATCCTGAGTTAATTCGCCTTCAAACATCATTAGAATCTGGTAATGTATTTGAAATGAGAATCACATATGAGTTATCTTATTATTTAATATTTATTCAAAATAATTATGACTTAAACAAACATTATTTTGCTCCTGGCACCATTTGTTTATTTGATGGTGAAAAGAAAACGAGTGAAGAAGTACACTGTTTTAATTTTAGCAAGCCCGGTGTATATATTTTTAAACATTAAAAAATCCTTTACAAAGTTGTATATTTGTTAAAATAAGGATATAAATGAAAAAACCCAACAAAGAGGTATTAAGCCTGTCTGTTGGGATATTTTTATTCTCTTTCATTGATTACATCAATAATCTTTTTATGCATAATTTTTGATAATGGGATAAGAGTTGTAATCAACGTCATTGCAATTACAAATATGAATAAGTAAACATAGCTTCGCCAAGTCATTGTATACATATAAAGTGTAATGACCCCGAGGGAATCGGTGATACCTGAGTTATACCAAGGAATAATTTTATTTGCCAGTAATAAAGCAAGGCCGTACGCAAGTAGGGATGCGAGTAAGGTTTGGAAAATAAAGATAAAAGATACTTTGTTTCCTGGAAGACCGATAGAACGTAATATTCCTATTTCTTTTTTTGAATCTACGATATCGATTGCGACAATTGTCCACATGATTCCAATAGTAAACAATATAAATACGAATGCTCCACCTTTTGCAACGAGGTTGATTAATGGATCAACTGTATAAGAAGCAATATCGGTTTTATATGCCCAAACATTTAATATGTAAGAAAACTCATTGGTATTTCCTTTATTATATGCTTTTAGAAATAGATTATATGCGGTTTCAGGATTTGATGGTAAGCTCATAAGTATATTTTCAGTTTTTTCTTGAAAAGTATTATAGAGTGCGAAATAATCATTTTTTGTTGTTTGAATAGTTGTAGTACTTGTTGTGATACCCACAATAGTAAAGTCTTTTTTATAGGATACCCCTGTTGTTTTATCCGTAATAGATAGAGTAACTAAATGGTTTTGGATATTTTCTTGCCAAAAACTATAAAAGTCCCATCCTGTTGAATAAGTTTCATTAAATAAACTTTTTATATAGGCTTTAGGAATTACGATTTCATTATCTGCAGTGGCCATTCTTCCAAAGTAACGGTTTCCCCATGTAAAGCGAGCAATCTCGGGTTTTTCATAGGTATTATAAAATACATTTGCTGAATAGACATATTCAGGGGTAGTGGTATTTGTAAAGGCCCAATCGGTACCATGGGTTCCAGCGCTTTGTGTTTTTTGAAATTTTTGAGTAGAGTGTGTTCCATTCTTTTCAATTTCAAAATAAGGGGAAGTTAATACTACAGAATTTATCATTTTAATATCATTTGCATAGGAGTAGTTTGTTTTATCTTTTTCAACATCATTCACGATGGCATATTTTGACCATTTTTCATAGTTGGTTTTAAGAATTCCAACAATCGTATAATCATCTTGATTTAAATGGATTTTTTGATTTAAGTAATCTACGATATTATTACAATTTGAATATAATCCAAAATGTTTAAATCCCGCAACTAGATAATCAGTTATAAGTATTTCATTTGAATTATCAATAGGTTTTCTTCCACATATTAAATCATAGTTATTTGTTTTATCGTATTCTATGATAGTAGAGATATAACCTGTGTAGAAGAAGTTTGATTCTTCTTTTTTTATACCCGCATAATCGATCGATATGGATTGATATTTATTAATTGTTAGTTCGGGTAAGTTCTTTTTAATCGTATCGTATGAATTATCTTTTAAAGGTTGATAACTATATTGATTGTAAGGATCTTCTTTAATTGATTCCTTCGAACTTGGTGAATATTCATATATTTCTGTATAGCGATAACCATTTTCTACCATTGTGTAGACGTTTTGACGTAATATGTCTCCATTTAACTCAATTGTGAAAGATAAAAAGGCAAGGCTGATTCCACAAAAGAGAACAAGAACAAGAAATTGAAATTTCTTTTTCCAAATGTTTTTAAATGCTAGTTTAATACAAATAAGAAATGGAATTTTAGCATTCTTTAAGACAAGTCTTTCATTTTTTTGTTTCATGCTGTCAATCCTTCTTTCTCATTTGTATTGATACTTGTTTTGGAATCGCCATCTGGTGATATTAATACGATTTTATCGGCGTATTTTTGTGCGCTTTCTTCATCATGAGTAACGATTATGATTAAACGATCGCTTGAAAGTTCTTTAAATAGTTTAAATATGCTTTCAGAGTTTTCACTATCTAAGTTTCCTGTGGGTTCATCCGCAATTATCATTTTAGGCTCTTTAACTAATGCACTCGCAATTGCAATTATTTGCTTTTGACCTCCGGATAGTTGGGATACTTTTCTTTTTTCAAGTCCTGATAGACCCACTTTTTCAATAATGGCTTTGACCATTTCTTTCTTTTTACGTCCATGAATATTTTGGATTTCTAAAGGTAATGCGATATTTTCTTTTAATGTTAAGTCTTTTAAAATATTATACTCTTGAAATACAAAACCAAGATAGGTGTTTAAATAGGCACATTGTTGTTGCTTACTTAATGTATGTACTTCTTTGTTTTCAATCCATATTTCTCCACTCGTAGGTTTGTCTAAACAGCCTAAGAGATTTAAAAGGGTAGATTTTCCACTTCCCGAGGGACCTAAGATAAATACGAGTCCGGTATCTGGGAAGGTAAAAGATAAATCACGAATAGCGTTGATTTTTTCACCTGCAGAAATGTAGGTTTTATTCACATGTTGTAATGTAATCATGAGTTACCTCCTAGGATAATTTTAAAATATCGACTGGTTTTTTTCGGCATAACCTGATTAATGGGAATATGACGGATATAATTGGAACAAGTATCGATATTAATAAAGTAAGTACTACACCGATGGGTGTAAATTTAATAATTTTAAAATCAATCAAAGCTTGACTACTAAAAGCATTATCCAGTATTCTTAAAAATGTGAAAATTCCAATGGAACTAATGATAAAACTGATGATTCCAATCAAAAGCACTTGGAAAAAGTATATGCAAGCAATCTTAAATCCATTCATTCCGAGGGATAAATAGATTCCGATATCATGAGTAGAGTTTTTAATGGTAATAATGACGAAATTAAAAATCATTAAAATACTAAATAATCCAAAGGTAAAGAATAATCCTGCAAATATGATTAAATTATCGCGAATGAATTCACTAACTAAACGGATTTTTTTGAATGAGTCATTGTTGATACTTATGTTTTCTTTTAACATATCCGAATAAATTTCACTATTGGTTATTGTATCGTTAGTTGGTATGATAAGTAATGTTCCTCCTTGATAAAAAGAAGAAGAAAGGTATTGGCCAAAATAGGGAGTAGATTGTGGCATATAAAGAGTATCTTCATCACTGTCGATAATTCCTGTGATTATAACACTGATGGGAGTTGGAACTCTTTTGGTCCCACAAAAATAGAAGTTTGCTTCAAAGTTACCATAGTTAACAATACCGCCGGTTCCTATCACTGTGCCCGATTCATTTTTAATTTGACAATAACTTGCACTTGCAGGATCCCGTTTAAAACATTTTTGATATAAACTTTTTGATATTGCAATTTGGTAAGGTTTACCTTCGATTGGAGCAATGGGCGCAACGCCATTTAGGTATTTGATAGAAGAGTGAACTCTTGTATAAGTAATATTATCAACGTTACCTACTTCACCCATTCCAGAATAGATTAAATTATCTGTAACAGAATCAATATTGGTGGAAGAAAAGTAGGATTCAAATGTAGAGTTTTCAAGAAATAAGGCATTGTAGAATTTAAGGTTGTCGGTAAAAGCACCGAGTATCTTTGAATCTGTAAAGTCTTTGTTTTGAAAGCTAGAATAATTTGTATAAATTAGTCCTTTAATATAAATAGGAGTATGGCAACCATCACAAGAAATGGATAGACCTAATGTCTCTTTCGTAATAGATGGGGTAGATGTTCCCCAGTAATTTTGTTTTATTAAACTTTGAGCGAGATAGTCGGTGATATAACACATATAAGTTTTTCTTTCCAGCGTCCCATCACCTTCATAAATTTGTCTAGTAGAAACTTTTTGAAGACTATCTATAGAATCATAACGAACTATGGATTGAATATTACTTTGATAAAACGATGTATCATAGGAAGTTACATCCGCATTATTATGAATATTGATAGAATAGGGAATTGTTGTAAACATAGATAATTGATTATTCGTCATTTCTTTATATTTATTTTGATATTTTTCTAATTCATTGGTAAAGAATGATGAATTTGTTGTGATATTATAAGAATTGTAGTTTTGACCGATGTCGATAACAAAGTTATTATAGTCATTTTGATAATTTGCATATTCTTTGCAAGAATCTACTTTGTATAAGTTAATTACACTTCCCGCAAACAGCAAGGATACTGAAAATAGGAGTATAATTAAAATGAATCGAACCTTATGTTTTACAAACGAATTCCAAGCTAAATGAATGCTTGTTTTTAGTTTTGGTGTAATTGGTTCAATAGTTAATTGTTCATCCTCAGCAGTAATCATATCTTCTGGATGAATCATTTCATCTTGAATAATAGCTCCATCTTTGATGGTAATTTCTCTATCTCCAAATTTATAAGATAGATGTTTGTCATGAGTAACAACAATTACTAAGTGATTTAAGGATAATTTTTTTAATAGATTCATTACGATATCACGATTTTTGCTGTCTAAGTTACCCGTTGGTTCGTCCGCAATAATTACTTTGGGCTTTTTCACGAGCGCTCTTGCAATAGCTACTCTTTGTCTTTCACCACCGGATAATTCATTCATATTTCTTTTTGCTTTATTTTTAAGTCCGACATCGTCGAGTGTTTGCATGATCCAATCATGCTTCTCTTTTGTGGATTGACCTAATAAATCAATCGATAAAGCGACATTTTCATAAACTGTTAAGGATTTTATTACATTAAATTCTTGAAATATAAAGCCAATATAACTATTTCTTAGTGCTTGATAATCTTTTTCTTTGAAGTTCTTTGTACATAAATTGTCGTAGTAGATTTCACCAGAATCATAACTATCGAGTCCCCCTAAAATGTTTAATAATGTTGATTTCCCACTCCCACTTTTACCAACAATATAAATTAAGCCAATATCTGGGAAGGTTAATTGAATATCTTTTAAAGCGTGATACTTTTCGTTTCCAGATTTATAATATTTTTCAACATGATTTAACTTTATCATAGGGTCTCCTTAGTATATAATTTTTGTGTAAATTGGATCAATTAAATAAGTGACAATAAAACCACCTTTAGTTGTATCTTCAGTTTCTTTTAAGTATACAAGTCCGTAATTATTTGTTTCGGAAATACGAACTTTCGTTGTGATAAGCGATTTATCATTTGTTGTAATTTTTCTTAGAGTATCCATTTCATAAGGGTTTTCAAATCGATTTTTTACAATTACATCATTCGTTGCATTTGGATAGTATTTATTTTTATAATCGATAAACCATTGTGCTGTAACAGGTATATCCCATATGGCATCACTAAACTGGTAGTGATTTCCTTCTTCAGTAACTTTTGTATAGTAATAGTTTATTTTATAAGAACTGGTGTTACCACCTCTACGAAATACCATTGTTTCTTTGATTGATAAAAGTGAGGTGAGCATAAATACTTTTGGATAACCTGTTGGTTCATAAAGAATCGCATCCTTTAAAAAAGCATCGCCTGTAAGATTGTAATAATCATAGTGACGGAAATATAAGTCAAGAGATTTAAAATAACCTAAGTTTGCAACAAGGAGTGTACCATCACTTATGTCTTCCGCATATGGATATTTTAATATAGTTCCATCGGAATCCGTTAAATATACAGGGTTCCCATAAATATCCTGAGTGGATGAAATATATTGATAGAGTAGGGTTTCAACATCCATACTAACAAAGTTATCTTTTATGTTTTCATAGATGTGAAATGTTCCTGTATTTGCTACTCTTGCGTATCCTTCTTTAAAGTTTCCACAATATTCCCATGCGGTTTGAATATCCGGGTTTTGACTTTCATTTGTAAAGAACTGATTTCCATTTAAATCAAGATAAGTGTAATAGCACTTTAACTGGGCAGGATCTAAGGATATGGAACCTACTACTCCAAAGTTTTCTTGGTAACTTCCACAATATTCATAGGGGAATACTTGTGTTTCAACATTATTTAAAATAGTAGTTTTTATAGGTGTTTGAACCTTAAAAGTAGAATCTGTTTCGTTATAGACAATATAACCAAAGGTATTATTTAGCTCACATACTAAGTGATTATTGGAAAAGTAGGAAGAAGAAGTAATATTGTTTGGAAGTGTATATAGTACCTTTCCGGTTGTATCAATGATTTGGTATTGATTATTAATTCTAACAACTGCTTTCTGTTCTTTCATTGGCATTGCGTCTTCATAACTAGGGGGAATAATCTCAAGTCCCGTTTTATCTATATAACCATAAAGGCCATCTTTTTTAACCTTAATATAGTCATCAAAGTTATCCTCAATTTCATCATACTTTGATAAATCAAATAAAGTTTGATCTTGTGTGATAAGATATGGTTTATCCTCTTTATAGATAATTGCGATAGCGCTTTCACTCAAGGGTAAAATTACTTCCTTTTTGCAGGAATATAGTCCAAATAAAAAGAGTAGGGTTGTACTAATGAGTAAAGATTTAATCATTAATTGAGGATGGTTTGTAAGTCTGTTCATATTTTATATGCCTCCATATTTTATATATTATATCAAATTTTAAATAGAATTACCAAAAAGATGTATTATGTTTCCTTATATAATAAGGAGGGATTATTTCTTTAATCCCTCTAGATAAGTTTTTGCTATAAGTAATCCGGAAAGAGTTTTTCCGTCATTGATTTTTGCGGTTTGAATGAAATCCACAATATCATTAGCATCTAAGAGTGTTAGGGTGATTAATGCGGTGTCTTCCGCAATCAGTGGATCTAGGGTTAAATCAGTTGCGATAAAGAAATGGATTTGTTCATTGGTAAAGCCAGGAGATGAGAAAATAGTTGTTGCATAGAAGATGTGGTTGGCTTTATAGCCTGTTTCCTCTCTAAGTTCTCTTTCAGCCGACTCTTGTGGGGTTTCGCCTTTATCTACAAAACCAGCGGGTAGTTCAATTAGATCACGAGCGATAACACTTCGATATTGTTTTACTAATAGTATCTTTTCATCATTTGTGACTGCGATAATACAGACAATATCGGGGTGATCGATGATTTCTCTTGTAGTAATTCTACCATCGGCTGTTTCAATGATTTGTTTTTTTAGTTTTAGGATTCTACCTTCATAAAGGGTAGATTCTTGTATGAGTTTATCTTTCATTATGCTCTTTCACTTTCTTTATAAAATAGGAAAAAATTGTTTGGCTTTCTGGTGTGGATAAAAGCCTTTCAGGATGCCATTGGAAGGCATAAATGGGAAGAGTTTTATGCTCTATTGCTTCAATGATGTCTTCGTGCATATAAGTAATTATAAAATCATCTGGAACTTTGGCTACAGCTTGATGATGGAAGGAATTGACCATAAATTCTTTTGGTAGAAGTTTTGTCAGAGGAGTTTCATTTACTCTTAAAACACTATGCATATGATCTTTTACTGTGTGAGATTTATTAGCTTTTGCTATATCTTGATACAATGGAAAATGAAAACAACAATTTATTGCCTGTATTCCTCTACATATTCCTAATAAAGGGATTTTATGCATGGTTGCATATTGAATGATTTGAATATCTACTTTGTCAATTCTTTCATCAATGTCTAAGGATAGACCGTTATTTGGTTCATTATAATACTTTGGGTCAAAATCATCTCCACCGGGGATTAAAAAACCATCACACAAGGGTAATACTTGTTCTAGATTGGGTATTGTTAATAAAACACAAGATACATCTAACGAGTTAAAGCAGTCAATATATTCTTGCCTTAATCGATAAAAGCATTTGTCATTCTCTATATAGAGTCTTGGACTGATACCTATTAATCGTTGTTTCATATTATTCTCCTTTTTCTTCTCCTTATTTTATCATATAATCGTTATGAATTGTTATAAAATGAAACAAACCGATAATCTTATATTCATTTGATTTACAAACTGCAAAAAATATGATAGAATATGTAAATAAGGTTTGGTAATAAAATGAAAGATAAAGACATTAAACAAGACATTATAAAAGAAAAAAGATTTAACCCGTTGTTAACCGATGGTTTGACACAACAAGAAGTGAATCTTAGAATATCTCAAGGTCTTACAAATGATAATAAACGTAAAAGTGGTAAGTCAATTGGACAAATCATCTTTAAAAATACGTTCACAATATTTAACATGATTTATCTTGTTATTTTTGTATTCCTTCTTGTCTCTGAATTACAAGGTAGTAATAAAGGGCATGCTTTTAATGTTATGGATTTTAGCTTTGTGGCAATTGTTCTTGCAAATACCTTAATCGGTACCATTCAAGAAATTCGTTCTAAAAAGAATATTGATAAATTAACTTTACTATCTACTCCGACGGTAACAGTTGTTCGAGATAAAACGAAACAAGAGATTGATGTAAAATCGATTGTATTAGATGATATTATGCTTCTATCTCCAGGAAGACAAGTGACTGCGGATGCTATTTTAATGGATGGTGAAGTTGAAGTAAATGAATCTCAACTAACTGGTGAAAGTATATCTATTCGAAAACAAAAAGGGGATTTATTATTCTCTGGTTCCTTTATTGTTTCGGGTAATTGTATTTTAAAAGTAGAACATGTTGGAAAAGACAATCAAATTGAAAATTTAACGAGTCAAGCAAAATCATATAAGAAACCAAAGTCTGAAATCTTAAGAACTTTTAATATTCTTATTTCATTTATTTGTGTGTTCTTGTTAGTATCAGGTGTGGTATTATTTATTAAAAATGTGCGCATTGGGTTACCTTTGTATATTGCGGCTAAGAATACTTCTACCGCATTATTGGGAATGATTCCTTCTGGCTTGTATCTATTAACGAGTGTGGCGCTTGCGGTAAGTGTTGTAAGACTTTCCTTACAACATACTCTTGTACAAGATATGTATTGTATTGAAATGTTAGCAAGAGTTAATGTATTATGTTTAGATAAAACGGGTACGATAACAGATGGAAGTATGTCGGTACTTCGTTATATTGATTATGGTAAGAAAAAATATTTGATTGATGAGTTAATTGGTAGTATGAATACGGCATTAAATGAAACCAATTCTACTGCAAAGGCATTAATTTCTTATTTTGGTTATAGTAAGAAGTATAATCCACTTGAAACATATGCTTTTTCAAGTGATCGAAAATTTAGTGCTGTTAAGTTTGGAGATGGGGAAACCTACTTATTAGGAGCCCCTGAATTTGTATTAAAAGCGGGTTATGATAAGATTGCGGATGAGAT
>CAYYTE010000025.1:10550-17317 GCA_964474685.1 uncultured Staphylococcaceae bacterium | reverse complement strand
GTTGCCGGATATTTAGCGATAAGAAGAGGATTAGGAGTTGAAGCAATTCATTTTGCGGCTCCACCTTATACCTCGGACAATTCAGTTCAAAAAGTGGTTGATTTATTAGAAAAACTATGTCCCTATACCGAATTTGGAAGTATTAATTTATATGTTGTACCTTTTACAAAGATTCAAAAGCAAATATATGATACGGTTAAGGAAGACTATTGTATTACGATAATTCGTAGAATGATGTATCGAATTGCTTCAATGTTTGCCAAAACTAAGAATTCCTTATGTTTGTTAAATGGAGAAAACATCGGGCAAGTTGCGAGTCAAACCCTAGAAAGTATTGAAACCATTGAAAGTGTTGCTACGCTTCCAGTCATTCGTCCACTGGCTTGTTTTGATAAACAAGATATAATTGATATCTCTTTAAAAATAGGTACTTATGATATCTCGATTCGTCCTTTTGATGATTGTTGTACAGTGTTTGTTCCAAAGCATCCTCAAATTCGTCCTAGAATTGATCACTGTGAGGCTGAAGAAGCAAAAGCAAACTATGAGGATTTAATCAAGGAGGCACTGGATAATACTCCTAGGATTATTTTAAAACAAAATAGGCACTATAATTATTTAACAAAATCAATTGATTCTTTTGATGAACTATTATAGAAATTTAACAAGTATTTGTTTACAAGTACTTGTCTTTTTTCTTTTGTATCACTGGATTTAGTAGTTGTCCTATCGTTTTAGGATTTGTAAGATTATATTAATGGAAAAATAATTTCATTTATGGTATTATAAGTGTAATAATTAATATTATGTGAATTTTAAATATTTCAATTAGAAAGGAATAGAAAAATGAATTTACAAGAAAATATTAAATCACTTAGAGAAGCAAAGCATTTATCTCAAGATGAATTAGCAAGCAAGATAAAAGTTACAAAACAGGTAGTTAATGAATGGGAAAATGGGGTCACAATGCCTTCAAAAGAAGAATTAACGATGTTATCAAATTTGTTTCAAGTTACTCTGACTCAACTAAAAGGAGAAAAGATTCACATTCGTAGT
Organism: uncultured Staphylococcaceae bacterium; assembly: GCA_964474685.1. Lineage (GTDB taxonomy): Bacteria > Bacillota_I > Bacilli_A > ML615J-28 > CAG-313 > UBA1737. Next base: position 16,261 of record CAYYTE010000025.1, on the reverse strand, counting down.
TATAAAAGATTAACTATGAGAATATGTTCATTCCTTTCTTTTGTTGGAAGTTCGGTTTTTGGCTTCTTATTTATGACAGAACCAAAAGCAGCATATCATGAAAAAGATATTCAAATTGATATCAACCTGGCACTTTGTATTTTATGCTTAATGTTTTTTGTTGTGTTTATGCTTTTTTCTTTTAAGAGGCGCAAAAGATAAATTTTTTTAAAAAAGGATTCAAATATGAAGAAAAAAACTCTACTCATTTTACTAATGACTTTATTCTCTTTTCTACTTGTTGTTTTAATTGCAACGGATATCGTTATTTACTATTACTATCTAGAGAATTTAGTTCTCTTTTATATCGTAATATCGGGTATTATTTTATCCTTTTTAGGGTTGTTCTTCTCTTTTCGTTTTATCAAGCCTTTACAACTGCTTGAGAGACTAAATCAGTCTAAGAAAGACATTTTAGAGATTCTTCATAATTATTCTTTAAATGAACCTAGTTTTAAAAATGATTGTTATATTTCCGCTGAGACGAAGCATGAAATACATATGAATAAAGTCGGGATTCGTATTCACCAAATGAAGGATTGGATTCCTTGGACTTGTGTGAAAGAAGCAAAGTTAAAAGAAATTCGATATAATTCGTATAACCACATTTTAGCCTTAGAATTAAAAGTAGTTTACGAAAATCGTAATGCCTATGTTCTTTTACAAGCGAGTGCGGATGCTATTTACATTGTTGAAAAGTATGGTAAAACGATTGATAATATGGATCTTCTATCTCATGATACAGTTCAATTAAAAGAAAAAGATACAAAGGTATTTACTTCAAAAAAGAATATTTTATTGATTGTTGGATTAAATATCTTTCTTTTAGCTCTTTCAATTATCATATGGCTTTCTTTTGATAATGTAATTATCGGGCTTTTAGTACTTGTTGTTTTTGCATCTCCTTCTTGGTTTTCTCCAAAGTATTCCTTGGTAATGCATTTCAACTCACAAGGCATTTCTATGCATGGGGTATATAGTAATTTATATATGGATTGGGTGGATATAACTACGATTCATTATTCAGTAGAAAAAAATAAAGTGTTCTTTTCTACCCTTTATCGTTATATGAGCTTTCCATATTCTTTATCAATCGATAATGCAATAAAGAAATATTCAACTTTGGATATAATAAAAATTAAGTAAAAGAGGTTAACATGGACGAAATAGAAGCAAAAGTATGGACATATGAGTCTAGTGCGGTGGCACAAAAAAGAAAACAATTCTTATTACAAGAAATCAACAAGTATAATGAAGCTTTATTTTCAAATAGCCCTCTTCCTTACACGGATGAGGAGTTGGATGAAATGCAAGAAGAATATTATTATTTAGATAATCATATTGCCTTGACGGATGAAGAAAAAGTAGCAAAATTAGACAATAAAAACGTAGATATCGTTGATGGTGAAAAGATTGCCAAAGTTGGATTTTGGGATAAGATTTCTATAATTCAAGTATTATGGATGGTTATTGGAACTCTTTTGTCTATGGGGCTTTTAACGTATGTATTAGGGAATGTTTTTTATAGTTCTTTTTGTAATATGCTCTTTTCAAGTTTTTACAAAAATGAATTTAATTATATTAGTACGCTTCCGATTAACTATTTTGGTTATTGGCTTCTAACTGTTGGAAGTTTTGCAATATTCCCTTTGGTAATGGTTGCCTTAATTCTATTGTTTTTCTTTATTTATAAAAAGAAATCCCCCGAAGCAAGGAAACTTGCATTTGTACTTTTAATTGTTCAGTTAAGTCTACTTGTTGTTTCGTTTATAATATTATATTTTACTTATATTAGCCCGAAAATAATGAAAGTAGATTGGGATAGTGAGTATCATATTGCCTATAAATACTATTTATGGTTAGTGAAGAAAGGGTACATAAATGCCTAAAATTGTTGATATTACTTCCAAACAAAATCCATTAATAAAGTTATGCATTGCTTTAAGAGAACGAAAGGCTCGCGATGTAGAATCTTTATTTTTGGTAGAAGGATATCATTTAGTTGAAGAGGCCTATAAGCATCATTCATTAAAGGCTGTATTTGCTTGTAACATAGATGAACTTAATAAATTCCAAGAAGCAGGGATTGAAACATATATTGTCACAAAAGAGTTGATTGAATATGTATCTAACACCTTAAACCCACAATTAATTATGGGGCTTGCAACTATTAATAAGGATAAAGAACCGCTTATTTCTATTATTCAAAAAGATAGTTGTAAAATTGTTTTGTTAGATCAAATTCAAGATCCAGGAAACTTAGGAACTCTTGTTCGTACAGCAGCGGCTCTTGATTATGATGCGGTTGTAACGAGTTTGGACTCTTGTGATTATTATAATCCCAAAGTCGTTCGAGCGACTCAAGGAGCTATTTTTAAAATTCCTTGTTATAGTTGTTTATTACTCCCTTTTATTTCTTCTTTAAAAGAACACAAAATTCCAGTTATCGCTACTTCATTGCAAGGAGCAAAGGCAATTTTTGATTGTCAACTAACTCCCAAATTTGCTTTAATATTTGGTAATGAGGCCCATGGAGTGTCTGAGGCGATAATTGATTGTAGTGATGAATTGATTAAACTCCCTATGGCAAATGATGTGGAATCTCTCAATGTTACAATGGCATCAGGTATTATTATGTATGAAATGCAAAGAGAAACTTTAAAAGCAAATAAATAGGAACACAAATTAGCTTGTGTTCCTATTTTAGTTTATACATCAAAGCAACTGCCACCGATAAACTCCCGAATTAAGGAGTTACAAGGAATGCTTGATTCATCATCGATTTGTTTGAAGTATTTGAGATATTTAATCAACCGGTTGGCGATGATAAACTCTTTGTCTGTAGGTTGGATTTTCATTAGTTCTGGAAGTGCGTATTTCTTTAATACTGCAAGTTCATAGGTGAGTTCGGAGTTAAATACATAATCCGCTCCTTCTTGAGTTGGATAGATCCATTTAAATTCGCCATTACGAATGCTTGGCCACATATCAATTGTAGTTTTTGCGGGGCAAGCACGAAATTGCATATCTCTAACGATTCTTCTTATCAGTCTCATATCTGTGGTTGAAAGAGGGGAATGGTCATCAATGTTTACTTGTTGTTGTGGTGAAATAAATATCTTATACTTTTGATGTTTTGGAATTGAAGTAGTTAGTTTATCGTTTAATGCGTGTATACCTTCGATCATTATTGGACTTCGATAATCAATTTTTAATGTAGGGCCTTTTTCTCTTTTTCCTTTTTGGAAATTAAAGTAAGGGAGCGTGACTTCTTCACCATTGATTAAATCAAATAAATTGTCGTTGAATAGTTTAGTGTCTAAACAGTTTATATTTTCAAGGTCAACATCTTCTATGGAACAATGTTGGTTTTTCGCAATTTGTTCTTTTGATAAATAATAATTATCCAAGGAAATCATTACGGGATGGAGCCCTTGACTCATAAGTTCAATTCGAAGTCGATTACAAAAAGTTGTTTTCCCACTGCTGGAAGGCCCCGCGATTGCAACAAGACGGATGTCCTCTTGAGCGTTGGAAATCCAAAAACCTAGTTCAGCTAGCATATTGGTATGTTTTGTTTCACACATCTGAATAAAATCACGAATGGGCGTTGCTTCAATTAAGTGATTGATTGCGGGAATGTTTTGAGTTTGGGTAATAATTCCCCAATTATGAGCTTTCCTAAGAGATTTCTCATAGGTTGATTCTTCTTCAAAAAAAGGAATCTTTGCTTTTAATTCATATCTGGGATATTGTAAAATAATACCAGGTGAATAAGGCTTTATTACAAAATTTGTAATACATCCGGTTGATGGTGCCATATAACTATAAAGATAGTCATAAAAGTCGTCACAATGATACATATGTACAGTGGTATCCGGACGATACTTAATTGCTTCTAGTTTGTCTTTATAGTTAAACTTTTTAAATAGTTCAATTGCTTGCTGCTTCGATATTGTTTCTCGAATGATTGGAAGTTTAAGCGATATGATTCTTTTCATCTCTTTTTCTATCGCTTGGGTGATGGCAAGTAAGTGTAGGCCCTCTTTGTTTTTTATTTCACAAAATATACTTCTTGAAATATGGTAACTAAAGCGAATGGATAAGTTAGGATATAGGTGATAGAAGGCCATAGCCATAATGTAACGTAGAGTTGCCTCATATGCTTTTCCCGCTTCGAGTGAATCAAGACCGAAGAGCTCGATATGGTCTCCTTCGTTCTTTGTTGTGAGAATATAGCGTAGCTCCTTGATCGATTTATTGATTCGACATATATAGTATTGTTTTGTTTCTTCTTCACTCATCAAATCATAAACAGATGTGTTGGGAGCAATTTCTCGTTCGATGTTATTATAAAATATTTTCAATTGATATACCTCCTAGAACATTTTATATAATTGTGTATTGACTATATTGTAATATTTTTTGTTAAAAAAAGCAAGCGTATACAATACTTTTATAATTAAATAGAGATATTGGATAGGAAAAATTAGATAATAATATAAAAAGTAATGAAAGAATAATTCAATATTTTCATTTTATTTACATATTTTAAAAATATAAAGACTACTTCTTTGACTTTATAAGAAAAATATGGTAGAATTAATTAGACATGATGGTGAGCTTACGGCTCACCGTTTTTTATGGTTTTTTATAAAAGGAGAAAATATGCTTACAAAAGAAGAAATTCAAAAGAAAGTGGAACCGGTTTTAAGTAGTCACAATAAGGATTTATACAAAGTGGTAATTGGTACTATGGATGGATTTTTAGGATTTCATATTATCATTACATCAAGGAATGAGGAGGATATATCCTTAGATGACCTTGCATGTATTAATGAAGAATTAATTGATTTATTAGATAGTGATTTGCCCGTTGGATATTCTTTAGGTGTTTCTTCAAAAGGGTTAGAGTATGATCTTGAATCTTTAGATGAAATTAAGGATTCTATCGGTAAGTATGTTTATGTGAAGTTATATTGTAAAGAACCAACGATTAAGGATGATTTCTTTTACGGTGTGATTGAGGCGATAGCAGACGATAATATATCGTTTTTAATAAAGATTAAAACAAGAGAAATAACGCTACAATTAAATTATAAACAAATCGCAAAAATTCGTACTGCGGTTAAATTTTAGGAGGACAAAAAAAGATGATTAGCAAAGGTTTTTTTGAATCGTTAGAAAAACTAGCAAATGAAAAAAATTTAGAGATTGAAGATGTTAAAAAAATTGTATGTACAGCTTTAACAAAAGCTTGTCAAGTAGAAGGATACATTGGTGATATTTCAATCGAATTTAATGATGAACAAAAGAAAATTCGTATTTTTGAAACATTGACTGTTGTCGATACGATTGAAGAAGAAGGCCCTGTTGGTCAAGTTACCCTTGATACCGCAAAAGAGATTAAAGAACGTGTAAAAGTAGGTTCTGTAATAAAAAGAGAAGTTCCGTTTAGTGCTATTGATAGGAAAGGAGCGAGCCGTTTTAAACAAATCTTAATTCAAGGTTTAAAAGAATTAGGGGGTGCAAAAGCTACCTTATACTTCCAAGGAATTACAGGTGAGATTATTAGTGCTCAAGTAATTGGGGTTGCGGATAACTTCTTAATCCTAGATTTAGGTATGAATGTTCAAACCAGAATGCCAATACAAGAGAGTCTTCCCGGTGAA
>CAYYTE010000025.1:1246-10450 GCA_964474685.1 uncultured Staphylococcaceae bacterium | reverse complement strand
AGCGTATTAACCGATGATTTGAATAAGAAATCTACAGTCATTGTACCCGATGACCAATACAGTTTGGCGATTGGACGTGGCGGACAAAATGCAAGGCTTGCGTCGCTTGCAACGGGCTGGAAGATAGATATTAAAGATGAAACCACTGCTTATCGTGATGGCATTCAATTTACTCCGAATGTATACAGTGGAAAATAAATAAGGAAGGTGCCTATTTGAATATAGTAAAACCAAAGAAAATCCCCTTGAGAAAATGTATTGTTACGGGAAATCAACACCCTAAACAAGAGTTGATTCGGGTTGTGCGTAGTGCAACAGGTGAAGTAACTGTCGATCCAACGGGAAAAGTAAGAGGACATGGCGTGTATTTAGAGCGTAATATTGACACGATTTTAAAAGCACAAAAAAAGCATTTGTTAAACCGTGCACTTGAAACACAAGTCCCAGATACTATATATGAGGAATTAATTCATATAGTGGAGGATAAGGCTTGAGTTCAGTATTATCGTATTTAGGTTTAGCACGTCGCAGTGGAAAAGTAATGCTGGGAACCGATGCGGTTTTTCACGCATTATCGACAAAGAAAGTAGTGCTTGTTTTTCTTGCAAGTGATGCTTCTTTAAAAACTCGTGAACAAACATTAAAGAAAACATATTTTTATAACATTCCGGTAATTCAAAATTTTAACACCGATGAATTATCCGGGTGTCTTGGTACAAATAACTCGAAAGTTGTTGCACTACTAGATGCAGGTTTTGCCAAGGCGATTAATCAGGTGATAGAAGGAGAGTCTAAACGTGAAAGCTAAAGAACTAGCACAAATATTAGGAGAATCAACCGAGGAATTATTAAAATTACTCGAAGTGGTTGGTTTGGATATTTCAAATAAAGAAAATTCAGAAGTGGATGCAATGAATGAAAAGAAGTTAGCACTACGCTATAACATCAAGTATCCCTTTAAGAAATCAGGTTCCAAACCAAAGACTAAGACGGTACCTAGTGTTCATATGAGTTTATTAAACAATAAACCTACCCAACGTCCCTCCTCACCTGCTCAAAAGCCGTTAACACCTAGGGTAAATAAACCGGGTGTAATTGATAAGCAAACAAGTGGGAAAAGTGTTGGAACACAAAGTGGTGCAAAAGAACAATCAAGCCAAAAAAGAGTTGAAACTCCAAATACTTCAACTTATCAAACCAGAGACCAAAGGCAAAATGTTGTAAATAGACCGGGTAGTACTACGAGACCAATGGATGGAGGGTATACAAAACGACCTGTGGGTCCAAGTAATCCTCAGACTCCAAGAACATTTAATCCGAATGCATCCAATCAAGGAAACTCGTATAATCGTGGATATAACAACAATAATTCCAATGGGTCTTATAATCAAGGGAATACTCGTGGATATAATTCTGGATATAATAATGGTTATAATAAACCAGGTTTTAATAAACCAGCGAGACCTGTTACTCCTAAACCAGTTGTGAAACCAGTTGTTCCTGAAAAGAAAAAAATCGTAAATGTAGAACAAAAGATTAACTATATTGATGAAGTTGCAACTGCGAGAATTGATGTTGATGAAAAATTCTTAGATAAGTATGATTCACTCGTAGAACCTGTGGATGCGGTTGAAAAGATTGTTCATAAAAAAGTGGCTGCTGTGAAATCAACGAAGCTAGCAAAGCAGCAAAAAAATGACCAAACCTTCACTCAAGCCGATGTGAAAGTTCGTCGTAAGAAAAATATTAATAATAAAACAAGATCTAATGCGAATTTAAATCGTGAAAAGAGATCTTCAAGTGTTGCTCAAGAACTCGTTGAAGACCATGTTTTATACTATGAAGAAGGTATGACTGTAACAGATATTGCAAATGGTTTAAATATTTCTGTAACGGAGCTTGTTAAAAAGCTATTCGTTGGTATGGGAATTATGGCTAATGCTACGCAACCTTTAGATAAAGATACAACGGAACTTGTTTGTGTAGAGTATGGTTATGAAGTAAAAGACAAACAAATTACCGATTTAACAAGATTTGATGAAATGGTAGTTGAAGATAGTGAAAGTGATTTAGTATCTAGACCTCCGGTTGTTACGATTATGGGTCACGTTGACCATGGTAAAACGACACTTCTTGATACTATTCGTTCCAGTCATGTTGTAAAAGGTGAAGCGGGTGGAATTACTCAAAGAATTGGTGCTTACCAAGTAAAGAAAAATGATCGCTTTATTACCTTTATCGATACTCCAGGACATGCTGCATTCACAGAAATGCGTGCTCGTGGAGCTCAAATTACGGATATTGTTGTTTTAGTTGTTGCTGCGGATGATGGTGTTATGCCTCAAACAGTAGAAGCAATTGAACATGCAAAGGCGGCGGGAGTTCCTATTATTGTTGCAATCAATAAAATGGACAAACCAGGGGCAAATCCAGACCGAGTAAAGCAAGAATTAGGCCAATATAATTTAATACCAGAAGATTGGGGTGGAGACACAATTTTTGTTCCACTTTCAGCATTAACTGGTAAGGGCGTTGATGATTTACTTGAAAACATTCTACTTGTTAGTGATGTTCATGAATATAAAGCAAATCCAAATCGTTTGGGAATTGGAACTGTACTTGAAGCAAGACTTGATAAAGGTCGCGGTCCAGTAGCTACTCTTCTTGTTCAAAATGGTACTTTAAAAGTCGGTGACGTAATTGTTATTGGTACTACTTATGGAAAAATAAGAGCTATGCAAGATGAACTCGGACGTATCGTAGTATCTGCAGGACCTTCCAAACCAGTTGAAGTAACAGGACTTGCTGAAGTGCCTTTTGCGGGTGAAAAGTTCATGGTATTAACTGATGAAAAACAAGCAAGAGGAATCGCTGTAGCAAGAAGCCAAAATAAACAAAGAGAAGAAAATGCCCAAAAAGCATTGGCTTTATCGGAAGTATTTAAGAATCAAGAGTCTACAGATATTAAAACACTTAATTTAATTATTAAGTGTGATATTCAAGGAAGTGTAGAAGCTGTTAAAAACTTACTTGAGAAGATTCAAATCGAGGGAGTACAAATTAATATTATCGGTGCTCGTGTAGGTGGAATTAATGATAATGATATTAGTTTAGCTATTGCATCTCAAGCAATTTTAATTGGTTTTAATATTCGTCCTACCGCTCAAATTACGGATTTAGCAAAAGATAAGGGAGTAGAAATTCGTTTATACGATATTATCTATAAACTTCAAGAGGATATTGAGAAAGCCGCAAAGGGTTTATTAGATCCAATTTTTGCTGAAAAGGTTACTGGTCAAGCTGAAGTAAAGAATATCTTTAAGATTAGTAAAGTAGGTACGGTTGCGGGTAGTTTTGTAACCAGTGGCTCTATTGTTCGAAATGGTAGTGTAAGAGTGATTCGTGATAGTATTGTTGTATACACAGGAAAACTTATGGGATTACGTCGTGTTAAAGATGATGTAAAAGAAGTTAAAGAAGGTTTTGAATGTGGTATTTCAATTGAAAACTTTAATGATATTAAAGTAGGCGATGTTATTGAATGCTTTATTATGGAAGAACAAGAAAGAGAGTAAAATATGGCTTTTCGAATTGAACGAATTGAACGTATTATAGAAAAAGAATTAGCAACAATCCTTTTATATGATGCTCATAATCCTTTATTAAAGTATGTTTCTATCACTAAAGTAAGTGTTACAAAAGATTTATCACTTGCGACTATTTGGTATACGATTATGGGAACGAGCGCGGAAATTGAAGCAACAAAGGCTTCTTTGGAAAAGTCAAAAGGGTATTTAAGATCGGAAGTTGCCAAGGCTTTATCAACTTTTAAAACACCCGATTTAAAGTTTAAACAAGATGATTCCTTAGAAAACGGAAATCGTATAGAAGAAATATTAAAAAGAGCAAAAGAAAAAATGGAACAAAAGTAGAAATTAAAAAGAAATTTCAAAAAAGAAATTTCTTTTTTTAAGGAGGAAGAAATGATACGTACGAAATTTATAGAATTAACTGCTATTCCCGCAATTGGTTATAGACAAAAACTAATTTCGGGTGATGATGCTATTGTGATTATTCGTGAAGATAATGCGAAAGTTGTTTTTAAAACAATTAACAAATTGACAAAACAAATATCGATGGATTATCCACTTAATGAAACTGAATATCCTAAAGAATGTTTTGAGGAAGTATATGAAAAAACATTAGGTTTACCCTATGAAAATAGATTATCGATTCGTATGTTTTTAGAAGAAGATGTAAATGAATCGAGTGGAATGGTTGATATGATTTCGAATGATGTATATAAAGACTTATTAAAAAGATATACAAAAGATGGAAAGTGGCAACCCGAGATACTGGCAAATGAAGTTCTAGATTTGATGAAAAAAGGGAAATGGGTAAAAGAACTTATACGTAATGGTTATGATGAATATGAAATATTTATCTTTTGTTTTCAACATTTTTGTGAAGAGACTCTACTTGATTCTGGAATCACAAGAAATGATGCTGCACTAATTCTTACTTTAATTGATTCCTGTTTTAAGAAATCTCCTTTTGTTCAAAATAAGTTATATTTAAATAAACTCATTCGTAAATATCGTTAGATTCTAGCAATCATTTAGCTTTTTTGATATAATATATTCAGAGGGTTTATTATGACGAATGAGATATTAACAAAAATTAAAGAAAAATTAGCACTTGTTCCAATGAAACCAGGATGCTATCAAATGCATAATGAACAAGGTACTATTATTTATGTTGGAAAAGCGAAGATATTAAAGAACCGTTTAACAAGTTACTTCCATGGTGCTCATGATGCGAAAACGACAAGAATGGTAGAAGATATTTTTGATTTCGAATATATTATTACTTCGAATGAAACCGAAGCATTTTTGCTAGAGCTTAATTTCATTAAAAAATATCGTCCGAAATATAATATTATGATGATGGATGATAAAACTTACCCTTATATTGTTATTACCAATGAATTGCATCCAAGATTGATTATTGAGAGGGACCTTGCGAAAGGGCACAACTTAAAAAAAGCAAAATACTTTGGGCCTTATCCCGATGGGAAAACTTGTAAAGTAATGGTGGATGTATTAAATAAATTATATCCATTTCGTAAATGTAATACAATTCCTAAAAAGGCCTGTCTTTATAAACAATTAGGACTTTGCCTAGCCCCTTGTGAAGAAAAGATTGATACGAGTATATATACAAAAATGATTGATGAAGTCAGTCATTTCTTAATGGGACATACAAAACAATTACAAGAGGTTTTAGAAAAAGCAATGCTCGAAGCGAGTACTAGTTTAAACTATGAAAAAGCCCTTGAATACAGAGACTTAAGTAATCGCTTGAAAGAAGTATTTAAACCTCAAAAGATGATTACTTCAAGTAGTGCTAATCAAGACATTTTTGGCTTTTATGTTCAAGATGATATTGTATGTATTCAAGTATTGAATGTACGTTATGGAAAGATAATTGAAAGAACTGGGAATGTATTTGATGTAATGGATAATTTAGAAGATGTTTTATTAAATTACATTTATAACTTCTATGCAAGTGGTTCGAATGATTTGCCAAAGGAAATAATAATCCCTTATATTGAAGGGTATGAAGTATTAGAAACCTTATTTGATAGGCCTTTTATAATCCCTGTTCGGGGAACAAAAAAGAAGCTTGTTGATTTAGTTTGTGAGAATGCACTAAATAGTTTAACAAACTTACAAAAAACAAGACTATTAAATTATCAAAAAACTAAAAAGCCTTTAGAAGATTTAGGTGTTTTATTGTCCATGGAATATCCATATCGAATTGAAATTTTTGATAACTCAAATATTCAAGGAACCTCTGCTGTTTCGGGGATGGTTACTTATATCGATGGAGTTAAGTGCCCGAAAGAATATAGAAAATATAAAGTTAAAACAATTCAAGGTTCAGACGATTATCACACTATGCAAGAAGTAATAACAAGACGTTATCAACGAATTATTAAAGATAAATTAGTCATGCCGGATTTAATCATTGTGGATGGAGGTATTCCTCAAGTGAATGCTTCTAGAATTGCTTTAGAGAATTTACATTTGAATAATGTTAATCTAATTGGATTGGAGAAAGATGACTTTCACAAAACAAAAGGTATTATCAAAAAAGATAATACTGAGATTCTATTAGATAAACATACGGAGTTATATTTATTACTTGCTTCAATGCAAGAAGAAGTTCACCGCTTTGCCATTTCCTTTTTTAAACAAACTCATACAAAAACAGGTTTAACAAGTGCACTTGATGGGGTTGAAGGAATTGGAAAAACGAGAAAGAAATTACTATGGGACAATTTTTCAAGTATTGATGAAATGAAAAATGCACCGGATGCCAAACTTATAAAGATGGGATTTCCAAAAAAAGTTATTCAAGGATTAAAAGAAGCGTTAAACAAACAAAATTAAAACTTTTTAGAAAGGAGCAAATGATGAGTTATATATATGGAATTATTCATAATGTAGATTGTGATAAAAGATTGATTACAATTGTTGATAAACAAAAACTTACATACTACTATATGTCAAGAAGCCTATATAAACGTTATTCCTATTATTTGCTTCCGAATAATTTTGTTTATTTTAAAACAGGTGTTAACCAATCTCTTCATGATGGGGTTAAGGCGTATGATATTATTCATTTTATAAAAATAATGAAATATGGCGCTCATGAACCTATTATATATTATGACGTATCCTCCATTAATGAAGGTGTGTTGAAGTTGCTTGAGAAAGAAACCTATCGTTTGTTTTTAGATTTAGAGTTTTCTATGCCCCCTTACAATTATGTAAAAGGACAACAATTTACCGCTGAGATTATTGAGTATGGTTTTGTTTTAGAAAATAGTGATGGAGTTACTATTACAACAGAGAATGGATATATCAAACCGGATAATTTAGAGGGATTAAACGAAAGAACTTATAGTTTTTTAGGACTTAATTCGAATACCTTTAAAAAGGCAAAAGGAATATGGACTTTCTACAATAGTTTTAAAGATGTGTTATCACTTTACCAACCAACTATTTATGTTTGGGGTAAGAATGATTATCTAATGCTGGATAAATTTTATGTACAACATAATTTAAAACCATTAACAACTCGTGCTAGTTTTATTAATTTGATGCAAGTTATGAAGAACTATTATGGAACGAAAGAAGATATTGGATTATATCATGCCTATAGTTTGTTTCAAGAAACTCCTCTTCAAGATCAAGATCATAATGCTTTAAATGATGCTATTGCTACTACAGAAATCTATAAATTATTTAAAGAAGAATTGTTTAAAAAGAAAGACATGGAAAAATGATATAAAAAACAGATACTATAGGGTATCTGTTTTTATTTTGTGAAGATAGTATTTAAACTATTTGATGTCTTTTGTTCCTCATTGGTTCCTAAGATAAATACACGAACGAGTATCAAAGGTCTTCTTTCAATCTTTTGATAGATATAAGAAGAAAGTAATTGAGTAATTTCGGTTTCAATAATTGTTTTATTAATTATCTTTCGGTTTGCTATGACTTCAGCTAAAGCAGTTTCAGCTCGTTTTGTAATCAACTCCATAATTTCTTTAGTAGAATGAACATCAACAAAGCCCTTCGATATTACTTTTGGTGGTTGAATTGATTCTTTTGTTTGAGAAAAAGTATAGGTTATCGATATTAAGCCTTCATTGGCAAGAATCTTTCGATCGATGATAACTTCGCGGTTAACTACGTCTAGGTTGGAATTTAAATATACATTCCCAGTGATAATATCATTCGGAATAATTTTAGCAGTTTTGTCATTTATCGATAATACATCGCCCCTATTTAGTACAAAGGTATTTTTATAACCTAAATCTTGTGCAATTCGAGCGTGTTCTTTTAACATTAAGTATTCACCATGAACAGGCATAAAATACTTTGGTTTTAAAAAGGATAACATCATCCGCATTTCATTTTGGGAAGCATGACCTGTAGTATGAATATCTGTTAAGGGACTATTCTTAATTACATTTGCCCCCGCATGAACAAGTGTGTTAATGTTTTGATTAATAAATTGTTCATTTCCAGGGATGGGTTTACTTGAGTAAATTACAGTATCTCCTGGTCTTAAATGAATTTGCTTGTGAGTACCATTAGCAATTCTTGATAGAGCGGCCATGGGTTCTCCTTGTGAACCTGTACAAAGTATCGTTACATGATTTGTGTTTTGACGATTAATTTCCCTTGAGGATAATATCCAGCCTTTGGGAGCATTGATGTATTTTAATTTTTCAGCAACATCAATCGTCTTTTCCATACTTCGACCAAATACAATAATCTTTCTTTTTGCTTCAATACTTGCTTCAATGATTTGTTGAACTCGGTATACGTTAGAAGCAAAGGTTGCAACAATTATTCTGCCTTCAATTTGTGAGAATATATCACGAAGAGTTTCTCCTATTTTCTTTTCACTTAATGAAAACTTTTCAAGCATTGCATTCGTGGAATCGGATAACATACATAAAACGCCCGCCTCACCCAAAGAAGTCATTTTATAATAATCAGAGGGTGCACCAATGGGATTAAAGTCAAACTTAAAATCACCGGTATTTACAACATAGCCTAAAGGTGTTTTAATTGCAATTCCATAGGAATCGGGAATTGAGTGATTTGTTCTAAAAAAAGACACTTCAAGATTTTTAAATTTGTAGTTTGATTCATCATTAAATTCTTCAATAGTATAGTGAATATTTGGGTATTCTTGAAGTTTATTTTTAATAAGACCTACAGCAATACCTGCTGCGTAGATTTTGGGGATATTAACTTGTTGTAATAAAAAGGGGATTGCTCCAATATGGTCTTCGTGACCATGAGTTATAAATAACCCTTTTATTTTTGATTCATTTTGTACTAAATAAGTGAAATCTGGAATAATATAATCCACACCATGAACTTCATCACCAGCGAAGAGTATTCCCGCATCCATAACGATTAATTCATCCATATAGGATACAACATACATATTCATACCTACGACGCCCAAACCGCCTAGGGAGAAGATTTTTACATTATTCGCATCACTTATAGCTTTTTTATATTTTGGATAATACATAAGGCTCCTTTCCTAAAGTTTATACTTGTAGTATTATACTATTTTTTTTCATTTTTGTAAAGTAAATGAATATCTGAT
>CAYYTE010000025.1:0-1146 GCA_964474685.1 uncultured Staphylococcaceae bacterium | reverse complement strand
TGAAGAAGTAGATTGTTATATTGCAACGGGAAGAAGTAAGGAAGCTACTTTGTTTTTAAAGTCCTATTTAAACTATTTTAAAGGCTTTGTATATACCAATGGAAGTGAAGTGGAAGTAGATGGTAAAATCCTTTATGAGGAGTATTTAACAAAAGAAGCACAAGAAGAAGTTGTTCAATTTGCCAATGATAATAAAATATCTTATGGACTTATTGAACAAGATGTTACCAATCTTTGTTTCTTTGATGAATTTGCTAAAAAGAACTTTTTGGATTTCTTGTCTATGCCTTATAAAACAATTACGAATCCTTTAGCATCTTATAACTACTCTTCTGCGTGGTTATTTGCACCCGATAAAAAGCTTTTGAATTATCCGGGTATACACTCGAAACTCTTGTCTTGGGGCTCTTATGGGGCGGATATTGTCAATCCAACGATGGATAAAGCAAAAGGGATTAAAGTTATTCGTAATAACTATAATTATGATATTATTGTATCTTTTGGAGATGCAATAAATGATATCGGAATGTTTCAACAATCAGATATATCCTTCTTAGTAAAAAGAGGGGAGAGCAACCTACAAAAATATGCAACATTTAAAGTAGATAATATTAAAATAGGACTGGATAAACTAAAAGAATTAAAAAGAAAAGTAGATAGAAATCACCAATAAGGCGATGCTATCTACTCTGCATCTTTTGTTTCATTACTTCCAAATATTACAGGTTTTGAATTCTCTGGTATGAAAAAAGGGTCGTCATTATTTACTTTATCTACAAATAATATTCCATCTAAATGGTCATATTCATGTTGAAATACGATTGCGACATATCCCGAAAGATGTAATGTTACATGACGAAGTCGGTTATTTTTTGTAAGAATAAACGTATCGACACTAATTTCTTTTGACCTGTGAATATATCCTTTTACCTCTCTTGCAACTGACAAGCATCCTTCCCCACCGGGTAGATATATTAAATCATTCGATCTTTTAATAATCTTCGGATTAATTACGGGTAAAAAGTGTTCTTTTCCTTCTTCATCGATACAGTAAACAGAAAACATTCTTTTTAGAATTCCAATCTGAGGAGCCGCTATTCCCACAGCGGGCCTTAAGTCAAACTCTTTTTGAATTACTTCATCAAT
>CAYYTE010000024.1:0-17794 GCA_964474685.1 uncultured Staphylococcaceae bacterium | reverse complement strand
GAACTTTCCCCAGTTCTGCCATCGGTGATAAATTATGAGAGATTTTATCCGATAATGTTGGATAATATTTTCTTATATACTCAACAAAAGCAGGACAACAAGAACTTGTCAGGGGTTTATTTTGTAAAAATTCTTGTGCTTCGCGATATGCAACTTTATCTGCACCAAGTGCAGCTTCATATACCTTATCAAAACCTAATTCAAGAATCCCATTAATTAATTTTCCAATAGAAGTATATTGAAATTGTCCTACAATAGAAGGTGCAATCATAGCAATAACAGGTCTTCCAGGTTCTTTATTTTGTAATCTATGAATGATTCGAACAATAGATGAGCGGTCTTGTATTGCTCCAAAAGGGCATTGATAAACACAAGCTCCACAAGAAATGCATTTTTCTTCATCAATCACAGCCGCTAATGAATCCGGAGAAGCTTGAATAGCACCGACTTTACAAGCAACTTCACAAGGCCTTTTCCGATTTGCTATTGCGGAAAAAGAACATGCCCTTGCACACAACCCACAATTTACACATTTATTTTTATCAATATGTGCTTTTTGGTATTTATCAAAATAAATAGCTTCTTTTTTACAAACATTTGAACATCTTTTCGCAAGACATCCTCGACAATCATTTGTAACTTCATATCCACCTAAAGAACACTCATCACAAGCAATATCAATGACTTCAACTGCACATTTAGCAATTGAAATATCATCCATTGCAATTTTAATACGTTCTTGAACAATTGCTCTTTCTTTGTAAATACAACAGCGCATAGATGGTTTGGGTCCCGGTATTACTGCTTTAGGAATTGATAAATAAATGTTATCCATATCATGGTTCCAAACATGTTTTGATAATTCCGTTAATACTTTATATTTTATCCATTGCACATGTGTATCAAACTGAACTTTTGTATCTGTATCCATAATCCACATCCTTTCCCTAATATACAATATTTTATCACAAAACAGTTAAAAAATATAGTGAAAAGAATTACTTTTAAAAAAAGATAAGTTTTAAAAACTTATCTCTGAATTAATTATATAATAAACTTACTTAGCTTTTTTTTTACTCTTTGCTTTAGCTATCCAAAACTTAATCAATTTTTGTAATTCAACCAAAGGAATAATGCAAAGAGCAAGACCCATAGCAATTATATATTCCTTAAAACTGATTGCGGTAAAACCAAATATAGCCGATAGAGCAGGAACATAGATTACCATTAAAGTAAGTAAGAATGCAAGTCCCATCGCTAAGAATAAATACCAGTTTTGATATTTCAAACTAAATACCGATTTGTGTTGAGATCTCATATTAAAAGCATGAAATATTTCGGTCATAGACATCGTTAAAAATGCCATAGTCATACCATCATTTGAGTTTGTTATTCTCCATATTCCTGTTTCTAAATACTCTCCAACAAAATATGCAACTAATGTCAAAGCGCCTACAAGTAAACCTTGAACGAAAATATCTAAACCTACTCCTCCAGAGAATATCCCTTCATTAGAAGACCTAGGTTGTTTTTTCATAATATCTTTTTCACCTTTTTCAAGACCTAACGCAAGGGCTGGAAGTGAATCTGTAATTAGATTTATCCAAAGCAAATGTGTTGGCTTTAAAATTGTAAATCCCAATAATGTAGCAATAAATATCGTAATAACTTCACTTAAATTACTTGAAAGTAAGAATTGAATAGATTTACGAATATTATCATAAACCTTTCTCCCTTCTTCCACTGCAACAACGATTGTAGCAAAATTATCATCCGCTAAAATCATATCCGCAACATTTTTTGTAACATCTGTTCCCGTAATCCCCATTCCAATGCCAATGTCTGCACACTTAATAGAAGGTGCATCATTAACCCCATCTCCTGTCATTGCAACTATTTTCCCCAGTTTCTTTAAGCATTTAACAATTCGAACCTTATGTTCCGGTTGAACACGTGCATAAACGCTATATTTAAATATATCTTTTTCTAATTGTTCATCACTAATCGCATCAAGTTCCGCACCTGTTAATGCTCCTTTTGCATCGGTAATGATTCCTAATTCTTTTCCAATCGCAACCGCAGTATCTTTATGATCACCCGTAATCATGATTGGCTTAATCCCAGCTTCTTTACAAAGATTAATCGCATCTTTAACTTCCGGACGAATCGGATCAATCATACCTACAAATCCAATATAAATCAAGTCTTTTTCACATATTTCAGGTGATGGATCAATCGGAAGAACATCTAAAATCTTATAAGCACAAGCAAGTACTCTTAAAGCCTTATTTGCATATTCTTTATTCTTTGCTAATACCTGTTCTTTAATCGTAGGTGTAAACTCTTCGACAATCCCATTATTCAGGTATTTCGTACAATTTTTCAAAAGTTCATCAATAGCACCTTTTGTATACTGAATATATCCATTAGAAATTTGATGAATTGTTGTCATTTTTTTCCTTAAAGAATCAAAGGAAATTTCACTTTTTCTAGGTTCATCCAATGTAATAATATCTTTATCAATTCCTTCTTTAAAAGCAAAGTTCACTAAAGCGCATTCAGTAGGTTCGCCAACTGCAATTTTCTCATGGTTTAAAGTGGCATCACTTGCTAGGCACATTGCTTTCGCTAATAGTTTGACATCACAAGACTCGTACGAAACAACAGTCATTTTATTTTGAGTTAAAGTTCCTGTTTTATCTGAACAAATAACTTGAGTACAACCTAACGTTTCAACAGCGGTAAGTTTTCGAATTACCGCATTTCGTTTGGACATTTTCGTAACACCAATCGATAAAACGATAGTAACAACAGCAGCAAGTCCTTCAGGGATTGCGGCAACCGCAAGAGATACGGCTACCATAAAACTATCAATAGCAATATCAAATGTTAATTTACCCGCTTTAATAACACCAAAAATAAAGATAAAAGCACAAATTCCTAATACAAGGTAAGTAAGAATTTTACTAAGACCGGATAATTTCTTTTGTAATGGCGTTTTTTCATCTTCTGCTTGCGTTAAAACGTCAGCAATCTTACCCATTTCGGTAGCCATTCCAGTTTCAACAACAACAGCACGTCCTCTACCATACGTTACCGCACTTCCAAGATATGCCATATTTTTACGATCACCTAAAGGAATGTCTTTCCCATTTGAATTTATTACATCATCTGATTTATGAACAGGAACAGATTCTCCTGTTAAAGCGGATTCTTCTGTTTGAAGTGATGCGGATTCGAGAATTCGACAGTCTGCTGGAACATTATCACCAGCTTCTAATAAAACAATATCACCTCGAACTAAATCGACGGAAGATATTCTTCTTGTTTCTCCATTACGAACAACTGAAGTTTTTGCTACAGTCATTGCTTTTAAAGCATCTAGTGCTTTTTCCGCCTTCGATTCTTGAATAATTCCTAATATAGCATTTAACAATACTACAAATATAATTACAAATACATCCGCAAAAGATTCTTGCTCTGCAGGAGTAGAAACAGAATTGTGATAAATTGTAGTGAATGTAGATACTATAGCCGCAACAATTAGAATAATAATCATAGGGTCTGTAATTTGTTGAAAGAACTTATGAATAATCGATTCTTTTTTTGCTTCATCGAGTTTATTATACCCATCTCGTTCTAATCGTATTTGTACCTCATCATCTGTCAAACCTGTTGTCTTTGACTCTAAACTAGTCAAAACCTCTTCTTTTTCTTGTTGATAATAATTCATAACTGACCTCCAGTTTCAATAAGAAAAGACTCCCCCTCAATAGATTTTCTATTGAGGAAGAAGTCTCGAAATTTCAAATGCATCCGAGTAATAGAATCAAAGAATCATTTACTTTGTACCAATTAATTCAAATCAATTGATTAGTTCTTTCTATTACTGTCTTGACGAATACACTCCATAAGAATGGTTTCTACTCCCTTATGTCCATGTAGATATATTTTATCAAAATTAAAAATATTTGTCAAATAAAGAATCTTAAAAAAGCATGAAAATGCATTCATTTAACACTTATTTAAAGTGTCTTTTACAACAAATAGCATACCCATCGACATAACTACAAAGGCAATTAAAAAAGACAGATTTAATGAAGTACCAAAAATAAGGAAAGACAATAACACACTAAAGAAAGAATTTAAAGCATAGATTGCTGAAGTTTTTGCTGCACCCAGGCCTCTTTGACAAAGAATGTAAAAGAGAACACTCAAACCATATGAAAAAAAGCCTAATAGTAAAGCAAAAATGAAATACACTCCCGAATTATGCCAAAGACTAAATGCAATAGAAACAATAAGTGCACCAAAACCTGAAAAAATCCCTTTCAAAAATACAATTTGTAAAGGATTTTTGGAAGATAGCTTTTTTGTACAATTATTCTCAAGTCCCCAGCACAAACAAGCACCAAGAACAAAAAGAGAACCAAAGGAAAACTTAACATTTTCAAAGGAACCTATAGATAAAAGAATACACGACATTGTTATTAATAAGATTCCGATCCAAAGTTTAATATGTATTTTTTCTTTGAATATAATTAAAGCAATCAATGAAGTAGCCACAATCTCAAAGTTTCCCAAAAGGGCTACTGTTTCACTATTTGAAACAGTTAGTCCAGTCATTAATAATATGGGAGCAATAATATCTAATAGAATCATCAGAATCGTATAAGGTAAATCTGATTTCGTAATATTTTCTTCGTTTTGAACTATTTTTGGTTTAAACAAAAGAATAATACCCATTCCAATTCCTGCCCCAAAATATAATAGTCCTGATAATTGCACAGAAGAAAATTGTTCTAATAATAACTTAGATAAAGGAATTGACAAGGCATAAAATAATGCCGATAATAATCCAAACAAAATGTATTTTTTCATACAACCTTACTTCTTAGATAATATAAATCGAAATAGTTTTTTAACATCTTTTGAATCAAGAAATGGATAAATAATATCCATATTTAAATGTTGATACTTCCCATTTATATAACCATCGACTACAACCGATAAGCATTCTTCCGGAACAAAGGGAAGTAACCCAGAAATGGATATTGTCGAATTAGGATTATCACAAACCTTTAGAAACACCTCACTACAACTCTCATCATCAAGAAAAGGCATCATAGAAACAATTGGTAAATCTTCTAAAGATAATTCACCATTTAAATAAGGGATTAGAAATTCTTTAATATCCTCATCATCCATAAATGGTAAAATAGATAGAATTTTTTTTGCTTTTGGATCCTTTGTAGTATCCTTATCTTCTTCTGACTTCTTTGAATCAAAAGATGAATAACTTTGACCCACCGATTTAAGAGCATCACTTGCTGCTTTCAAAGAAGAATCTACCAAATCTTGAATACCACTACCTAAAGATTGAAAATTATGATAGTGATACGTTTGATTCCCGCTATATTCCTCTTCACCTTTTGGCTCTTCATCCACAAAAACACATTCTCCCCCATTTTGCTTTTCTCTAATGGCTTCATCCAAAGATGCTTCCTCATAATAAGTTTTTCCATCAATAATCTTCTTAACTAACACTTTTTTCATTTGCTAATCTACCTCCTATAAATTTAAGTTCCGCTACTGTTAAACAATTCTCAAATGACCAATCATGAATAATCAATTGACCTTCTTTAATTGATTTTAATACTTGTAATCTTTCAATACTTGTTAATTGATTTAAGAACTTTATCATATCTACATTTAATTCATTATGAGTAACTTTACGAATAATAAATTCACGTTCATAACCATGAAAAATATCCTCTTCATTAATCTCTAAAGATACATCTTCTAAACAAAGAATCTCATCAAAAGAAACATGAAATAATTGACATAACTCAAATAAAGAATCAATTGAAGGAGCACAAGTTCCATTTTCCCATTTAGATAAAGCTTGACGAGTAACAAAAAGGCGTTTAGCTAAATCATCTTGTGTCATATTATTATCTTTTCGAATCTTAATTATTTTCTTTCCAACTTGAAAAAAATCAATCACAACATTCACCGCCTTTAACACTTATATTATATAATAAGGAACATTAAATGTCACGCAACAAAAAGTTGCAAACATTGTTAGGAATGAAATAAATTTAAATTATCAAAAAAATCAATGGAATTTATATCATCTTTACAATCTACATTTATAGCTTCATGCATATTAATTGATTTAACAATCACTTCTGGTGGTAGTTTACGATAAGTTGCTTCTGCACTAGCAAGTAATTGATGATTAAGATTATAAATCTTCCCTACACCAACAAAAAACTTTTTTGAGTTTTTAATAATTTCTCCATAAGCATAAAGCATCGTATCATAAGGTACGGGTAAGTGGAATTTCACTTTTATGTCCATAGTTACACCATAACTATCCGGTTCTTCTATCCAAATGGCACGACCGATAATTTCATCCAACATCGTTGTAATTAACCCTCCATGGGTTCTTTCCGGAAAGCTTTGATGAATAGAAGAAAATGAAAAATGAGAAACAACAATTTTATGATCTAACTCATAAAATGGTGCTTTAACACCCGCAGGATTATCCATTCCACATATTATACACATGTGACTATTCAATTGTTTTTTAGTGACTATCATAAAATCCTCTATTTCTTTTTAAAGTTACTTAGCTGAAGAAAAAACAATAGTTATTTAAAATAATAACATTGCTATTGACAAATAATATCATAAATATAAATGAATAATAAAGTCAAATGGATTATTGATTTGAATTCGCCTAATATGGGTTGTTAAAATAAGAATATTTTTAAAAATAAAATATTATTATTTAGTTTTATATTCTTTATCCATTTGTTCTTTAAATATTCGTAAACAATTCTCTATATTCTTTAGTCCTTCAAAAGAAAGATTCAACTGTGTTGTTGAATAAAATATTATAAGTTTTTTAAAAAAAGACTTTTGCTAATTTCTCTAATTCTTCAGCATCTTTAAAATTAATCATTAAACTCCTTATAATTTTTATTTTTTTTCTTTTCCATTTCCATATCTTTTTCTTTCAAACTTTGGCGTTTATCATATAGATTTTTTCCACGTGCAAGTCCTAATTCTAATTTTGCTAAGCCATGAACTAATATGACTTTTAAAGGAACCAAAGTACAACCATTTCTAGCAACTTGTGTTGCTAATCGAGTAATCTCTGATTTATGTAATAATAATTTTCGATCACGAAAAGGTTCATGATTAAAAATATTACCATACGGGTAATCCGCAATATGCATGCCCAATACGAAAATTTCTCCCTTTCGTACAATCGCATAACTATCTTTTATATTCACACTCCCTAAGCGAATGGATTTAATCTCTGTACCTGTCAATTCAATTCCACACAGGATGGTAGAATCAATAAAGAAGTTGTGATAGGCAACTTTATTTTGACAAACAATCTTCTCTTCTATATCTTTCATACTATATTTTTCCTAACATTTTAAAATCAATGGTATGATGTACCTCATCAATATCTACCAAACGAACCCGAACTTCTTGTCCTAAAGTATAAGTTTTATGATATCTTTCACCCGTTACCCGAATAAACGCATCATCTACTTCATAGTAATCATCTTTTAATGAGTCAAATCGAACTAAACCATCTACTGTATTCTCTAAAGTAATAAACAATCCAAAATTTGTTATAGAAGAAATCACTCCAATAAACTCACAATTAATAAATTTGCTCATATATTGAACTAATTTTAATCTATCACAATCACGCTCAAGAGTTTCGGAAACACGCTCCTTGTTACTCGATTGTATACCCGCATCATGTACTTTTTTATTGTAAAACAAAATAGGATCTTTAAATTTCTTTTCTTCCGAATAAAACAAAAACTGCTTAATTAATCGTTGTACTAATAAATCCGGGTACCTTCTTATCGGAGAGGTGAAATGAGTATAACAACTAGATGCCAAACCAAAATGTCCAATATTAACTTCTTGATATTTTGCTTTCATCATTGAACGTATCATTGTTTGATTTAATATCATTCTTCTTAATTTGTCATCTTCCGTTTCATTTGTATCATTTGTAGAATCTAGAAGTAATTGTTGCAATGCTTTTGCTAAATGCTTTTTCCCTTTGATTTTTATATCATAACCAAATCCATCAAGCATTGCAAACAACCGAGTCAGTTTTTCTTCACTTGGTTCTTCATGAACACGATATAAGAATGGACAATCCAAAGCAGTCATAGTAATTGCAACTTCTTCATTCGCAATAAGCATAAACTCTTCAATCATCTTTTCTGCTGTTCTTGATTCCCTTAAAGAAATACTCGTAACATTCCCTAAATTATCTAATTCTAGTTTTGCTTCCGTCGTTTCAAATTCAAAAGCCCCACGCTTGATTCTCATATTATATAGAATCTTGTATAATTCTTCACCATATTTTAACATAGGTACAATATCGCCATAACGACAAGATAGTGTCTCATCATTTTCTTCAACAATCTTATTTACATTTGAATAAGTCATTCTATGACTAGATTTAATAATACCTTCAAATATTTCAGATGAAACGACCATACCTTTATCATCAATTTCCATCTCTACTGCCATAACCAATCGATCACAGCCCTCATTCAAAGAGCAAATTCCATTCGATAACTCTTTCGGAAGCATTGGTATTACTCTATCTGGTAAATAAATGCTCGTTCCTCTTTCAAAAGCATCTTTATCTAATGCATCTCCTTCTTTTACATAATGAGATACATCCGCAATATAAACTCCTAATTTATAATTTCCATTTAAACACTTTTCAATATGTATGGCATCATCAAAGTCCTTGGAATCATCTCCATCAATGGTAATAATCGGTAAAGACCTTATATCTCTTAATTTATTATTTTGTCTTAATAAAGCATTCGAATCAATTGAAGTCTCTAATGATTTCGCTTGTAAAGCGCCATCCGATGAAAATTCAACAGGAACATCACTCGATAATACTAAAGAAGTAATATCCATTCCAACACTATCCGCTTTATCAAACACTTGAATTACTTTACAATCCGCAGTATGATTATCACAAAAACGAGTCATTTTTGCTTTTACAATATGATGCAAATCACTTCTCTTACAAGATAATGGGTCAACAAAAATCAACAAATCAATCTTTTCATTTGTTGGTTTTAAAATAAATCTTCCTCTCCATGATAATAACTCACCAATTAATTCCATTGTATTTCTTTTAATAACACGAATTACTTTTCCATAATCTCGGTGCTCATTATCATGAACCATCTGAATTAAAACTTCATCATTATTGATAGCACTACCTAGTTCAGTTCTAGGTACAAATATCCCATTCTCTTTATCATTATTGGTATCAACAAAACCAAATCCAGCTTCTTTAATATCAATAATGCCCTTAATACAACCGAAGGTAATTAAAGAACCATACTCTTGTTTTTTAGTTTCTAATATATCCACCTGGTTAATTAATTTTTGTAAAGCAATATTGAAATCAACCATTGTACAAGGTTGAATGATATTCACTTCTTTATACAACTCTTGAAAGGAATAAACCTTACCTTCTTGTTTATATAAAATATCCAAAATAATTTCTTGCATTTTATTCTCCTTTCAAAAAGATAAAAAAGGGTCTCCTAAGAGGCCCTTTTATTAACGTGGAAAAACAGCAACAAAAATTGTTAATACAAAGAATAAAACTGATAATACTGTAGTAACATCGTTTATTACTTTTTCTGCTCCTCTTTGTTTCTGATTTGCAAATAATTCAGATTTCTCACCAGAGAATGCTGAACTAACATCATTTTTAGAGTTTTGTAAAACAATTACTGTGATTAATAATAAAGATACTACTAATAATATCCAATCATACCATTCTAACGCTGCCATTGGGGCCTCCTATATAAGTTTTGATAATATTTTTTTACGATAGTAATATTATACCATAAGTTATTCAAATATTCAAGGAATATAACTTATTTATTTTTACGCTATCAAACGAGCAAGATAATATTATTTTAACGCTTGCTCAACGAGCAATATTAGGTTTATTTTAATGCTTGCTCAACGAGCAATATTAGGTTTATTTTAATGCTTGCTCAACGAGCAATATTAGGTTTATTTTAATGCTTGCTCAATAGCGTCATCAATCGTTGATATTGGTATGATCTTCAACTTTTCTTTAACAGTACTTGGAATTTCATCAATATCTCTTTCATTTTCTTTAGGAATCAAGATAGTTTGTAATCCACTACGACTTGCTGCAATCGATTTTTCTTTTAATCCACCAATAGGAAGTACTAAACCTCGAAGTGTAACCTCACCAGTCATACCAATTAAGTGGTTTACAGGTCTTTTACTAAATGCGGAAACAATTGCAGTAGCAATCGTGACACCAGCACTAGGGCCATCCTTCGGTGTTGCCCCTTCTGGAACATGAATATGAATATCATTTTTTTGGAATAATTCATAATTAATAGAAAACTTATCTGAATTTGCTTTCACATAACTTAAAGCCGCTTCACAAGATTCTTTCATTACATCGCCCAAGCTACCTGTTAAAAGTAACTTACCAGTTCCTGGGTAGAAAGATACTTCGATTTGAAGAGTATCCCCACCAAACTCGGTATAAGCGAGCCCATTCACACAGCCGATTTGATCTGTTTTATCCGCTTCATTATACATGAATTTTGGTTTTCCAAGATATTTATTTAAATCTTCAACAGTAATCTTAACAGAATCTTCACCATCAAATAGCATATTTTTAATTGATTTTCGTACAATAGTAGATAGCAATCTTTCTAACTCACGAACGCCTGCTTCTCTTGTATATTCACGAATAATCTTATAGATGGTTTGATCGGTAATCGAAAACTTTTTAATAGGAAGTCCGTTTTCTTGCAAAACTTTCTTTACTAAATGTCTTTTTGCAATTTCAAACTTTTCAAATTCAGTATAGCTTGAAATATCAACAATTTCCATACGATCGCGAAGAGGGGCTGGAATATTTTCAATATAATTTGCAGTAGCAATAAAGAATACGTGTGAAAGGTCAAAAGGTTCACCTAAATAGTGGTCTTCAAAAAACTCATTTTGTTCTCCATCTAAGACCTCAAGCATAGCGCTTGTTGGATCACCTTTATAATCTCTACTCATTTTGTCAATTTCATCTAATAGAAATACTGGATTATTCGTTTTTACTTTTTGTAATCCTTGAAGAATTCTTCCAGGTAATGCTCCTAAATAAGTTCTTCTATGTCCTCGAATTTCACTTTCATCAGTAACACCGCCAAGTGACTCTTTAATGAATTTTTTATTCATAGCATTAGCAATAGAACGCGCAAGACTCGTTTTACCAACTCCAGGAGGACCTACAAAACAAAGAATTGATTGAGGATTCTTACCTGTATAAATCTTTACCGCAAGATATTCTAAAATCCTATCTTTTACTTTTTCTAGACCATAATGGTTTTTATCTAATTCCTCTTGAGCAATTTTTAAATCCGTTGAATCAACACTAGATACGTCCCAAGGAAGATTAACTACAAAATCTAAGTAATTGCGAATAATTCCACCTTCCGGGTTTCCACTTACAGTAGATTCATAGCGAGATAGTTCAAATAACATTTTCTTTTTAATATCCGGATTCATTTTAATTTTATTTAATTTATCTCTTAATTCCGCTATATCTTTATCACGAACTGCTTTTTCGCCTAACTCTTCTTGAATTGCTCGCATCTTTTCTCGAAGGTAATATTCCTTTTGTGATTGATTAATACTTTCACGAACATTCTCATCAATCTTATTATCAATTTCTAAAAAGTACTTTTGTCTTAAAACATCCTTTAAAATCATAATCGTTCTCTTAGTGATGTCTGGTTCATTTAAATATTCAATTAATCGGGAATCAGGTAAACCAAGTAAAGAAGGAACATCCTCTACAATTTCACGAGCACTCGTTGCGTGATTCACCATAGTGATTGCCAAACGGATATCCGGATTAAAATCAACAGGATTTAATTCAGATAACTCAGATTGAATTCTACTTAAGGCTACAGTCTCCTCATCAAGGTTTGAAGAAAAAGGAACTACAGTTGTAAAATGAGCAAGTAGCATTGAGCCATCACGAATATAATCTAAGACATCACAACGAACAATAGGTTTAAAACGGGCTTTCTTCATTCCAATAGGGTCCGTTGTATTCGACATTGAACGAGCAACTACTGCTCTTTTAAGATATTTTGAACTTTCATTTTCTGAATCTTTTTCATTTGGAATTAATAAAACAACATATTGGTCATATTTTTGTATTTCCGTTAAAACGCGAAATTGACGAACAGCAACGTTAATAGTTAAATCTTTTCCTAAAAAGGGAATCGTTGAAGTCGCAACTAGTGTTGGCAAAGTAGCTTCTCTAATTTGTATATTATCAAATAGCATAAGTTTCCTTTCAAATAAAATTTAATAAAAAATTTTATTATTTTTCTATTTTTTGTTTATTTAAGGCTACCAATTTAACAAGAATAAATCTTATTATTGGTAGCCCTATAAGTTTATATTATATCAGTTATTTTGAACTAGCATTGGCTTTTAATAAGTCAAGTACTTTTCCAGCCTTAATCTTATATGCAACTTGGCGTTCCGATACTTGTTTCTTTGCATCCGCAAGTTTCTTTGATTTAACTTTATCCGAATCATTTTCATTTACTTTAGCAAAAACTTCAAACTCTTTTTCTATTTCTTCTGGAGTAGCATCTAATTTCTCAACTTCAATTATCTTGTCAAATACTAACTCTTGTAATAAGCCTTGTTTTACTCTTTCAGTAGATTTGGCTTTAAAATCATCTAAAGATTTTATTCCCATATAAGAAAGCATAGTTTCCTCAGGAATATTATATTGTTTCGATTGATCTTGTAATTTTTTTACATCTGCTCCAACTTCCGCATCAATCAAAGATTGAGGGAAATCCGCATAAGATGCTTTACAAACTGCTTGTACTAAATCATTGATATATTGATCATCCGATGCTTTAGTTTTTTGCTTTGTTAAAGTATCTTTTACATATTCTAAATACTTTTCACAAGTATCTACACCATCAATCTTATACTCTTGAACAATTTCATCAGTTAATTGTGGTACTTGATTTGCTTGTACTTCGTGTACAAGACATTTAAATACTACTTCTTTGCCCGCTAAGTCTTTTGCTTGATAATCCTTAGGGAATGCTACATTTACATCTTTCGAAGAACCTTTTGTAACACCTACAAGTTGTTCTTCAAATCCAGGAATAAATGAATTTGATCCTAATTCAAGAGGATACTTTTCACCTTTTCCACCTTCAAATGGAACTCCATCTAAGAATCCTTCAAAATCAATAACAACTGTATTACCATTCTCAGCAGGTGTATCAACAGATACTAATTTAGCTTTTTTCTTAAGTTCTGTTTCTACATAAGCGTCGATATCTTTTTTATATACACGTTTTGATAAAGGTTTTACAACTAGTCCTTTATATTCTCCTAGATGAACTTCTGGCCAAACATCTACCTCTGCAGTATAATCAAAGCCTTTTTCTGGAGATAATTTCGTAGCATCAAAATCAAATTTAGGATCTGCTGTAGGATAGATTTTAAAAGACATAGCAGCTTCTGGATAAGTAATATTTAATACCTCATCTACAGCTTCTTGATATAAACTTTCATAGCCATATCTTTGAAGAAACATTTGTTTAGGTAATTTCCCTGGGCGGAATCCATCCACTTTAACTTGTTTTACAACCTTTTCAAATGCATTATCTAAAGCTTTTGCCCAAACCTCATCACTAACTGTTACTGTTAGTTTAACATGGTTTTCAGATATACGTTCTATTTTTTTATTTTCCTCACTCATAATATTTTCCTTTCATATATTATAATTTTATAAACCTTATATATTATACCAAATTAGTTCATTTAATTCAAGTAAGGTGTTGATAATTATTTATTTAGCAATAAACTTGTTTCTAACTATTTCTTCAACATACCTTAAAGGAAGAGCACCACAATCTAATGTGGCTTTATGAAAGGCTACTTCATCAAAGGAATCACCAAGATGAGCGATTACATCATTTCTTAAATCTTTTAAATGAAAATATGTATAATAGTACATTTGCGAATTCGTTGGAACTTCAACCAATTGCTCAAATACTTTCTTCACATTATCCATAGTAGTATTTGAGTTATATTGTGCTAGATAATTATAGGTATCCGTCTGTGTCCATCCATCATAATGTATTCCCATATCAAGTCTTGAATAAACTAACGAATTAAAATCATCTAATGTAATTAGATAATCTACTACATTATCCGGTAATTCACCTCTTAAATAGTTATACGAATATTTCTCACAATACGTAGCCCATCCTTCTGAATATCCACTACTTTTCATAACTTTTCTCAAAATATTTACATCTTGATTTTTAAAATAAATATTTTGATACATATGTCCCGTTATCCCTTCATGAGCAAGGGTAGTGTATAAATAATTATAATCTAATTCATTTACTCCAACGGAATTTGTTTTGTAAATAGATGCTGGATTTAAATAAATCACTTCATTCGATGTTTCATCAATAGGCGAGGTCATATATGCGGCGGGACTAAAATAATCCTGCATTGATTCATCCACATATTGAATTGTAATATTTGGATTTGTTGTTAAACTTGGAAAATGCCCCGTTAGTTTTTCTTTATAACTATCCAGTTGTTCTAAAGGTGTCGTTCCTTGATGCATAAAATACAATTGACCATTCGAAATTTTATCAACATATCCCGCAAAAGTAGAATCTGTTTTATAAAGATTTCGATAATAATTAACGCTTGAAATAGTAAAAGTAAGTTTCGAATCTATGTATTTCTCCGCTTCTTCAATGGAAACATCATATCCCGTAGCCTTTTTAAAAGCTAACGTATAATACTGTTTTCCTATTTCAGTTCCATCTTCTTTTACATAATAAGCAAGGCCTAAATTATTCTTTGCCTTTCCTTTTAAATTAACAAGTTGTTGAGTTAATTTAAAGTATCCTTGATACATTGAAGAAGTAATGGCTGTTTCGATTAAATTATTATAGTTTGACTTTTCAGTATCCGTTAAAAATGTGCAAGCATTTATTTTTTTAGACAAAGTCGTTACCATAAAATTATCTTTAGTAGAAAGTTTTGAAGCCATACTTTCACATTGACCAATTACTTTTTCAATAACAAAATCAGGCATTCCATATCCAGCTTCCGCTTTTTTAATTTCAAACTCATAATACGCATTAAAAGTTTCTGGAATTAAATTTACATACTTTATAATCTTTTCGACATCACTTTTATTTCTTAAATTATACTCAGATAAAAGCAAAGGTAATTGAGCTTGATATCCCAAATAACTACCTAGATAATCCGAAGATAAATAGCTCATATCGGTAGTAGTAGCATTAATATTATCTAATAAATCCTTAATAATTAAATAGGTGCATTTTTGATCCTCATTTAATTCTTCGTAATTGTAACCATTAATTTGACCAAAATAGAGATTTAAAAAAATCTTACCTGAGGCAGAAGATACAGAAGGAGTAGGAAGGCTTGCTTCCGCACTCTTTAATCCATATTTTGTAGCATCATTAAATAAGTAATTTTGAGACATATCATCTCCCGATAATAATGTCGCAAAAACTCGATTTGAAAAATCATTAAATGTAGAACTATCTAAATTTACATGATTCCATAATGCACAACTTGAAAAAATGGTTGTAAAAAATAGTACAACTACTATAGTAAAAGATTTAATAATTTTCTTTAAAATATTGTTTCTTAGTCCGACTTTGCAGTTCATAGTATCCTCCAAAATAATAAATTGTTTTACTTTACAAAACAGTAAAAATGTAGTATAATAATAATGCTACAATTTGTCCCTGTAGCTCAGTTGGATAGAGCATGCGCCTTCTAAGCGCAGTGTCGTGTGTTCGAATCACATCAGGGACACCATTAAGAAATTTCATTCAACCGCTTTGTTGAATGTTTTTTTATATAATTATTATATCACGATTCGCAAGATTATGCAAATCATTTATGCCCCGGTAGCTCAGTGGATAGAGCGATGACCTCCTAAGTCATAGGTCGAGGGTTCAACCCCCTTCTGGGGCGCCATTTATTTAAAAATTACCCCATTTGTATTAAAAGTACAAATGGGGTGTTTTTTATACAATTGCTTCAATCACAATATTGTTAAACTCCAAATTATAATTACCTTCGAATAGTTTTAATTCATTCCCGTTAGGATCCTTACCAATATAATCATCTGATATTTTCAGTTCTACTAATAAATCCTTGATTACCTCTTGTTCTTTTTCGGTAATATAATTAACAGAGTTAATCACACGAATATCAGGAAGATCATTTGCATTACTTTGAAGCCAACTGATGAAATTCTTTTGAGATTGAGTTAACTTATCATCAGGGATAAAATCTACTAACAATGGAATATCCACTAAAAGTTCTTTTAAATTTATAGAAAAACCACTTGAAAGTTTCCCAGATAAAGGATCGGTAAAAATATTCATAACCTGATTCTCGCCTAATAAACGATCAATCATCGTATTTAATGAATCGATTATGGTTTGATCTGTTACCCCAGTTAATAGCAACTCTTGTAAAGTTTTATTCTTTGTTGTTACAAGTTTTTCTAAGAATGGTTGAATACTCGTCGTATTCTTCATAGTAGTTTCACTACCTTTTACAACCATCAAGGATGGTTTCGCTCCATCTTGATAATAAATACCATAATCCGGTGGTTGAGTTCGAACAAGAGTCTCAACATTCCATAATTCGACTTGAATATGACTTGTAGTATCTATCTTAGATAAATTTGCGGATAAAGTACCACTATAACGTGTTGTTACATTTTGAATCGTCTTCGTGTAACTAACGTCGCACGTTACTTGAAACGTATCCGCATTCGCAGTTTTTTGATTCAATAGATTTTGTGCAGCAAATAAAGTACGATTAACTACATTTATACAAGAAGTAGGTGTTGCTTTAAAAATACAAGTAACACTTAGGTTATTTTCAGGCATCGTAAACTTCCAAGCAATCGCTTTACTAACAGCAATCTCACCACGATTCCAAGAAATAAAATCATAGCCATCAGAAGGAGTAGCAGTCAAAGTAACTTCAGTTCCCGCTTCATAATATCCATCACCTACAACACTACCTTCTCCAACCAAACTCACTGTTAATTTAAATCCAGTTACTTTTTTAATCACCCATACAGTAAAATTAGTCGATACAGTTCCTAAAGCAACATTAACAACATAAGAGCCTTCTTTTGTATAATCCGGTTTGTTTGTAATAACAAGTGAATCATCCGCTAATGTTAAACTTTTCGTATCACCGTTCTCATAAATTACTCCTACAGACACTTTAGTTAAATCCATAGTTTCACCAATATAGACTGATTGATCATCAATCGATATCGATTTAACATGAGAACTATTGTTTTTCTTGCAACCTATAGAAAACAATAAAAATAAGCATAAAAATAATGTACAATATTTCTTTTTCATATTTATCACCTCTATATTTATCTATATATCTTTTATTTAGTATAGCATAATTATGTTCAATATGCAAGATAATTTAATGATAAATAAAGCTAACCAAACAACCAATAAGGATGATAAAGAATAAACCATTTAAATATTTAAAAATTATTTTTACGCGATAAAGACATCTAATTAATTCAACTAAATAAAATATTTCTTAAATGAATAGAAAAGAAACT
>CAYYTE010000023.1:0-19593 GCA_964474685.1 uncultured Staphylococcaceae bacterium | reverse complement strand
AAATATACAACGTGATTCTTTACTTGAAAAGCATCTATTATCTTTTTTTCACAATGGAAAACAAAATCTTTCGCTATACTGGCTTCATTATATTTTCCAGTAGTATTATACCAATATTTCTCATTTACTTTTTTATATAAATCCAATATTTCTTCACTTGGAGTTGTGGTTGCGGTTGAATCAAAATATACCATATTATATCTTCCTTTTCTTTTTTCATATTATACTACATAAAGCATTATTTTTGAAAAATAAAGCGATTAAATGTATAATAATAATACAATTTAAAAATAAAGGAGTCCCTATGAAACATATCGAATTTATTCCATCAGGTGTTTGCTCAAGAAAAATAGATTTTGATTTGGATGAGAATTCAAACATTCATAATTTAAATTTTGTTGGTGGTTGCAACGGCAACCTAAAAGCAATCGGTAAGCTTGTTGAAAACAAAAACGCCTTAGAAGTAGAAAGTATTCTAAAAGGGAATACTTGTGGTTTTAAGAAAACGAGTTGTGCAGACCAACTCGCCAAGGCAATCGAAAAAGCTGTTAAAGAACAATAATAAAAGTAGGAACATTAATTCCTACTTTTTTATTTGGTACAAGAAACTTCTACCTAATTTTCCAATTCTTTGACAAATTCCTAATCCTTCAAGCACCCGAATTGTAATACCTGCTTGTTTTATTGTAATGTGATTTGAAGAAACAAAATCTTTTAAAGTAAATGGCTTTGAAAGATTATCTTCACTGATAAAAGATAGATAATCAACTGGTGTAATGAAGTTATATTCACAAACAAGACGTTTGGGAATATCTATTTCCTTTGTATAGCCTTTACTGAAATGATATTCTTTTTCACAAATTGTGCGATATTCATCCAAATCAAAAACAAGTAATTTTAATGAAAAGTTTGGATGTAATAAGAAGGGACGAATCCGGTACAATTCAACAAAAGTTTCGAAATATCCATTAATTGGGCTCTTTCTAGGCCCTGTTACTTCTCCTGTTTCTGAATTGGTTTTGTAAATCATTTTTCTTTCAAAAGTTGGATACACTACAGTTACTTTATGAGTTTTTAATAAATTAGTTAATTTTGGAACTAATCGCTTAAATGCACTCGTTTGAATTTCGTAGAAGATATTATCCATATATACATCAACAATAAAAGAATCTACTTTATGTTCAAAACAACTTTCATCTAAAGTAAGGTAATATTTAATTGTTCGATGCAATATCTTTTCTTTTTGCGTGCCAATACCCATAGATTTATCTAAAGATGCTTTTGCAATGTTGTAATAATAATCAATGGGTTCATTTATGTTTTCATTCTTCATCTTTGAAACCGGTTCGGAATAGTTCTTTCTTCTTACAAGTTTTACAATATATCAAGACAAGATCCTCTCGAGTGCTTAGATGAAATAAGGTCTTTACAAAAGAAAGTTTTACTTTCGTTTGACAAACAGGACACGTATAAACAGTAATAATAGATTGATATATTTTTAGAAAGAGAAATCCTAAAACTAAAAATAACATAAAGCCAACCCAATAAAAAGGAAGGCCGGGAGCCGGAAGTAATGTGAGGATTAAAAGTGAAAAGATTCCAACAAGAAAAAGAATAAGATAAATAAATCGAAATATATAAAGATTCTTTTTCATTAGTTTCCTTCTCCCATATCTAACATCTGACGCTCGTGTTCCCTTGCTAAACTATCTGTTATGGCAATTTGCTTTATTTTTTGAGTAACAATTGCGGTTAAATTTGAATTTAAACTATAGTTCCCTTGACAAACAAAACCCACTCTACCTTCATTTAACAATTTATGAACTTTATCCTTATGGTCTTTTTCATAAATAGCAATTGCTTCTCCACCACGAGATTTTACCACAGTCATACAAGGAACATCTGTTAATCCATCGCCAATATAAATCATATTACGAAAAGGAATTGGACGCTCATCTTCACTCATCTTAGAATTTAACCTATCATCATCGAGTTCATCTAAAATGCCTTTGGAAATACGAAAGATGAATTGAGTCTTTGTAGTATAGTTTACTGCTTGAATCGGCCAGTCCGCATTACCATTGGTATTGTAATGAAAACGACAGGCATATATTTTTTTCATATATTTACAAATATCTGTACCTTCAATAATTTCTTGTAAACCCGAAGATAAGATAAAATGCTCAACTTCAACCCCATTGGCCTCACCAATATCATTAATATGTTTAAACCAGCCTTTTACTCCTGGGAAAAATTCTACATTCTCCCCTAGTTTTCGAAAAGACTCTTTTGTTATTGCAACATTATTCTTTTTTGCTAATCGTATCATAACATACATATATGCAAGTATCCGGTCCATATTATTCTCTAAAGCAATACGGTCACATTCGGACCAAAACTCTTTAGATTCCATCCCAAGACTTTGGATAAAACTATACTCTTGCATATCCTTAGGGCTTAGTGTATGGTCAAAATCATACATTAAAGCAATGATTGGTTTACTCAATCTTTTCACCTTCTTTTTCTAATAAACGTACTTTTTTTTCAGTTTCAATTAAATCATTACTATCTTTAAAAAGAACTTCACTCGAATATAATCCCTTATATCCAATTTCATTCATATCATGGAAGAAACTAGGGAAATCAATTGTTCCACTTCCTATTGGATGATGTTGGTCGGTAGATTGATCATTATCCGATATATGTACATGATAGATATCTTTTCCCAGTGTTTGAATAAATCTTTTAATCGACTTTGTTTTATTATCCACACCAAAACAAGTATGATAATGAGCTACATCAAATGTTACATGAAGAAATGCGTTATTGCAACGATTTAAATACATCATCATATCCTCAGGAGTTTTACATAATTCATAAACACCTACGAGATTTTCTATATTTAAACTGATATTATAGAGTTGACAAAGTCTTAATAGCGGCTGAATATTCTTAATAGAATTATTAATCGCTTCTTCCATATCCATTACACTTCCATCCGCATGCATTGCACAACCTGGGTGGAATGTTAAATTTTTAATTCCAAACTGATTGGCCCAAGTAATCGCATCTAAAAGAGTAGGAACAATCGATTGGGATGCATCTCTTCTACAAATATTAAAATCTTGACCATAGGGTAAATGACAAACCATATGAAAGGATTTGCTACAGTAAGATAATAAAGAATTACAACATTTGGTATATTTTCTTCTTGCTAAATCATTTATAGGATAGAATATCTCACAACCTTGATACAAATGGGTCGCGATAAGATTTGTTTCATAATCTAAAAAATCAGTTTCGGTACGATTCGGATTAATTGTAAAACTTAAATTAATCATCTGTTTTTACCTCTTTTCCAAATAGCTTGATATAAAATATATATATAACAGGGAATAAATAAAACAAGGCTACCAATAACAAATATTGCAATTATAAATTCAATGAAGAATATATACCACCACTGAAAACGAAACGTGTGAGACTTAAAATACAGTACTAACATAAATACCCCACAGATAAAAGAACAAATAGCGTAACTATAAATCAATATATAATTTGTTTTTAAAAGTCTCATTAAAAAACTAGCGGTTTGCTCTTGTAATTGATATAAAACATAGGGTGTAAGTATAGGTTTCCCAATAAAATATACCAGCAAGAAAACAACAGGAACAACTATTGCCATTACAATAAAAGTGGTCCAAGTAGAGCGAGACCCATAATACCAATTAAAATCTTTTCTTGAATTCTTTCGCATCGCTTTATCGGCGTTACCACGTTCTTCCACCAAATTCCTTGATAAAATATCTTCTGGGTGAATATGGATTAACTTACACAATTCACTCAATTCATCCTCATCTGGTACAATAGTGCCATTTTCCCATGAATCAACAAGTTCTTTATCAATGTGCATATCATAAGCTATATCTTCTTTTGATAGATACGCTTCTTCTCTTAATAATTTAATATTGTCTGAAAGTATACTCATAGAAATCTCCTAAACAAATAAATTATATCATAGTTTGAATAATCTTGCAAATAAAGCCCTTACTTGTTTTAAAAAAGACTAGGATAAACCTAGTCAATACTTATTCATTTATTTTAAGAAACACCTTATCTAAAATAGAATATAAATATGTTTCTACCGTTTCTTTTTGCTTCGTTAGATTCTTCTTGCAAAAATCACGATATACTTTTAATTGATTTACATACTCATCATGGTTCAATTCTTTTGTTTTAAAATCAATCACGACAAAACCTGTTTTTGTATGTAATAATAAGTCAATAATACCTGATTTTTCGATACCCGCATCTTCATAAATAAAATGATATTCATGATACTCCTCAATAATATCAAGTCCTTGAATTAAATTATTTGTATAAAAAGACTCAATAATTGCATAATCTTTATTTGTTTTATTAATATAATTAAGAAGCTCAACCTCATAATTCTTAATAGAAACAAATTGTAAGATTTGATGAAGATAAATACCCCGGTCTAATTGACTTTGCATCGAAGGAGTAATTAACGAAGTAATAGCAGTTGAAGCATGGACTTGACTTGTTGTTTCCTCTGGGATAACAAGATTTTTAATAACAAGTTCTGATTGATTACAATCTTCATTAAAATCTAGTTCTTCTTTGGAAGCACCTATATAATATGAATCATCATAAACAGATTCCCAATCCATAGTCACATAGTCGTAATATCCATTTGGTTCCTTACAAGGGGCTAAGCGCAGTAAATCTTCATAACTGTTACAATTGCGAATATCGCATGCTTTTTCTTTTTCTTTTTCTTCAACAATTAATTCAAACCCTTCTTCAGCTCTTGTAAGCGCAACATAGAAAAGCCTCATCTCTTCTGATTTATTTTCTATATCTAATGAGTCAATATAAAGTGTTTTTAAAATAGTATCCTGAATGGAATCATTTACTCTTAAAGGCATAATTAGGCCCAGTGATTGTGAACAAATAAAGTTTTTTTGAGTATCTGTCTTATTGTAACTTTTCCATAATAATGGGAAATAACAATATCTATACTGTAATCCTTTCGATGAATGAATTGTAATGATACGTACACTTTGATTATTTTCCGATTCAATCGGAGCACAAATAATATCTTTTTTACTTGATACTAAATCATCAAAATAGTTTAATATCTCTTTCGTAGTAAGGTCTTTTCTAGATAAATTATATGCTTCTTCTTTTAAATAATATAGTTGATTTAAGACAATATTTGTATCATCTAAAAGAAGGATTTTTTCATAAATATGGAACTCTTGATAAAGAGATTCCACAATCATATGCATTGGATAAATACTAATCAAAGAGATAATAGTATCAAATGGCTTGAATATCGTGGTCTTCTTGAAATCATCCATAATTTCATCCACATCTTTTCCATTTACTAAAGTATAAATGGTTTCATCACTAGCTTCAATTACAAAACTTCTAAGAACACTCGTTAGGGCGTGTTTGAAAGAATCAATAGCAAATGTTTTATCAATATAACTGTAACAAACTTTTAAAATATTCAGAATCACTTGAATGTTCATTGAATTAAGAACTTCATTGGTACTATCGAGTGATAAAGGAATCTTTAAATAATCAAATACTTTTGAAAAAATAGAATACTCACTACGACTCCGAACAAGAATTACAAAATCATTATAGTTAGCATAAACTTCATCCTCTGTTTTTTTATTAGCATCAACTTTTTTCTTTGCTTTTTTATTTAAAAACTTATATTTATTATTAATCTTATTTTGAATGTCTTTCGCAATATATTCTGCCTCAAGTACAGTTTTATCGAGTGCCTTAAATCCCTCAATTTTAGGATATGCGACTATTTTACACTTTTTATCATTATCCGAATCATCAAACTTTGTACAACCATAGGACAATTGATGTTCCAGTTTATAGTTTGCTCCACCAACTTCTTCCGTCATAATAGAATTGAAGATAGAGTTTATAGTCTCAATTACACATCTACTCGAACGGAAGTTTTTATTTAACTCAATTAATTCTCCACCTTTTTTTTGTTTATAATCATTATACTTTTGTTGAAATAATTTTGGATTCGCATTACGAAAACCATATATCGATTGTTTAATATCTCCAACCATATAAACATGTTGCGCATGAAGCGCATTAATTAGTTCTTCTTGAATATCAGACGTATCTTGATATTCATCAATCAGTATTTCAAAAATAGAATCACTAATCTCTTTTTGAATATTTGGATGAGTTTTGATGAGGGATATAGCAAGTTTGGCAATATCCATAAAGTCAAGTTGTTCATTTGTCAATTTATAATTCAAAATTTCCCCATGAAACTCTTTTAGAATTTCAATAATAACAGGCTCAATTCTTCGTAAGTCTTTTAATATTTGTAGATTCAATTGAAAATCCTTATTTGCTAATGTAAGAAATTCATCTTTTAAATTCTTAAAATTCTTTAATTCTTCTTTAAAAGCATCTACTGTATCTTCACAACCTTCTTTATACTTTTTTGTTAAACTAGGAAATTCAATTGAAGCGGCCCAGGCTATAAGGCTAGATAGATTATCTGATGGGTCACTTAATGGATTCATTTGAAATTCCCTAGCATTTTTCGACTTTAAATAATATTCAAACTCTGGGAATGTTTTTAGAAGTGAAGAAAACAGACCAGAAATCTCTAAGCCTTTATTCATAAGAAATTTTGTCCATAGAGCTTCAATTTTAAGATAGAAATCTTGCGATTGAAAAATGGCATCGTAATTATCGTAAAAATCATCTTCATTTTGAAAAAGTTGAATTGAATGATCAAAGTTGATAAATGCGTCAACTAATGAATCGTAATTGCGAATACAATAATAATTGATTAACTCAGTAAAGCGGGGATCCTTTTTGTCACCCACGAGATAACTTCTAAAAATCTCTTCCATTATCTTCTTTTCTAGGAGTCCTAGATACTCTTTATTTTCTATAGATATATCACTCGATAAGTTTAACAAATAGTAATACTTTTTAACAATGTCCATTGTAAAACTATCAAATGTTTGAATTCTCGCTTGTAAACATTCATTAACAGCACGTTGTAAGTTTTTATTATCTAAATTTTCTTTTGCATATCCTCTTATCTTTTTTTGAATACGAATCTTCATTTCGGATGCTGCATCATTCGTAAAAGTTAAAACCACAAGTTTTGAAATTGGAACCCCATTTAATACGTGGTTAGCAACACGCTCGGAAAGCACTTCCGTTTTACCACTTCCAGCTCCTGCAGATACTAAAATATTTGAACTTATCCTTGTTGCGGCGTCAGTTTGCTCTTTCGTATATTTCATATTCACACTCGCTTTTGCAACTTTATGTTTTCTACACATATCTATTTCCCCCCTTCTTTAAATAAATAGGATTTATCACTAAAAGATACTTTCGTAAAATCCTTTTCTTTTACAAAACATATATCTTTATATCTACAATACTCACAAGTAGTTTCTACATCTTTTTTAGGATTGATCGGAAAGTCTCCTTCAAAAATACTTTTTGCGCACTCAACTATTTTTTCATTAATAAAACCAACTAAATCACTTAAATCCTTATTTAAAACATCAATGTCTTTATTAATAGGGTTTTTCTTTTTTTTCAGAATACTCGCACTTTCACCATAACAACTATCAAGTTCTTTAACAAGAGAGTCATCTTTAGAGGCAATACCATTAAGTTTGTAAAAATCATTCTTAGAATCCTTACTATAATTTTTAGGAAACACTTGTTCCAAAAAAGCTCCTACGAAATCCACATCAGTTTTTTTATTTTGATAATATTTAAATAGTAAATATATATAAAAAGGTAACTGAAGATTTAGTCCAAATTTCCATTTCAATAAATCTAAATGAAGAGTTCCTGTTTTATAATCAATCACACAAAGTTTTATCAAATCATCTTTTTGTTTTGATAATATTTTATCAATTTTACCAGTGACTTTATAGTCACCTTGAGGTATTGATAAACAATTATCATTTTTCGATTCGATAACAATTTCCTTTTCGCATTCAATTTCCGTTAGTTCTGATTTTATTTGGTAATCCATGATATAATCATACGCTTTGATAATAAAATCTTTACTTAAATTATAAAAGAACATTAAAACCGGATCTGTTGCATCCTTTAAGGCATAATCTATTTCTCTTTGAATTTCACAATCT
Source organism: uncultured Staphylococcaceae bacterium (assembly GCA_964474685.1). Lineage (GTDB taxonomy): Bacteria > Bacillota_I > Bacilli_A > ML615J-28 > CAG-313 > UBA1737. Next base: position 11,395 of record CAYYTE010000023.1, on the reverse strand, counting down.
AATTCATTTCTTGTTTTTTTCAAATTTGTATTACATAGATTTTCTAATATCTTATGAACAAATGTTCCAACATCCTCAGACGAAGTGTTATTTTGGTCTATTTTTAAAATATAACCTAGATAATAACGGAAAGCACAATGATAAAATGAATCCATAGGTGTATAGGATATTTGTACATGATTCTTCTTATAATTTCCTATTTTTTTAAACCTGTTATCAAAATTTCCAATGTGAAACCCAGGAATTGCTTTTGTCAATTGAAATAATAAATTTGTTTTTGTGCGATATTTACTAAATAGCTCCTGGGCTTTCCCTAGTTCTAATCGACTAGCCAACATAGAATATCGAATATTTTCTTCTTTTTTAACCCCATCGACAAGTTTCAATTCTTCAAATCCATTCGTAAGATATGCGGCGCGATAAGAAGTACCATCAAGTTTTTTTGATGGATAGGTTAATAAAACATCCATTGAATGTTTTATAATATCCAAAACGCAATTATTACTTTCGGCAGTTTTATCTTTACTTGTTGGTAAATTTAATATATTTCTTATCTCGTCTGAATAAAAATCATTATCATTATATACAAAAGGAATTGAATCTTGAAGGCAACCCATTATAAATAGTTTCTTATAAGACTTACTCGCATAAGAAAAATTACAAATTAAATGAATACCCGTTTTTTTATCCATACAAACAGATTGATGTTTCATCATTCTTAATACAATATTAAAAGAATTACTTGAATAATTAAGCACTAGTATCGACTTATAGAAAGAGTATAAAGCAGCTTGTAAAACACCCGAGTAAGTGGATATATTAATACTACTTATATTATCGAACCAATTCGAGTAATTATTAAAGTTATCTATAAGTGTATGATATACCCTTTTACCAACTTGAAATTCCCATAAAGATGAACTCTTATCACTTGTAAAAGGAATATTATAGAAATTCAAGTAATTTTTTAAATAAGCCTCATATTGATCTCCATTATACATAACAGCAATATCTTGTAGTTCGCACCCGCCATCAATTGCTTCAGCAATTCTTTGTACCACATATTTCACTTCATCTTCGTCAATAAAAAAGGGAAGAAGTGAAATATTGTTTGTTGAACAAGCATTCGGACGAATTAAATGAATTGTTGCACGATCATGTATAACATCTAACGCTTTATACAAACGATCATTTAGAGCGGGATAATCATAGATTTCAATAGTTTTATTATACAGAAATTTTACATTACCTGAAGTAAAATTCTTTTTTAATAAATCTAAACATATAGATGAATTTTCATACTTATTTAATAAATCTTGATTTAAATCCGTCAGTGCAAGTTTTTTAAAATTCTCATAAAAAGTGATTTGTTGATTTATTAGATAATTATTTTCTAGTAATTGATTTAAATAGGTTCCTTCATCCCATGAACCTAAAACAATATCACAAAACTCAGAAGGTGAAAAGAAAGTCACCTTATCAAACTTATCAATTTTCTTTAATAACTCTTTTTGTACATCAAAACTTGCTACAATATTTTTTTCCATATTCCCTCCTAATTATTTATTTGAATAGTAACTTTTGAATTATAATTCGTTTGTTCTTTATCTTCATGAAAGATAAATGTAATATGAACCGTTCCCGGTTTTAACCCTTTGATTAAAAAACCCGTAGTTGTTTTCTCATAAGAAAACATAGTGATTGCTTCCTTTATTTCGTCCCTATCATTTGTATCAATAGCGAGTTCTACCCGGTTTAAAGGAAGTGATAATATACGAAAGTCCAAAGGGACACTCTCCCCTACTTTTACTACAAGGTTTTCTTGAATATCAATATGACCACTAGGTCCTCTTGAAATAAAATAACCAATACCCATAATAGAAATGAAACCTACAATAATGACAAGTAATGTTATAAGTTTTCTCAGAAATGATTGTTTAAACATCTTAATTCCTACGTTTGATTTCGGTATCAAATCTTTATCCAAATAAATTAGTTCTTTTGTTAAATCCGTCCCACAAACCTCACAATGATTTGATTCATTTCCTTCTAGAATTCCCCCACACTTTGGACAAACTCGGTACGTTCTTTTCATGCTTTCTCCTCTTTCTTACGATTTAAAAAAGGGAAAGTACAATACTTTACCCCTTTGCCATTATATGAATAAATAAAATCTATTTTTTTATAAAACGATATACTTCCACTTGTGGTTTAATTAAATATTTTTGCAAATCTAAAGAATACACTCCACAAGCCTTGACACTTTTAACCACTTTATCTTTTAAAGAATCCGTTGTATCAAAATATACAACGTCAATATCATTTGTTGTAATTTTTTCGTTTACATGCGGCGCAATATACTGACAATTTAAAGCCTCTAATAACTCTTTATTTTCTTTAGTTAGTTCGCCTTCGGTATTTTTATAAATAATAGTAACAGTTTGCATAAGATTTTTATTTAATAAATTACCAAACTTTACCTCATCTAATAATTCATGAGAGTTTTCTTTATTCAAAGCTTTTTGCAAATCATTAATTTTTGCTTCCAGTTCTTTTACATACTCGATAGTTTTTGGAGTATCAAGCCCTTCATTAAATCTTTTTTCTAAATTTTGATATTCAGCATTGGCTTGCTCAATTTGTTTTTTTAATTCCTGATTTTGTTCTTTTAACAAATCATTCTTTTCCAAAATGTGCTGAAGTGTTACAACATTTTTAGAAAGGTTGGTTTCACTATCTAGTTCTACTACTCTACCGGTCCTACTAACATAATATTTCCCAGATTCTCTTGTTTCTATTGTTTGATTAAATGGATTCATATAATTCTCCTTCTATCTAACTATATTCTATCTATAGTTTATCATATTTTTTCTTGTTTGTCAAAAATAGAATATCTAAATTCCAATATAATTTTAATATAATGAAATAAAAAAACCATTAACTAAAGCTTTTGGAAACCTTATTTAATGGTTTAATTTTAAGTAGCTAATACAACTCTTAAATCTTTAAAAATAGCGGATGCTTTCTTGTGAAAAGAAGCAAGGGTTGTTTCAAGTTTTATACATAATCTTTCTAATACTTTAAACAAATAACTTGCATAAACTTTTACTGGATCGAAAAGAGATGTGAAATAAGCTCTTAAAGCTAATCTGCTTAAAAACTTTAAACTAGCTTTAGAAGATACTAAGGTAAAAGACTGCTTTGGCGCGTGATATAAAAACTTATCACGAACAAGAGTTACTATATAGTTCCCAATCCGAGCGCTAACTAAAGCATTCATCACTTGTGATAATTCTTTTTCTAGACTTGTCCAAATAAAGACAAAGCCAACAATAAACAAAGCGGATGAAATTCCAACTATGATGTTTAAATGAATTCTTTTGAAAAGAATTGAGAATAAGATAACCATAGTAAATAATTCTAAAAATGTTTTATAGGACATTTGAATAAACACAAAAAAGTCTTGAAAAATCATTATCTATACCCTCCTTTTCAAAATGCATTTTTTATAATGTTTATAAATTATATCATGAAATATAGAAAATTTCAAGTGAAATAATCCATTAAGCCATTAGAATGCAAATTTATAGGAATAGAATGCAAAAAATCGTTCTTTTTATTCACTTCTTAAAGCATTAACAGGGTCTTTTGTTGAAGCATAAACCGATGGTATAATTCCGGATATTAATGTTAATATCATAGCAATAGCAATTAATATTGCTCCTCCTTGCCAAGGAAGACTCGCTACATTTGCAATTCCCGCTAATTTCTTAATGAGAGCATTGACCGGGAAATTCAAAAGAATTGTCAAGAATATCCCCAAACATCCAGAGATTAAGCCAATAAGTAATGTTTCCGCATTAAATATTGTAGAAATATTATGCTTACTAGCACCAATACTTCTTAAGATTCCTATCTCTTTCGTCCGCTCTAATACCGATATATATGTAATAATACCAATCATAATGCTCGATACTACAAGTGAAATAGCAACAAAAGCAATGAGTACATAGGTGATGGCATTGATAATCTTACTGACGGATGTAATCATTAATTTTACATAATCTGTGTAGGCAATCTGAGATGCTTTTTCGGCAGTGGCAATTTCTTCTTGAGTAGCCGTATGCCCTTCCGCAGCAGCCTTCGCAATGCAATCATTTCTAGCTTTTTTTGCTGCATAAACATTGTATTCATTGATAAATTCAATAACTTTATCCTTTGCTTCAAAACTTGTAGGATAAATATTTATACTACTAGGATAAGATGAATCTTGATAGCCAAAGCGATACAATAAAGAATTATATTGTTCATATGTTAAACTAGAACCATTTAATACAGATGTAGCACTAATAAATTCATAAGACGAATCAAATACAGCATTTTTTACTTGTGCCTTCGCAACATCTGAATTATAATTATGTTCCAGTATCGCATTCTTTAAAGCACTCGTATAACCAATAGTCGATGTAATTGCTTTTGCGGTCGTGTTTTCTAAAGGACGAACAATACCAGCAATTTTTAAAGTCATAGATTTATCCAATATCTTATCAAATCCACTCGATTTATAAGAGGTTTTCTTGAAGTACATATCACCATCTGCTTTTACATAATAATCAGAATCAAATACTAATTGGAAAGTATGATCAATCAAATCAGAGTACTTATAAGACGTCACCCCTTCTTCAGATTGTAATAACGCATTTATTAAATCAGTTTCTGGTTTTAAACCCAAAGCATATAAAGCATAATCTGGTATTTGATTATATTCATCTGTAACTAGAATAACTTCATTTGCATTCTTCGGCCAAGAGCCTGAAAGTACTTTATATTGACTATTTAAAAACTCCTCATTATTGATTAACTCACTCCATGTGCTCATATCAAATATTGAACCATTACTCTTCATCATATTAACAAATACATCAAGCATAGTAGAAACTATTGTTTTATTGCCTTCATCTTCTACCTTTTCTAAAAGTGATTCTTTATCTTGTAAAGTATAAGGTTTTAATTGATGAATCCCATTTGTCTTATAATCAGAGGAATATATATTTACGTTTGTATTATAGTTATAACATATATCTGTAACATAAGGGTCTAGTTGACTTCCATACTCATCTAAGTATTGTTTGAAACTATATAAGTCATTTGTGTGACTTGTTTTTAACATCGAACCCATCATTTGGGAAACTAGATTATTTGATGTAACCGAGTCAGTATTCGGATACTTTGTTAAATTTGTATCCTCTGTAAGAGTCTGCATATATGCATTTACAGCCGATACTGTTCCCGATGAAATCGTTAAAGGATAACTCGATAAAGTATCTTGTTCAACATTATTAATATAGTTTTTAAACCCACTCGATAAACTTAGAATCAAAGCTATTCCAATAATACCAATGCTCCCCGCAAACGATACAAGAATTGTACGTGCTTTTTTTGTTAATAAATTCCTAAAACTTAAATTTAAAGCGGTTAAAAAACTCATAGAAGCTTTCTTTTGTTGTTTTTTTGATTTTACCTGATATTTCTCTTTGGCAAGTTTTACTTCTTCCGGTGTCGCAACATACGGCATACTATCTCCGATAACTTCACCATCTTTTAAGCGTATAATCCTTGTCGAATATGTCTTTGCCAATTCCGCATTATGAGTTACCATCACAACGAGTCGATCCTTGGCAATTTCTTTTAGTATCTCAAGAACCTGAATTGAGGTTTCACTATCAAGTGCCCCCGTCGGTTCATCCGCAAGTATAATCCTAGGATTATTCACAATCGCACGAGCAATTGCAACCCGTTGTTTTTGCCCTCCAGAAAGTTGTGAAGGTAGTTTTTTAATTTGGTCAGTTAGACCTACTTTAGTAAGAGCATCTAATGCTCTTTGTTTTCTTTCTTTTCGAGAAACACCGGATAACGTTAAAGCCAGTTCAACGTTACCTAATACAGTTTGATGAGGAATTAAGTTATAACTTTGAAACACAAACCCGATAGTATGATTTCTATAATTGTCCCAATCTCTATCTTTAAAATCCTTCGTTGATTTTCCATCAATTATTAAATCACCACTTGTGTATTTATCCAATCCACCTATAACATTTAGTAAAGTAGTTTTCCCACAACCCGAAGGACCAAGTATAGAAACAAATTCGCTCTCGCGAAAAGACATACTTACATTTTTTAAAGCTTCTACCACTCCCGTTCCTATTGGGTATTCTTTAACAATGTTCTTTAATTCTAGCATAATTGTTACTCCTTTACTAAATTAATTGATTGCATTTACATTTATTATATATATTATTATACCATACAGTTGGGTGTATAACAATGAAGTAATTCATGTTTTCATATATTTTTAAAAATATAGCGGTTTTTTGTGAATTTCTAGTGAAAACTAGAAACTCTTAATTAGAAACTCAATGAATATCTTAAGGCCAATAGCAACTAAAATAGCCCCACCAACGATAGAGGCTTTATTCTCAAGAATCGTCCCAAACTTTTTACCAATCCAAACAAACAGTAAAGACATTCCAAAAGTAATTAACGCAACGATAGCAAAACAAGTTAATGCGGAATAATAAGGATATTCAATATAAACAAAACCAACACTTAAAGCATCGAGCGAAGTTGCTAATGCTTGAAGAAAAATCTGTTTATATAGAACAACTTTTAAAGGAGTGCTCGTTTTATCGATTTCTTTATTTTTAAGTTCTTTATTCTTTTTTACTGCTTCACAAATCATCTTTATACCTAAATAACCTAAAACAATTAAAGCAAAAAATGGTACAATATAAATAACTATTTCAAATTCTTTAAATATAGAACCAATAAAATAGCCAATAGTGGGCATAATCCCTTGAGCAAGTCCAAAGAGTAATGCCATAAAAATAAGTTTCTTCTTTTTCATTTTAGGTTCTTCTAGGCCATTAACTGCACTAACACAAGATGCATCCATCGCTAAACCAAGACCTAGCAAGATAGCTTGTAATATAAATATAAAATCCATATATCCTCCAAAAAAAAATTAAGCGAGATGTCCTATAACACTCGCTTAAGTCTCGTTATTTAAGATTGAGCCTGAATATATATATATATTCATTATGTAGACCAATCACTTTTAAACAAAAGTAAACTACTCTCTTAAAGCCTTTATATTATATCGATTATATTAAGAAGTGTCAAGTTAATGACTTTTCTATTCACTTAAACTCACTTGCTTTTTTTCTCTACAATGTAATAAAAAATCAACAAACCGATAAATTCCCCAATATATAAATTGAATAGGGATTACAATTATAATCATTGGTAGCATATAAAAGAAAGGTAATGGGATAATATCATAGAAAAACTTTAAAACAAAATTATCCGCTTTTAAAATATAAAAGAAATTAACAGTATCATTTACCCCTTGTAAATGTGATACCCAGGTTAATAAATAATCTACTCCTGTCATAACTAATAAGAAACAAAGAAGTATAAAAGAAGCTTTCCACATATCTTTAATTCGTGGCTTCAAATAACCTAAACTAACCATACAAAGAGGAATAGCAAAAATTAAACCATGTTTAATCCAATATGAATATACATTATATTTAAAGAAATATCCTATGCAATCCGATGGGGGAATTAAAAGTCCCATAAGTGCACCGGCTGAACCTATGTAAAACATATATTGATAAAAATAATCTGTGATTCGACCCCACTTTCTTCGAAAAGCAAAAACAACTCCATATAAGACAGGATTGATGGAACATAAATGAAAAGGAAGTCGAGCGATAAAATGGATTCGTTGATATTCATCTACAAACAGTGAATATATATAAATACCCCAAGTCATGAGAAAGGAAATGATAATTAAAATCCAAATAAAAGTATCTTTTGCAGTTTGAGTTTTATTCCTAAAAATAAAATAACTAGCAATAGGCAATCCGATAAAGATAATCATTAAAATGATAAACAAATAATTACCAAAATATATATTCATTTTTTTCTTCTCCTTTGCATTTCAAAAGGTAATGCCATTAAGTAAAATATTGGAACAACAACGATTAATAAAGGTAGTTCATATACATATGGTATATGGATCAATTGATATAATTCTCTTAAAATCGGTAAATTAGATGCACTGTAAACATACATATAGTTTGCATTTGCAAACATAGAAAAATTCCTTAATATCATAGAAGAAACAAAAACAAACAAATGAACAATAATTAAAACAATCGTTGTTGGAAGCACATCTTTAAAAGAAGGTTTATAAAATGACCACGAAATAAGCCAAATAGGAATCGCAACTAGGTTGGTATGGATAAAATAATAATCAAAGAACATATAATGAAATAGATTTCTTCCATTCACAATCATATGACAATCTGGAAAAATAATTAAAGGAATTAGCGCTCCAAATAATGAAACAAAATATAAGTAACTGAAAAGCGATTTCTTCTTTGTAATACAAGCAAGTAGTGTAACATAAATATTAATATTACAAAGTTCTAGAGGTAGGATTGAAGTTTTACTTCCACTAGCTCCTATTCTTGCTCCCTCCCAACCAAAAAACAATCTTCCAAAAAATACAAGTGCCATACAAACACTTAGAGAAATCATTAAAATAGTTTGTTTTTCCTTAGATTTATATCGAAACAAAAAGGCAATAGCAACTATGTATAATAGAGAAAACATCATTAATAAGCAATGTTGATAGGAAAACCTAGAGGGGACTTCATAGATTTTATAAGAATTAAAAAACGTCAATATCATACTTCACCTTTCTAAATAATTAAATCTAATACTTCTTTTAATCCCTTTTTAAAAGCAGAAGCAATTGCATATTTTTCAATTAAATCATCTTTTGAAACAAGATAATCATCCGTAAGAGGTGAGATTGAATTTGCGAAAACTACTATTTGCTTAACTCTCCATTCAATATGAGAAAACAAATACTTGTAATTGGATAAGTGAATCTTTTGAATAATTTGAGCATCCCGCTTATATAATTCCTCCGAATAATCTAAAGAAGATAAAGTAATAGGAGAATATGTTTCTTTAAGTAATCCATAATTAATACGTTTTAAGATGAATTTATCTTTAATTACTAACCAAAGAAGAAATTTATCTTCTATTTTACGTTTTATAACAACTGTTTTTATTGGGTATTGCAGTTGCGCTTTATTTTTAAAAGCAAGACATGTAGATTGTATCGGACAAATATAACAATTTGGATTTTGGGGTGTACATATAGTTTCTCCTAATTCCATAAGTGCCGAATTGAAAATGCCAGGATCTACTTTATGTAAATTCTCTAAAATATTTTGACAACTTTTTTTACTCGATTCCTTTGAATAATCAAGCATAGAACAATTATATCTAGCAAATACTCGGAATACATTTCCATCCACACTTACCTTGTTTTCTTTATTTACGATACTACTAATAATGGAAGCGGTATAATTACCAAATCCTGGTAAAGAGCACAACGTTTTATAATCTGTAGGAAATATTCCATTATAATCTTTTACAATAATATTTGAACATAAGACCATATTTTTACATCTTGAGTAATATCCTAAGCCTTGCCATGCTTTCATAACATCATCTAAAGGTGCACTTGCAAGGTCTTCTAGGGTTGGATATATTGAAATGAATTTATCGTAATATTGAAGAACTGTTTGAATACGAGTTTGTTGTAACATAACTTCGGATACCCATATTTTATAAGGGTCACTCGTGTTTCGCCAAGGCAAACTTCTTTTATTCTTGTTATACCAAGATTCCAAAATTAATAAATCATCCATAAATTAAAGAAAGTTAGCTATTTCTGGCTAACTCCTTTCCTATAATCATGAAGCATTTTATACTTTAACCCATATAGTTTCTGAGATAAATCTACATAATACGAAGCTGGATTTCTAAATCTTTTAACTTCATCCCATAATGAATTATAACTATCTAATGCATGTTTTCGAATGGATTCTAGGTCGGGTTCTTTATATACTAATTTTCCTTTTATATATATAGGTTTTAACAACGATTCTAAATCGTAGTTTGAAACTTCTTTTTGTTTCCAAGGTTCACGCTCATCAAATAAAACAAGGGAATCAAGTGGTACTTTTTCTTCAGCAAGCGCAATATAATCTGCGATAGCTTTCTTTGTAGTTTTATCAAATAAACGATAAACCTTTTTGTAACCAGGATTCGTTATCTTTACTATGTTTTCACTGATTTTTATTTTTGGTTCAATCACACCATTTTTTTCAACAGCGCCTAACTTATATACACCACCAAAAACAGCATCACTCTTTGCGGTTACAAGGTTCTCACCAACACCAAATGAATCAATGCAAGCCCCCTGTTGAATTAAGTCAGAGATTATATATTCATCTAATGAATTAGAAACGCAAATCTTGCAATCCACAAGGCCCGCATCGTCTAATAGTTTTCGAGCTTTCTTAGTTAGATATGCTATATCGCCAGAATCAATTCGAACCGCACATTTTTTAATTCCTTGAGGCCATAATACTTCCTTAACAACTTTAATAGTATTTGGAATACCACTATTTAATACATCATACGTGTCAATCAATAAAGTGATATTATGAGGATAAATTTTAGCATAAGCAAGAAAGGCTTCATATTCGGAATCAAACATTTGAACCCAAGAATGAGCCATAGTTCCGACTGCTGGTACATGATATAAGATATCTGATTGTGTGGTTGCAGTTCCAACTACTCCTGAGATATAACTAGCACGAGCACCTAATAATGCACTAGAAGCACCATGTGCTCTCCTTGCGCCAAGTTCTAATACCGGTCGACCATCTGACGCTTGAATAATTCGTCTCGCTTTAGTAGCAATTAAAGATTGATGGTTCACGCAAATTAATAAAAATGTTTCTAAAATTTGAGCCTCAATTGAAGTTGCACGAACTGTAATTAATGGTTCATAAGGAAAAATAACTGTTCCTTCTTCTACTGAATATATATCTCCATGAAATTGATAGTTAGCTAGATATTCCAAAAAGCCTTCATCAAATGTATTTTTACTGCGAAGATACTCAATATCCTCTTTTGTGAAGTGTAGATTCTTTATATAATCAATGATACTAGCTAGCCCACAAAAAACGCTATATCCACCTTGATCTGGATTAGACCTGTAGAAAATATCAAAGTAGCATATTTCATCTTTTTTACCAACAAGATAATAACCATTGGACATTGTTAATTCATAAAAATCAGTCAGTGTTGAATAATTCATATATATTCCTCAATTCTTTAGAACAATTTATCTAACAATACTTTGTTTGTTCTTTATAGTTATTATATAACTTTTAATGTATTTTGTCAAAAAACTAACTATTAATATATATAGAGAACATAAAAAAAGCCCCTTAATAAGAGC
>CAYYTE010000022.1:10558-19949 GCA_964474685.1 uncultured Staphylococcaceae bacterium | reverse complement strand
AGATACCTGAAATTAGACAATTAATTTGTTGCATTTCAAATTACAATTTACCTAAAAATAAGAAGCACACGAATGTGTGCTTCTAACTATATTTTAAGAGATTCTTTCTCGATGGTCTTCGTTCCGACCGGGACAATGTTTTTAGTTATTTCCTTATTCTTGGTTATCTCATTATGAGCAATTGTTAGTTGTTCATCTTGCTTGATAGAACGTTTATTAAAAATTAACTTAGTATTTGTCAAATCGTTACAATCATAATATGGCTTTGTTCCCATTACTGATACCATCCTATTTTTTTGTATAAACAAACAGTTCACTTACAGACTGGTCATCGATAATATTTAGAATTCCTTGTCCAATTAAAGGAGCGATAGACAATTGTTTAATATAGGAGTATTTTTCTAATTTTTCATTTGAAACTGGGATACTATTTGTACAAACAAGTTCTTCAAGAGGAGTGGCTTGTAATTTATCACAAGCGCTGCCTGATAAGAGCGCATGACTACAGCAAGCATATATCTTCTTTGCGCCACGTTCTTTTAACGTGGATACAACGATAGCAAGTGTTCCAGCAGTATCAACCATGTCATCGATGATTACACAGTTCTTACCTTCAATTTCACCAATTACATTCATAACCTCAGCACGATTTGGTTGGGGACGACGCTTATCAATAATGGCAATTGGTGCGTCTAATATTTCAGCAAGTTTTCTTGCTCTTGTAGCACCACCATGGTCTGGAGATACAACAACTACATCACTTAAATTTTTATTTACAAAATATTCAGCAAAAATTGGTAATGCTAAAAAGTTATCAATTGGAATATTGAAGAAACCTTGAATTTGAGCAGCATGTAAATCAAGGCACATAACTCTTGTTGCCCCTGAAGTTTGTAAAAGATCCGCCATAAGCTTTGCAGAAATAGGTTGTCTTGGAGCCGCTTTACGATCTTGTCTTGAATATCCGTAGTAAGGCATAATAACCGTAATGCTATCTGCTGATGCTCTTTTGAGCGCATCTAACATAACAAATAATTCCATATAGTTCTCATTTACCGGATTGCAAGTAGGTTGTATTACAAATACGTCATGTCCACGTACGGGTTCATCAATGTTAATTTGTACTTCGCCGTCAGCAAAACGTGCAATTTTGCAACAAGATAATTCAATTCCCATATATTTAGCAACATCTTGTGCTAACATAGGATTTGCATTTAAAGCAAATAGTTTGATCTTTTTACCATGAATAATAGCCATTTTTTTCTCCTCTTATCTCTCTAATGATTTTAAGACTTTTGTGACAATATCATCTTTTGTCATATGATATGTCTTTAGCAAATCGTCATATTTTCCCACTTGTCCAAATATGTCTTCAACTCCTACTTTTTCAACACGAATTGGAAATTTTTCACAAAAAAGTTCCGAAACTGCTGAATATAATCCCCCGATTACATTATGATTCTCACATGTAACTACATGATTTGTTTTCATAACGGAAGTAAGAATTGTTTCTTCATCTAATGGTTTAATAGTATTAACACTTATTACTTCAGAATGAATGTTCTTTTGCAGTAATATTTTTTGTGCTTCTACCGCTTCATAAACCATTGTTCCAGTAGCAAGAATTGTTACATCGCTACCTTCTGTTACTATATCTGCTTTAAATAGTTTAAACTTATAATCACTTGAAAATACATCAGGTCTTGATTTTCTAGGTGTTCGAATGTAAAGAGGTCCATTATAATTCATTATTTGAGGAATCGCTTGATATATTTGATTTGCGTCAACCGCATCATATATCTTCATTGTAGGAATACTTCTTAAAACACCGATATCTTCCATGCTCATATGGGTTCCACCATTTAGTTCAGCAGTAAGGCCAGGGTCTGTACCAACAATTTTTACATTTTGTTTTGCATAGCAAACAGACACCGCAATTTGGTCACATACTCTTCGAGTCGCAAATGGTGAAAAGGTGAAAATAATAGGTTTCATTCCATATGCAGCAAGCCCTGCTGCAATAGAAACCATATTTGCTTCTTGAATGCCTACATCAAAGCAACGTTCAGGAAATAACTTATAAAGAGGAGCAGTCCCATTCGGTTTTGATAAATCGGCATCTAAAACACAAATAGAAGAATCGATAGTCATTAATTCTTGCAAACTTTTTTCAATTGCTTGACGAAATTCCATGATATCTACTACCTACTTTCTTCTAATTCTTTAATGCCAGAATCTAATTGTTCATCAGTTATTGGCATACTATGACATCCAAGTCCTTGAGCTTCAACAAATTTTAAGCCTTTTCCTTTTATTGTGTTTAATACAATCAAAGATGGTTTCTCAGATTGTTCTTTACAACAATCAATCGCATTATCGATAGCATCAAAATTATGTCCATCAATCGATAATACAAAGAATCCAAAACTTTCCCACTTCTTGACAGGATCTAATAACGAGTTTTCTTTGTCTGTATAATCATCAATTTGCATCTTATTATTATCTAAAAATACAATCAAGTTATTTAATTTTTGTTGAGAAGCATACATACTTGCTTCCCATATTTGGCCTTCTTGAGATTCACCATCACCAATGATGCAATAAATCGTAGCCCCATCATTCTTAATACGAGAAGCAAGTGCCATACCAACAGCACAAGACAAACCTTGCCCTAAAGACCCAGTTGTCATGTCAATTCCAGGAGTTTTATTCATATCACAATGGCTTGGAAGATTTGTATTTAATTTATTCAATGTTAATAATTCAGATTTAGGAAAATATCCTCTTTCCGCAAGTGTTGCATAAACCGCTGGCCCTGCATGGCCTTTTGAAACAACAAGTCTATCTCTTCCTTCTAACTTTGGATTATTCGGGTCAATATTCATTTTTTTAAAATATAGCACCGTTAAACAATCAACAATAGAATAGCTGCCACCAATATGGCCTTGCCCTATTGAAGCGATGCTTTTTAAAGTCAATTCGCGAATATTAATCGCTGTTTGTTTGAATTCCATAGTATTCCTCCCATTTATCTTCTTAAGTTATTATACACCATTTGTAATATTTAATTAAATGATATACATATAAAAGCGTTTTAAGAAAAACAAAAAAATGAATAAAATAAAAAAAAGAAAAAAGAACACGAAAGGTGTCCTCTTTTCAATTTGTTAAACCGCAGGTTCTTCTTGAACTGGTTCTTCTGGTCCTTTAGCCAATTCTTCTTGATACTTCTCTAGCACTTTTTCTTCAATCATCTTTCTCGTTTCAATGTTGATAGGGTGTGCGATGTCTCTAAATACACCATCAGTTGTTTTGCGGCTAGGCATAGCAACAAACACTCCGTCTTTTCCTTCAATGATTCTCAATTCGTGAATTGCAAAAGCGTTATCAATCGTAATCGAAGCGATACCACGCAACCTAGTTTGACTGTCAATCTTGCGAATTCTAACATCTGTGATTTCCATATTCTTCTCCTCACTTTTCATCCTTAATTTTTCACATAATCAGATGTACTTATATTTTACCACCTGTAAACGTTTTCGTAAAGCGTTTTACTAATTTATTTTAAAAAACCTTTTATTTTGCCCTAAATTCTTAATAAATATAGAAATAACGTCCTCTAAATAGGGACATTCACATGATTTTATAATTAAGATTGTTTGAGGATTTACGTGAATATATATAAAATTTTTTGTTTGCACAGCCTTTTGAATAGAACCATAAGGAATTGCATAGGCAGACTTTTCAAGAGTTGCCTTTTCATCCTCAAAACAATAACATACTTCATTATCATCAATAGAACAATATATAGGTTTCATATCGAGTGCTTGTTTGTTTTTTGACATTTTAATTTTTATTCCTAATTTGATTGTTGGAATTAACAAAAACAATGCATATAGCCCTACTACTATAAGACAAATGTCCCCCGCAAGATAAGTATGAGTATTATCAACTATCATAGAAATAATACCAAGCACTATAGAGATAACTCCAATAATAATAGTATTTATTCGAATCATTTTATTTGATTTTAATAAATAATAATTAAACTCTATCATATCCGTTTGAGTAAGAGTTTCAATAAACTCAATGTTTTGATTATTTTTTTCCATTTTACTACCTCGTTTGCGTAAAAATTATTTTATTATTCTTTTTCATTTCATGAGTGAGCTCAAACCTTTTTTTGTAATCGTATAAAACAATTGAACTCCCACTTCCTGTCATACAAGCAATTCCATAATTTGAAGCCTTAATTATATTTGACTCAATAGTTGGAAGTTTTTTTATACATATAGGCATTAAATCGTTTTTATATTCTTTTGCTTTGATTTTACTTAATAGTTCTTCGTGAGAAATTCTTGTATTTAATACTGTTGCACTTTCAAATACTTCCTTTGTAGAAAGGCCTTGGTTAGGATAAATTATAGCAATTGGTTGAATAGGTAACAAGACCTTAGTAAGTAATTCTCCAAACCCTTCAACAATAGCTCCCGATGATATATAAAACATAAAGGGAACATCACTTCCAAAGGAAGATACAAATGATTTGAAATCACTAGTATTCGAATCGATATTATACATTTCTACCAGAATTTGTAAAACAGCACTGATATCTGCACTTTCTCCACCTAAACCCGCACCAACAGGAATTCGTTTATATATATCAATTTGGTGATTATTAATTATATTATACTTTTTACAAAAAGAAATACAACAAGCAAGTGCTTGATTATCCGTATATGAATTTAATAACGGTTCATTATGAAATATTAATCTATTTTCGTTGCTAATTTTAATTTTAACAATATCATTTAGATTGATTTTTTGAGATACCATTTGTAAGAAATGATAATTCGTAGATGGATCCAAACCAACAACAGATAATAGTAAGTTTATCTTTGCATATGCTCTCTTAATCATTGTTTATACTCTTTTGATAATCATAAAATCTTTTTGATAGAAGTATTATCTCATCAATAGACAGTTCTTCCGCTCTTACACTTTCTTTAAATCCGTTTTCTTGTATTACCTTTTTTATGAATTCTTTAGAAATGTTACTCTTTAATAAATTATTATATAATGTTTTTCTTCGTTGAGCGAAAATTAAGTGAACAAATTTCTTAAAATAGCTTTCCTCGCTATCATCTAAATCGTTTCGTTTTTTATAATCAAGCCGTACTACCGCGCTATCTACCAATGGAACTGGATAAAAACTATTTGCTTTTACAAGAAAGCAAAAAGATGGTTTTGTATAATATTGAATATATACACTAAGACTATTGTAGTCTTTGGTAGAAGGTGTTCCACACAATCGATCGGCCACCTCTTTTTGAACCATTACAACAATGCTCTTAATTCGAGATGTTTCCTCTAGTATTTTAGATAGAATGGCTGTTGTTATATAATAAGGTAGATTGGCAACAACTATAATATTTTGTGTTTCAAATTCATTATTAATATCTTCTTCTATATCAACTTTCAAAAAGTCCTTTTCTTTAATAATAACATTCGTAGAATCTTTAAATTCTTTTTGTAAGTGAAGAACCATCTCAGGATCAATTTCGTAAGCTACTACTTTCTTGCAAGAAGTATGAAGCTTTTTTGTTAAAAATCCAAGACCAGGACCAATTTCAATAACCTCGGTATTTAAGTCAATTTTTGATGCATCAATAATTTGATTTAATGCATCTTTGTTTATTAAAAAATTTTGTCCGTATTTCTTTTTTACCCGAATCGATTCTTGTTCTAATATTCTTTTAACATATTGACTGTTCAATATATATCACCACACTATTCTATTAACATAATAACATTATACCATAAAAAATAAAAATAGTTAGAATATAATTCTAACTATCTATCTTCCTCTTCATCTTCTATGTCCAGAAGATCTTCATCATTCGGTTCTTCTTCATCATCATTACCAAACAACAAATCGTTCTCGACTGAATCATCACTTGATTCTAAATCATTATCTGTTGTAGCTTTAGCATCAGGTTCTTCTTTGTCTTCAGCAAAATTACTTCCTGGAGCATCATCAAAAGATTTATCCGAATCGTCAAATGCTTTTTCTAAGTCATCTTCATCTTCATCTTTATCGTCCGAATCATTTGCGGTTTGAATACTTGCTTGTTGATTATCATAATCCAAATCATCCGAATCATTCAACTGATTGTTCTTTATCTCTTCATCTTGCTCATATATAGTAGCATCCGCTCCATCTTTATCGAATACAGATGTAGGTTGACGGAATTTTAAGTCCCAACAATCTTCGCCACAATAAACAAAGTACCCAGATTGCATAATATCAAGAATTAACTGAGGGGCTTCTTCTGCCGCCTGAGGATTCTTTAATCCTTTCAATTGCATTGTTTCGGTGATAATATTTTTTATATTCTGAGGTTTCTTCTTTTTTTGTAATAAATCAATTGCAATCTCTAACAAAGATTTATCCTTTTCTTTAATACCCATATAATCCTCCATTATTTCATTTTTGATATTATACTACAATCAAGCAAAAATTGCAAGAATATATATTAATAAATTATAAACTAAATAATTTCCAACTCTATTTTATGAATATCTTCATTATCGCTTAACAAATAGATAGCAAGAAAACGGTTATTCGTAATCTGAATTGTTTTTGTATAACAATCCACTTTCAAATTAAAATCATTATTCGTATATCTTAGTATTGTCTTAGTATCATGAATTAAAGAAAGAAACATTTTGACATTGCCAGTTCTTTTAATAAGAACTTTATCCTTATATACTTTATAAGTAATATGTGAAGATATATCACTAGGGTCATCATATTCTATAGTATAATAATCTAGTTCACGATTGATTGAAGCAATGGTCTCATAATCGTATGAACTCTCTTGACTTGTAGAAATAAATCGTATTCTTCTTGTTTCCATTTAATACTTCTCTTTCTTATTATATATATTAAAAGTCTATTTTAGAATCATCTTTATAGCAATTATAAACACCTATATCGGTATGGTTCACAGTTAAGGGACTAATTGATATATATCCATCACTTACCGCTCGCACGTCGCTTGTCTTGTCAAACTCAATTGCTTTTCCTAAAGGGGCGCCTTTCGGATAGAAAAGATTATTTTCTAAAGAAAAATAGGTATCAAACGGATTTTTACCTTGATGCGTCACTTTAATTCCTTTTGACTTTAAAGGGAAATTAATATTCAAAACACCCGAGGCTTGTAATAAACCCGTATCAAATATATACTTCACTACATCATCTAAGTGAGATAATTCATCAAACTCATTAATGTTCGAAGAGACTGCAATGCCGCGAATTCCAAAAAAGTTTGCTTCAGTTGCTGCGGCAACCGTCCCAGAATATAAGATATCATTCCCTAAATTTAATCCACTATTGCAACCGGAAAAAACAACATCTGGTGTATAAGAAAAGTGAATTAAAGCAAACTTAACACAGTCAACAGGAGTACCAGATAGAGAATAAGCTAGACAACCAAATTTACTAAATGGATATTTTGTAAGTTTTAGCCCTTCGGAAATAGTCATACTATGACTTGCTGCCGATTTTACTGTCGATGGGGCAACAATTAGAATTTCTTTAGAGAATAGTTTTACTTGCTCTACTAGTTTCATAATACCTAATGCTTCAATACCATCATCATTAACTATAAGAACTTTATTAAAATACATCAGGATGTTCCTCTTTGTATTCTTTTAATCGTTCGTCACAATCTTTTAGAAGTTCTTTAAATTCCATTTTATTATGAACGGTTGCACCACTGGCTTGAAGATGACCACCACCGTGATACTTCTCAGCAATATCATTTATAGTAATAAATCTAGAACGCATTCTCACTCTTGTTTCATTTACTTTCTTTTGAGTAGTTTCATCTATTTTCTCTTGATCAATAAAAGCGAGCCAAATCATATGATTGCGAATGTTTGATAAACTATTGACAAGATTTGCAGCTTCTTCTCGTTCCACTCCAAACTTATGCATCATTCTTTTTGTAAAATGTATATATAAAACTCCGTTTTCAGTGCACTTAAAATGATTAAAAACAAATCCTTGTAATCTTAGGAGGGCAACATCTTGAATATAAAGATCATTATATAGATTTTCAAGATCAACTCCTTTATTGACTAAATATCCCGCATCAATCATTATATCTCCTGTTACTCCTCGATATCTAAATCTTCCAGTATCAGTTGTAATTCCTAAATATAAACAAGTAGCACATTCTTTTGAAACAATATAACCCATTTCTTCTGAATATTTTTTAAAAAGTTTTGTGAGAATTGAGGCACAAGAAGGGGAATTTTCATCAACAATATTGATATCACCAAAATCCTCTGAGTTATTATGATGGTCAATTTTTATAAGTTCTTTCCCAGTAGTATATCTTTTGTCACATATTCTATCACTCGCTGAAGTATCAACAACAAAAACAAGGGCATCTTTATAGTCACTATCTAAAACATGATCAATTTTTGCATATTTTTCTAAGTACGAAGGGATTGCATCACCTGTTAATAATACTCTTTTTTCAGGAAAATTTGAAGTTATAAAATAATACAACCCCATTTGAGTACCAATACAGTCACCATCCGGACGAATGTGCCTATGAAGTATAATCGTTTGGTATTTAATAATTTCATCAATTATAAAATTATTATAAACCTCATTCGTTTTATCAATTGTTTCCATATTAATTCTCCCTTGCTAGAATATTTAAATCTTCAATAACACTATCCGCCTCACTCCAAGAGTGAATCGTTGCACCACTCGCTTGAAGATGACCACCACCACCATATTTTTTTGCAATCGTAAATACATCCGCTCCATTTGAGCGGAACTCACAATATATATCCGAGTTAATATCTTCACTAAAATTAACCCATACTTTAATCTCACGAATCCCTGACATAATATTTACCATACCACGAGATATATCATTGATCGGCAAATTATATCTTTTGATATCCTCTTTCGTATTTTTTAAAACCCCAACCCCAAATTTAGTAACTTCAAATTTATTCACAAGCTTCGCTTTTAATTTGACATTTGCTAAAGACTCTGTATATAACCTTGTATAAATTGCATTTATATCAATTGAATGTCCCATTAGCCATGACACCATATCAAAAGTGCGACTAGATGTTTGAGGATAACGAAATCTACCTGAATCCGTTACAATTCCTGTAAATAAAGCAGTTGCACCATTTATACTTTCTGTCATTCCCATAGTTTTTACAAAATATGTTATCATCCCCGCACAAGATTCAAAAGAAGTATCTACCCAAGATTCATCCCCAAACTCTCCTTGAGCAATATGATGATCAATCTTAAGAATATACTTTCCATTTTTATATCTTGTATCATCAATTA
>CAYYTE010000022.1:0-10458 GCA_964474685.1 uncultured Staphylococcaceae bacterium | reverse complement strand
GCCTAAATCAGTTGATAATATTTCATGAGATGTATAGCCTGATTCCCAAGCTGCTGCGTAAGTTGCAAAGTTTCCAACAAAATCATATGTATATTCAACTGTATCACCTGAATCAACAACTTTTTTAGGAACTATAATTGTGAATTCCTTTGTAGCCACTGCTTCATTAACTGTTGCTGTAGCTCTTAACACTACTGTATCATCCGCATCACCACGATTTACGATTGCAACTCCGTTTTCAATCTTAATGGCAGTTCCAGAAACAACTTCCCAAACTACACCAGTTGCAAGGTCTAAATTCGTGGTTAATCTTTCAGGCATTTCAATTGCTGCAATCATTAGATCTGCTTTTTCTTGATCTGTAATTACACCGATTTCAATACAATTATCAGCAAATGGAGTAATTTGTGCATTTTTAAACCAGTTCATCCATCCAGTTAAAGAAACTTTTTGTCCAACTTCAATTTTTGAAATTGTAGAAGTATAATAGTCGTTAGATACGCCCCAAGCTGATTGGCAATACAACGTATATTCAATTGCATCTTTTTGAACAGTGATTGTATATTTATTATATTCTGTTCCCGATACTTTTGTAACAATTGCATCTTTTAAAGTAACTTGTTTTCCTTGAAGGCTTAATAAATTACTTGTTGAAGTGATTTCAGTCACTGCAGGAACTTCTTTTCCTTCAGAAATAACTGTTACTGCTGCTTCATCAATATTACAAAGCTCATATAAACCATTGTATACTTTCATTTTGCCTTTTAATTCTAATTCAGTACCTGGAATAAATTTTTTGAATATTTCAGAAGTATTATTAACTGCAGCGTTATAAACAAGTAATCCACCTGTTTTGTCTTGAATTAAGAAAGAAAAATTATTATATTTAGAACTATAAGTACCAATAGTAGTAATAACGCCTCTTACTGTTGCATCAACACCTGAGGATGTTGCGACTGCTTTTGCCTCAGAAACATATTTGTATTCTCTAGGAACAGGTTTCACAACTGGCTCATCACCAATAAAGAATTCGCCACTACGTCCGGCAAATACAACACGCATAACACCAGTAAATGTTTTGTTAGAGTTGCCATAGAAGTAAACAAATAATGTAACTTCAGTATCTTTACCAACGGTTGCTAATAATTTTTCATCGGTAAATACACTATAATAAAGACTAATTGATTTTGTAGAATCGTTTGATGATACAAGCTTATAGAATTTATCATCTGAAACTAATTTACCAGTTACTTGTAAATACTGTCCATAAGGAGCATTCTCCATAGTATAAGCTAATATATCTTCAATAGTAACTTCGGTCGGAGCGCTCATATCCCACTCAGCTTCAGCAACACTTAAAGAAATGATTGTACCAATTTGAGGTGTACCATTAAAATTACTTGTAGTACCAATTAAAACAACATCATCTCCATCTGTAAGAGTTACGCCCGAAGGTAAAGTAGCAAACACTAATAAAGTTCCTGTTAAATCTTTAATATACCAGCACTTTTTGTTTGAAGACACACCTTCAACTTTACCTGTAAGTTTTACAGTAGTGCCTTTTTCATAGGTAATTGCTTCCGCAATCGTCGAATTAACAATTGGTTTAACAGTTAATGTAACAACAAATGTATCCGTAGTTGTTCCAACTGTTATTGTTGCAGTTGCAGTTAAAATAGTTTCTTTTTCTACTAAAGCAAACTTACCAGAAACAAGAGTTGTTTCATCAGATAATACCCAAGAAATTGCACATCCTGAATCTTCAGTTGGTAATGTTAATTTTGAGCCAGCTGAATAATCTCTAGTTAATTTTCCAAGAGTATTTTTTGCATTAGCAATCTTTTGTGCATCCGTTAATTCTGGAGCAGCAGTTTCTTCGATTCCACTAGTATATAATACACGATATTGTTTATTCTCAGAATAACGATCATAAGTTAATACATGCATTTTTACCCATTTTCCGTCAAGAGGAGCTAGATCATCAATTACCGCTTTTGAATAAATTGCTACTTCAACTCCGTTAACAGAAGTTAATGAATACCAATCATGAGTAACTGTGTTATCTCCACGCTTTAATAAACCAGTTAGTATGAATGTGTTTCCACCAATATTACCCATAGCATCACTTGGTTTACCATCTTGAATTGCATTAAATTCAGCAGTATAAGTGTCAATAGAAGTATCTACATAATTAATCTTTGGTGTAATAGCCCATGGAGCATCTGTTTCAGGATTTTTAAGAACTGTTCCAGCTTCTAATTTTTTGAATCCAACTTCAGAACCGAATTGTAATCCACCATAATAAGAGTATACATTTCCTTGAACACGAACTAAGTCACCAACAGCTAAGCCTTCTGGATTCTTAAATACAAGCATCCCGGATACACCATCAGAAATAAAGAACTTTTGATTTGGTATAATTGCAGTGACAATAGCATATGTGCCACAGAATACAACAGTTTTGCTCCCGTTTTCAGAGGTATTTACACCACCTTCAACATATATCTTTTGAGCAGCAAATTTCTTTAAGTTAGCAATAGTATCAAAACAATCAAATGACATTGCTTTAACTGAAAACTTAAATGTTTTAGAATTACTTACCGTTTGAGGTTTTCCGTCTTCATCTACATAATCCTCTGAAACCGTAACAGTAACATCTACTTTTGCAATTTTAGTCCCATAATCGTCAATAACATTATCATCTGTAATAAGAGGGCGATTTACTGTTCCATCAGGAGCAATAAGGTCCTCATTAGTTGATGACCAAGAAATTGTTGCTTTTGGATAATTTGCATTTGATTCAGTAAATTTCAAGTCAGATGTGATAGCTTTTCTTTGTGTATCATCAAATACAATCCCTTTTAAAACCGAATTTACATGACTGATTGCTGCCGCTTCAGGGCTGTCTTCCTCAGTAGGATTTGTATTGAAAGATACATTACAACCAAACAAACATGTAATACATACGAATAAGGCAATTATGCCTACAATTTTTTTACCAAATTTGGCAATTTTCATACTTTTTTTCCTCCTTATATGCTTTCTAAACTAATTCGATATCAGCCATATCAGTAAGTAATAATTGTATATAGCCATCAGAATATGATGTGGAATTTTGATTTCCATTATAATATCCAACAATGGCAACTACTGATTTAATTGTTTTACCATTAAAATAAGCACCTGATGTAATAAGTGTATTTGATGGATCAAATAATTCAATATTGCCATCAACACGAACATCTAGACGGTGTTCTACGCCACTTTTATCTGTAAATTTTGTAATAAGTGTAAAGGCATGACCACCTTGAGTGGCATCTTTATAACCTGTTACTTTTAAATCTTTTACTCTTACTAAATTACCAATGGTTGTATAATCATTGATTGAAAGTGTACTAGGATCAACATCTTCAATTTTTGTTGCATCAATTTGATTAAAGGAATATACTTTAATTAAATTGTCGTTTCTCACATCGGTAATTTGAAGACTACCAAAGTAGTATCCAATTTTTGCAGAAATTTGTACAGAATATCCAATTTCCAATTTTGAAATACTATTGTAACCACCATAAACATATACGCCATAATATTTATTTGTTTCAGAATCATATTGTTGAATGTAGGCATTAGAATTACCGTTCTTTCGAACTACAATGCCGTTTACAATAACCGCAGTTCCAGCACTACTATTCACAGTATCATTTTTCATTGCTGCTTCTACTTTTTCAGCAGTACCATATTGTTCATGAATAGCTTTAATTGAAATTTCTTTACCTTTTTTAGAATAATCATAATTAGGGTCTGTTTCGCCATAAATACGTTTACGTGCATTTGAAACTCTTTTAATAGCTTCAATGAAGTTAGATGAAAATTGAGTACCATCTGCTTTTGCATAAGCATAGCCTAATTCTGAGAGTTCCATATTTAGTAACTTTGAAGTATTATCTGCTGGATTTACAATCCAAACCCACGCTAAATATCTTCCATTTGAATCCGTACGAATCGACATATCTTCACATTCAAGAACTATTTTGCAATTATTAGCGATTGCATCTTTTATTGCTGCTTTAGTGAAGTTAGATGCAGCAAAACCCCAAGGATCAATTCTAAATGTAGATTCAGGAGTATCAATACCTTGATATCGAACTGTAAAATCGCCATCAGTTTTAGTTTTAAAAATTGTAGTATCACCATCAACAAATCGACTAAGAGATACTTCACCGATTCCGTCAGTTATAAAACTTTTTGAAGCATAATCTTTAGTAAGTTTAATATTGTTCGTAATTGGTGTTGTGTCATCGAATGTTGGTGTATTAGGAGTAGTAGTATCACAGCCTGTGAGTACAACTAAACCAATTAAAAATATAAATAATGATAATATACTTCTTTTCATTTTGTTATACCTAGTTATTAACCGTTTTATTGTATGCTTCTAAATAAGCAGAATCAACAGTATAACCAGCGCCATATAAAACTTCTTGAATTAATGTTTCCGCATTATCACGAGCAACAGAAGAACCAGGGAAAGCAATATTTGTGTAGAACCAATTTTGTTGAGATAAACCAACTTGTTTTGTTAATGCTGCAAGTGTTTGTTTATAAACAACTGACCCATCTTCAGCAGTAATTTTTCCAGCAATATGATCTTGATATGCTTGTGAACTTAATACGTCTGTACGAGTAGGGAAATATGATGTTTCAAGTGCCCAACGTAGACTTGATTCATAACTTGTCATAAACTTAAGCCATAGCCATCCAGCTAACTCTTCTTGAGCATCTGTGCATTTAAATAAAGACACATTAGTACCTTGTTGAATTGTATATCCTTTTGAATCTTTAGCTAGTTGAGGATAAGTGGAAGGCTTTGTAACGAACTTTTTAACAGTTGATTTTTGACCATCATTATGAGATGAACCAGCGGAAGAACCAATTGTCATAATACATTGACCGTTTAAGAAAGCATCAGAGCAATAGTTTGTTCCAAAGAACTTAGTAGTTGCAAGATATCTCTTATCAAATTGATTTTTGTACCAACTAATCGCTTGTTTTGATTTTGCGCATGAAGTTTCATCATCACCAAATGCACTGAAAATTCCTTCACCTTTAGCATTATAAGCGGTATAATCTCCACCATATTGTTGAGTCATTGTAATAAATAGGTTTGCTTCAGAGTCATAGCCTAATGCTGCAACTTGATCACCATAAGTAGTTTTAGCGGTTTTGTATTCATCTGTTTCCATCCATTTTTTTGCAATTTCAACAACTTCATCCCAAGTTGTTGGAACTGCCCACCCATATTTTTCAAAAATGTCAGAATTATAATACATAATTTCAGTAGATTTATTAAACGGAATTGCATATCTAGTTTTTTGTTTATCGTAAATTGTTCCTTCTTGATAGAAACCAGCAATAAACTTATTTTGTTCTTCTTGTGTTAATCCCCATTTAGAATGATTAACATATTCATCTAATGGTCGTAATGCTTCGCCTTCAATATAAAGTGATACATGGTCTGGATAAGTTTGAGCTGCTGTTGGAGCATTCCCAGCCGCAATGTTACTTGATATTGTATCTCTTAAAGTTTTGTAATCACCATAAGATGTTAAGTTAACAGTAATGGTTGGATAAGCAGTTTCAAAATCAGCCTTTATTTCTTCAAGTACTGCTGTTAGGTCCTTACCATTCGCATGCCAATAATCAATAGAAATTTCCTTGCTTGTGTCAAGTTCATCAGGTATTGCATGATCTGTATTTCCACCAACGGCACACCCAGCTAAAATAGAAACACAAAGAATAGCAAAAAAGAAAGATAATAACTTTTTCATTTTTTTCTCCTCTATATTAAATTTATTTTCTAAAACATTTTAAATTTGTTTTAGCCTTTGATACCACTTCTACTTACCCCTCGCATAATATACTTACGCAAGAAAATAAATACAAGTAAAAGTGGAGCAGTTACAACCGTAGTTGCGGCCATTTGTAAGCCTTGTGCTGTTCGCCCCTCTTCGCCAGAGAAGGCTTGTCTTAAACCGGTTGTAATCAATCGCATCGAAGGCTTTGTAGTAACCATCATTGGCCACACATAAGCATTCCATGCACCCATGAGTTTTAAAATCGATATCGTAATTAAGGTTGGCATAGCAATTGGAACCATAATTTTAATTAGATACTTAAAATCATTTGTTCCATCTACTTTTGCCGCATAATATAATTCATCAGGAATCTGACGGAAATTTTGACGTAATAGATAGATATAATAAACACTAATCATAAACGGGACAATCATAGCCCAATAATGATCTGTACCATGTAAATTTGAAACAGTAATAAAGTTAGAAATAACCATCATTTCTCCAGGAATCATCATAGTTGTAAGAAATAAAGAGAAAATTAAGTCACGCCCTTTGAATTTTAATCTTGAAAATGCAAAAGCACTAATAACTGTAGTAATAAGTGTTCCTAGTGTTGAGAAAACTCCAACAACTAAAGTGTTATAAAGTAATCTCCATGCGTTTAAACGAATTATTGCATTAGGATAATTTGATAAAGCTAGTACTTTTGGAAAGAAAGTTGGGACCAATAAACTAAGTTCGGATTCCGTTTTTAAAGAGGTAATAACCATCCAATAGAAAGGAATAAACATAAATGTTCCCATTACAATTAAGAAGGAATAACATAAAACCCACTTAAAGATTTTAAGAACTCGTTCTCTTCTTATAATTTCTTTTGCGGAATCGCCAACACCAACAAGTCCTTTGGAAGGCGTATGGGCTAATATTCGAGCATTTCTAGAAGCAGTTGTTGCAACTGCTCTTCGATATATTACATAACCAATTAAAATTAACACCAATATACAAACTAAAAATGTAAACATATCCTGCACCCCCTAGTAATGAACCCGTTTTTTACTAACGTAACTATTTATTGCTGTAAAAAACATAATTATTACGAATAGTACAACGGCCCCGGCAGCAGCATACCCCATGGTCTTGCCACCTTCTTTGGTCTTTTTATAAATATACCATACAACTGTAGCCATATTGTTTCCAGAACCAATTGATTGAGCTTGCTCACCAAAAATGGAGACCACAGAGGTATATTCTTTAAAACCGCCTATAAAGGATGTTATGAGTAAATAAAATATTTGTGGGGATAATAGTGGCACAGTAATCTTTGCGAAAGTTCTTGCTTTCGAAGCGCCATCAATTTGTGCAGCTTGATAATATTGTTTATCAATGCTTTGCAAAGAACTTAATAAAATTAACACTTTAAATGGAAGTGAGTGCCAAACAATATAAACGAGAAGAACAATCATTGATGTAAACCATTGAGCATTAAAGAAAGTTCCGGTAAAAATTCCAGTTCCTAATAACTTTCCAGACATATTTCCGCCCAACCAGTTGATACTGCTACCACCGAGAGAAGTTAAAATAGTATTAATTAAACCTTGATAACTATCAAACATTACAGAGAATACCATACCGATAGCAATCGTATTTGTTACATATGGAATAAAAAATATTGTTTGAAAGAATTTTTGCAACGGCTTAATTGAGTTTAGTGCAACCGCAATAAGTAGTGAGAGCAAAATTGAAATTGGAACAGTCACAAATACAATAACAAGTGTATTAATCAAATAGTATTTAAAATAATTGTTGGGATTAAAAATCATTTTATAATTCCCAAGACCAAACTTGACAAAATCAGCGGTCATATAATTATATTTTTCTTTAAACGAAATAACAAAAGTATTAATTAGAGGATAAAATGTAAATATAGCCATCAATACCAATGCAGGAAGTAAGAACAACATTCCTTTTAGAAAATTTTTTCCTTGATTTCCCTCAACCATAATTACATTCTCTTTTCCGTAATTTTGTTGAACATCAACATTTTATCAGCTTTCACATTTACCAAAATATCTGTATCTTCCTCAATTTGAATACCTGAGTTTATAATAAAACGGAATGTGTCTTTTTCAGAAAATTTATTATATCCAACAACTGAAATATCACGTCCTATATGTTCAACGTTAACAACATGAATTCGAAGAGTTCCGTGTTCATCTACAACGAACCCTTCAGGTCGAACACCAATCGTAACTTCTTGGTCTTCGTAAGTAGTTGGTTCAATATAGTCTTCACCAACATAAATACTTCCTTTATTAACATATGCGTTAAACACGTTGATAGGAGGAGTTCCTAAAAACTTTGCAACAAATAAATTTGTAGGATTATCATAAACATCTTGTGGTTTTCCCTTTTGTTGCATAACTCCATATTTCATAACTACAATTTCATCAGAAATACTCATTGCTTCTTCTTGGTCATGGGTAACAAAGATTGTAGTTATTCCTGTTGTTCTTTGTATCCGCTTAATTTCTTCTCTTGTTTGTAAACGAAGTCTTGCATCTAGATTTGACAAAGGTTCGTCAAGCAATAATACTTGTGGCTCCTTAACAAGAGCTCTTGCAATCGCAACACGTTGTTGTTGGCCGCCAGATAATTGTTTTGGCTTTCGATCTAGCAATTCTTCAATGCCTACAAGTCTTGCATATTTTTCAGTTCTTTCAATCGATTCGGCTTTGGGTAATTTGATGTTTTCAAGCGGAAACATTATATTTTGACGAACCGTCATATGTGGATATAATGCATAGTTTTGAAAAACAAGTCCAATACCTCTTTTTTCAGCAGGAAGATTTGTAACATCTTCTCCTCCAAAAAATATTTGTCCTGAAGTAGGAGCCTCTAAACCCGAAATCATATAAAGTGTGGTAGATTTACCGCAGCCCGAGGGGCCTAGTAAACCAATTAATTTACCAGAAGGAATCGTAATGTCTAAATTATCAACAGCACGAACCTCTGAATTCTTATCGGCAAAAATTTTCGTAAGATTTACCAATCGAATGTCCATATTTTTTCCTCCGTTTTTAATTTTTATGTATTAATCTTATATTGGTTATTATATCATATTTGTCAACTTTTGGCAAAATATATGAATGCTTTTCAATAATAGCATTAAAAAATTAAAAAAAAGCAGAATATTTTCTCTACTTTTTTAAACTTATTTATCAATTATTTCCTATCTACTTAAACACAAACAACCATAGCACTAATACAATTGCAAGAATTGCTGCAATAGTAATGGCAGCTCCTATCGATTTTTTAAATATTTGTAACAGTCCAATAATCGCAAGAAACACAATAATTACACTGACAATTCCTTGTAGGAAACCTGGTAATTGATATAAATATCCTAATAAAATATCTCGAATCTTTGTCCCTAATTCGTTAATTTTATCTATAAATACACCAATAAATAATCCATTCATAACTTAGTCCTCTACTTTCCTTGTAGTAATAGCTTGCTTTAATGTAAGTTCATCTACGTATTCAATATCACTTCCAGCTGGAAGTCCATATCCTATTTTAGAAATTATTAGGCCCTCTCTTTTTAATATTTTTTCAAGATACATCGTATTAATTTCCCCAATAGGCGTAAAGGGTAGAGCGAGAATAATCTCTTTTACAATATTGTTTTTTGAGCGTTGTTCAAGCGAATGAACGTTTAAATCATCTGGAGATATGCCATCCATTGGCGATATTAAACCTCCTA
The DNA here is from genome assembly GCA_964474685.1 of uncultured Staphylococcaceae bacterium. Taxonomy (GTDB): domain Bacteria; phylum Bacillota_I; class Bacilli_A; order ML615J-28; family CAG-313; genus UBA1737. The sequence goes on along the minus strand of CAYYTE010000022.1, from coordinate 843 downwards.
AAATATGAAACACTCCATCAAATTGGTTGGTTGCATCAATTGCTAATGCATCCTTTGTATCTTTGACAACCATAATTTTACTATGGTCACGCAAGTTATTGTTACAAATAGAACAAGTTTTTTGTAAGCAAAGCATTCCACATTCATTGCAATGTGTAATATTTTTTTTGCTTTCAAGCATACATTCACAAAACTTTTGCACATCCTCTTGTTTCATTTTATCTAAAACATAATATGCATATCGTTCGGCTGTTTTCTTACCAACTCCTGGAAGATGACTAAATGCTTCCGCTAGTGAATCTAGAAAACTAGTATCTTTATTCATAGATTAAAATCCACCAAATCCGCCTAGCATTGACTGATATTTGGACATTTTTTCTTCTGTATAATTCTCGATATCTTTATTAACCTGGTGGACCGCAGCAGTTATCATATCACCGATCATAGCAAAATCTTCTGCATCCTTTGCCTCAGCTTCTTGTGAAAACTCAACACTTTTCATCTCATGGTTTCCCATAACTGTAACCGTAACAAAACCACAATTTGATTGAAATTCTGTTGCTTCAATCTCCTTTTGAGCATCGAGCATCTCCTTTTGTAATTGACGTGCTTTTCTAAGCATTGCTTGTTGATTCATAATCATTTCTCCTTTGTAATTAAATCTTCACCAAAAATAGCTTCTGCTTTTTTTAGTACATTTGCTTTCTCATAGAAAGCATCTTTATCCACTTGAATCACCTTTAACTCTGGATTGTTAAATGGAGTAAGCTTAGGATACTTCGTTCCTATGCTGTATTGCGTGTGGTATTCTCCTCGTTTTTCTTGCCAAGTATTTACAGGGAG
>CAYYTE010000021.1:18868-20116 GCA_964474685.1 uncultured Staphylococcaceae bacterium | reverse complement strand
GCAAATGGATTTGAGGAAACGGAAGCAATTGCAACCATTGATTATTTAAGAAGAAGTGAGCTTAAACTGGATATGATAAGCCTTCAATCGATTGATTTAGTAGGACAAAATGGAATTCAAATCAAGGCAGATTATTTACTTGAGGAGATTCATTTACCTGATTATGATTTTTTAATCATACCTGGTGGAAAAGCGGTAACGGCTTATCATTTGGATAGTTTAAAAACAAGTCAAGTAGTTAACTACTTTATGAATAAAAAATTAGTTGTAGCTTGTATTTGCGCTGCGCCCATGATTCTTGGTATTCTTGGGTATTTAAAATCAAAGTCATTTACATGTTTTCCCGGATGTGAAGGGAATCATTATGATGGAATATATATATCAAATAAAGAAGTAGTAGTGGATGGTTCTATTATTACAAGTCAGGGAATGGGAACAACGATTGATTTTGCTGAAGCAATCGTTACGAAATTACTCGGTTGTGAAGTTTCAAGAAATACATCAAATCGAATCCTTTATTCCAAAGATAAAAAATAAAAAAGGACTATTCTTGCAAATATATTAAATAAGTGGTACAATATAGCGGTATGAAATCTAATTGTTATTAGATTACATTCCTTGCTTTGTTGAACAAAGCCATAGACTTTTTAAGAAAGTCAAAGACCATAAGGAGGTGAATAGAATGAAGAAATATGAAGTTATGTTTATCATTCGTCCAGCTGTTGAGGAAGAGGCTCGTAAAGCTCTAATTGATGAAATTTGTGCAATTTTTACGTCCAATAAATCAACTGTAGTAGAAGTAAATTCGAAAGACTGGGGTTTGAGAGAATTAGCTTATGAAATCAAAGGCGAGAAAAAAGGCTTTTATGTGTTATTAAATGTTGAAGCAACACCAGAAGCAATCGCTGAGTACAATCGTATTGCTAATATTAAAGAAAACATTATTCGTCACATTGTTGTTGTGAACGAGTAAAAAGGAGTAACAATGAATAGAGTTAGTCTAGTTGGAAGAATTACAAAAGATCCTGAATTAAAAACTTCATCATCTAATGTTGCCTATGTTCAATTTAGTTTGGCTGTTGATCGTTTAGGCTCCGGCCAAAATGGTGAACGTGATACTGATTTTATTAATTGCGCTACCTTTGGAAAAAGTGCTGAAAACATGGCTCGATTTATTAAAAAAGGTCGTTTACTTGGTGTTGAAGGTCGTCTTCAATCCAATCGATATCAAGCTCAAGATGGAACAAA
>CAYYTE010000021.1:16744-18768 GCA_964474685.1 uncultured Staphylococcaceae bacterium | reverse complement strand
TCACAGATGATGATTTACCATTTTAGGAGGAAAGTATGGCAATTTTTAAGAAAAGAAAAAAATCTTGCTACTTCACAGAAAACCACGTTGAAAAAATCGATTGGAAAGATGCTGATTTATTAAAAAGATTCATCTCTGATCGCGGCAAAATTTTACCTCGTCGTGTAACAGGTACAAAGGCTAATTATCAAAGAGAATTAGCTACTTGCATTAAACGTGCTCGTTTTATGGGACTATTACCTTATACAAAAGAATAGTTTCCCAATGTCTTTGTTAAGTAGATGGACTAGTAATTCTAGTCCTTTTTTTTGCACTTGAAAATAATACTTCCCTTTAGTTTCAATCATTTGTATTTTACTCACAATAATGATATAATAAGATAAGATAATGGGATGAAAATATCTTATAGAAAGGATACAAAGATTTATCTTTGAAAATAGAACTATGAAGAAACGATTTTCTTTTTTATACTTTTTTAATATTCTTTTATTCCTCGTTTCCGTGGGAGTAACGGGCTATATGATTTATTTGAACCATACAACTTTTGACTATTTTGTTTTAATTCCTATTTTATTTGTTGTAATTTCTTTATCTTTAATTATCGCTTTTAATTTAACTAGGAAATCTAGTGAAAAAGAATCGGCTTTATTCAATCGTTTAGGTAGGTGGAATTCTATTACCTATAAAGTGAAAAAAGCGGGAGAAACTGCTTTTAATCATTTACCCATAGGGATTATAATTATTGATAAAGATGATAATATCTCTTGGGCAAATGCGAAATCTCGTGATATTTTTATGAGTCCTTTAGAAAAAATCAACTTACAAGATATTAGTAAGGATTTATTTGATGGCATTCATAAAAACCCGGCAACAGATGATGGAACTATATCATTTGGGATTAAGATTTATGGTGAGATATATGAGATTTTATACTTATCTGACCTTGATATTATTTATCTTACAAAGACCACTGAGTTAACAAATTTAAAAGCATTATATGATAATCGTATATTGGCGATTGGTTATATGAACATTGATAATTTTGAAGAAGCGCTAGCAGGGTTTGATCCTCAAGAGCGTGCAGAATACCAAGGGAAACTCATTTCAATGGTTGCAAATTGGGCGGAACAACATGGCATATTCTCAAGAGCTTTTTCAGATAGTCGTTATATGTTAATAATGGATAAAGAACAACTCAAAATGCTTCAAAAAGAAAACTTTGATATATTAGATAATACAAAGATAATTCTTCGAAGTACAAAGCTAATTCGTATTACTTTAAGTATTGGTGTTGCTTGTTGTGATATTCCAATTAGCAAACTTGCAAGTCTTGCTCAAGATCAACTGGATATGGCATTATCTAGAGGTGGTGACCAAACGGTTGTGAAAGTAGATAATAAGAATTATTTCTATGGAGCAAAAACCGATCCTGTACCGAAAGAGTCCAAAGTTGCTATTCGAAATAAGAGTGAAGAATTACAATACTTGATTCAAAAGTCAAGTAAAGTCTTTATCTTAGGTCATGTGAATACGGATGCGGATTGTTTTGGAAGTATGGTTGCGATTTATCGTTTAGCACTTGCATACGATAAAGAAACTTATATAATCCTAGATAAAGATAGTATTGATGATACTGTTACAAAAATTTATGATACGATTCGTAATCAATATGTAATATTAAATGATTCGATAATTCTTCCATCTCAAGTGAGCAAGAAAAAAGATGAAAATAGTTTACTTATGATTACTGACTTCCAAACGGAATATCAGTTAAGCCCAAATTCAACTTCTATTCCAAAGCAGTTTAAAGACATCGGAATAATTGACCATCATCGTAAGGGAGCCGGAGCTTTTCGTAATTTTTCTTTCTACTATTGTGAGGCAGGAGCTTCTTCTAGTGTTGAGTTAATTATGAATTTATTAGAGTTTTCCGCAATTCCTTTGAACTTTAATGATTTAGAGGCTACTTGGTTATTACTTGGTATTGTAGTTGATACAAATAATTTTGTTTATCATACTAAGCA
>CAYYTE010000021.1:15208-16644 GCA_964474685.1 uncultured Staphylococcaceae bacterium | reverse complement strand
GGTGTTGTAAATGCTCAAATGGTTATGGAACGTTTAGGTGGAGGCGGGCATTTAAATAATGCGGCTGCACAAATAAAAGATAAAACAATTTCGGAAGTAATCGTTCAATTAAAGAAGGTATTAGATTCACTTGATAAGGAGGAAAACATGAAAGTTATATTAATTCAAGATGTAAAAGACAAAGGTAAGAAAGATCAAATATTAGAGTTTTCTAGTGGCTATGCAAATTATTTAATTAAAGAAAAGAAAGCAGTACTTGCAACACCAGAGAATGTACAAACTTTAGAAAGAGAAAAAGAAGAAGCACAATTAAGAATTCAACAACATATAAAAGAAATGGAAAAACTTAAAAGTGTTATTGAATCAAATCCAATTAAGATTCAAGTTCGAGTTGGTTCGGATGGAAAACTATTTGGAAGTGTTTCGACAAAACAAATTGCGGATGAACTTGAAAAAGTATGTGATGCAAAACTTGAAAAACGAAAAATTGAACTAAAACAACAAATTGTTGGACTAGGTACTTACCTTGCAACAATTGAATTATGTAAAGAAGTGGTGGCTACAATTACAATCTATATTGTAGAAAATGCAAACCATTAATAAGGGGGATTTATGAATTCTACAAAATCAGTACCTTATAATTCCGAGGCTGAGATATATATATTAGGTAGTGTGTTTTTAGATAATAATGTAATTGATTCTTTAATTGGTAAAATTGTTCCAAGTGATTTTTATGATGAGAAGAACCAACTCATTTATCAAGCAATGCAAAATCTTCGTTTAAAAAAACAATTGATTCAACCAATAAGTGTTGCGGACCAATTGCTTCATGACAAGGTTGCAGTAGATGACAATTTTAAGAATTATATCTTAGATATGATTGATTCTGTTCCATCGACTGTATCGAGTGCTATGTATATTAACATTGTTGAGGAAAAATCATTAGAGCGAAAACTCCTTCAATCTATGCAAGAGTTATCGGATGATATTTTATTATCTCGACTTGATTTTAATGATGTTCTTGATAAAACTGAAGATCAAATGTTAAATATCATTAAAAATAGAAGAACAACTAACTTTATAACTGTAGGCGTTGCGGCGGATGAAACATTAGCTAAGATTGAAACAATTCAAGCGAGCAGCTCGAATACGACTGGACTTGATACAGGGTATCCGAAGCTTAATAAAGCTACTCTTGGTTTTCAACCGGGTAACTTAATTATCCTTGCGGCTAGACCCAGTGTTGGTAAATCAAACTTTGCGTTAAATCTTGCATTAAATACTTGTGTTAAAAATAAAGAAGCAAAGGTTGCTGTTTTTTCTCTTGAAATGAGTGTCGAACAAATTATGATGAGACTTTATGCTCATGAAACAGGCATATCTATGTCGCGTATTCAAAGTGGAAGTTTAACTAGTAATGAATTTAGTGTTTTAGC
>CAYYTE010000021.1:0-15108 GCA_964474685.1 uncultured Staphylococcaceae bacterium | reverse complement strand
AATAAAGAACCGCAATTAGCGGACTTGAGAGAATCAGGTTCTATCGAACAAGATGCGGACTTAGTAATGTTTCTTTATCGTAGAAGTGATGTGGAAGAATCAAATGATGAAAATGGTTCGACAAATTTAGAAGAACAAAGAAGAAACATTGCGGATGAATTAAGTAAAAAAGTCGAAGCTATGTCTAATTTAAGTGTTAATAACTCATTTGCGGCTGGAAAAGACTCAGAAGTGGCAAAGTCGATTGATATTATTTTAAGCATAGAAAAGAACCGTCAAGGACCTACTACTTTTATTGATTATCGTTTCTATGGTGCTTCAGCAAAGTTTGTTGAAGAAACTATTACGAAGGATAGACCAAGGAAAAAATCAAAGCGTGCATTTAATAATGCAAGAAATTAACCACTTATAGATAAATTTTAATGTAATTTTTGGGAGAAGATGTATGATAATTAGTCGTTTAGAGGCTATTGAAAAAAGGTATAATGAACTAAACGAGTTGCTTGTATCACCTGATGTAACGTGTGATATAAAGAAACTTACAACATTATCAAAAGAACAAAGAAATCTTGAGAAAATTGTTGTAAAATTTCATGAGTATACTCAATTAAATAAAGATCTTGTCGATTTGCATGAGATGGCAAAAGATGAGGATATGCATGAGATGGCAGAAGAGGAACTACAAAAAACAAATGAAAAATTAGAGCAATGTGAATCTGATTTAAAGATTATGTTGCTTCCTAAAGACCCTAACGATGAAAAGAACATAGTTTTAGAGGTTCGTGGTGCTGTAGGAGGAGACGAAGCAAATATTTTTGCGGGAAATCTATTTCGTATGTATTCTAAATATGCTGAAACGAAGGGCTGGAAGATTCAAATTACGGATTCTCAAGAAGGAGAAGCTGGTGGTTTCAGTAGTATTAGTGCGATAATTACTGGTGAAAATGTATATTCATTTTTAAAATATGAATCTGGTTCTCATCGTGTACAAAGAGTTCCGGAGACGGAAGCATCGGGAAGAATTCACACTTCAACCGCAACCGTTTTGGTTATGCCTGAAGCGGAAGAATTGGAAGTAACAATTGATCCGAAAGATATTCGTGTAGATATATTCTGTGCATCGGGGCCAGGTGGTCAAGGTGTAAATACAACATATTCTGCTGTTCGTGTTACACATTTACCTACAGGAATTTCAATTCAGTGTCAAGATGGTAGAAGTCAACATGAAAACAAAGATAGTTGTATGAAAGTTTTACGTGCTCGTTTGTATGATTTAATGCAACAACAAAAAGCAGATAAAGAAGGTGCGGAGCGTCTTTCTAAAATAGGTCATGGCGATCGTTCTGAGAAGATTCGTACCTATAACTATCCTCAAAATAGAGTGACTGACCATCGAATAGGCTTTACACTTCAACAACTCGATCGAGTAATGGAAGGAAAACTTGACCCAATCATTGAAGCATTAATTGCTGAAGATCAAAAGAAACAATTAAGTACTACGGAAGAATAAGGTTTCTATTTAGAAACTTTTTTCTTTAATAGATTAAAAATCAAAGGTAAGAATGGAGTATAACTATGACCTATCATCAATATTTAAAAAAGAATTGTGCATTAGCAGAATCATTAGGTCTTGAAGCAAGTGCAATTAAAATATTAGTACTTGAATTATCGAAAAAAAATGGTGCTTCTTTTTATGCGGATATTAATTGTGAAATTGATAGTAGTGTTCTTGATTCTATCGAAAAAGCAGTGTCGAAATATTTATATCAAAACGAACCTGTTCAATATATACTTGGGTATTCTTATTTCTATGGCTATAAAATGAAAGTATCGAGTGCCGTATTGATTCCACGCCCCGAGACGGAAGAACTAGTTAGTTATGTATTAAAATATTATGATGAAGAGTTCAATAAAAAAGATATAACATTAGTAGATATTGGAACCGGTTCGGGAGCAATTGCAATAGCTCTAGCAAAAGAAGAACCACATATGCAAGTTTATGCAAGTGATATATCTCATGATGCTCTAGATGTTGCAAAAGAAAATGCTTGTAATAACAGCGCATCAATTAACTTTTTTGAAGGAGATATGTTAAATCCCTTTATTGAAGCAGGAATTAAGTTTGATGTTTTAGTTTCAAATCCTCCGTATATACCAGATGATGAGTTTGTTGAAAAGATTGTAAAAGATAATGAACCGAACGTTGCATTATTTGGTGGTATTGATGGAATGGACTTTTATGAAGTTATTTTAAAAAATGCAAGTCTTATTTTAAAACCTCATAATATAATTGCTTTTGAACATAGTTATTCGAAAAAAACAGCTATGGAGAATCTAGCAAGAAAATATTTTCCAAAAGGAATTGTAACAGATATTCAAGATATGGAAGGGAAAAGTAGAATGACGATTATAGTCAATCGAGGTGATGAACTTGAAACTATCTGAACTCGATAATATATCGAAAGAAGAACTTAGAACTCACATAATTGGTTTTCCAACGGATACCGTATATGGTATTGGTGCGATTTTAGATGATGAAGTAGGAATTGAAAAAATATATGAATTAAAACATCGTGACTATTCAAAGCCTCTTGCTATTCTTGCTCCGAACATCCAAGAAGTTTTAAAATATGTAGTAGCGCCTAGCGATAAAGTTCTAGAACTTATGAAAAAGTACTGGCCGGGAGCTTTAACGATTGTATTTAATAAAAATTCATTTGTATCAGATCATATTGTGCGAGGAAAACAAACAATTGGATTTCGAATACCAGATTCAAGTATCGCATTAAAAATCTTAAATAAATATGGAGCCTTAGCCACTACGAGTGTAAATTTAAGTGGGGAACCGCCTTTAAATAATTATAATGATATTAACTTCCATTTTGGGTCATTAATTGATTATCTAATTGATGAAGATACTATATCCAGTGATGTTTCCTCGACTGTGATTGATGTTACAACTGATGAAATAAAAGTGTTACGACAAGGAAGTATCAAAGTTCAATAAAAAAGAAAGTCTAAGACTTTCTTTTTTTGTTAGTTATGTTTCTTTTTAAGTAAATATAAACAAATAGATAAACTAGAAAGAAGTAATGTAGTTTCATAAATAGTATTTTTTTTGCATCCCTTTTTTTCAGGAACTGGGTCAGGAGTAGGAGTAACTTCTATTTTATCGATTGTAACTGTTTCACTTTCAATTGTTTTATTATCAAATACTAAAACAAGCTTAAATGAACAATTGGATTTCGTAAAATCGAGACCTGTAATTGTTTCGGTTCCCCGCTTTTTGTTTAATGTTAATTTCTGATTATTTCCATATAAAATATAAGCTTCAGTGACTTTATTATCGGTATCATTATAATCGTATTTAAATGTTGCGGTTGTATCATCGCTTGTTTTTAATGTAAATTCATCAATTGATGGTAACTCATAGGATAGAGTTTGAATTGATTTCTTAGCTGTAGTTGTAGAGAACTCTAAAGAAGATGCTTTATCTAGAATGGTATATTCAAAATAATATTCATAGGATGTATCTTCAACAAGCCCTTCAATGTGTGAAGATAGTTTCGTTGTATCAATTACATATTTTACATCATTTAAATAGAGTGATATATTTGTGTATTGAATAGTATCGTCATTTGTTACAACATCCATTGAATTCTTAGAGATATTAGTAATAGTAAATGGTTCTTCTGGAAATGCAAAAGGAAGAGTATGGGTTTGAATTGGGTATTGTCTTGTTTCGTTTAAACCATCTTTTGTATACTTATATGAAATTACTCCTTCATATATTGTATTTTCTTGTAAGCCATGTATCGTAAGGCTATCTTCATTCATAGGATAAGTTGTATTATTTAACTGTACTTTTATATCTTTGATATAATCAATCGTTGCATCTTCTTTTTTAAGCACGATTTGCTCATGATTACTAAGGCTGAGGTCTTCGTGAATGCCTGGATCATATATATTTATAGTTTTCTTAAGAATCGAATCATCTTGACAAGTGACAACTATTTCTATTTTATAATCACGATAGGCGTAGATTGGACGTACAAAACTATAATTTAAACTAGGAGCACTCATAATAACAGTTTGGGAAAAATCAGATGTTTCTTGCTTCTTTATTATTTCGATTTTTTTGACATTTCCCCATAATGACTTATCCCAACGAATTTGCATCTTCGTATCACTTTCTGTTGGAGCAAGTACAATCTTATCAAGAATTTCTTCTTTTGAAATATTTTCAATAGTGGATGGTCTTTTTGCTTTTAACTGATATGTGTCTTCTACAACTCCTGATTTATTATATAAATCACAAGTTAATGTAGTATCCGTAACATGAATTAGATTTGCGTGGTAATTAATATTGAAATCTTTGAAATATAAATCGCTATCCGTTTTAGATGGGTCAGCAGTGTAGTTTTTTGCTCCCGCTGCTGGGCCAACTAAATAACTTACTCCAAGGGTTGGATTTAGCTCGTTTTCGAAGAATCGATCACGACGTATATATATGTGCTCGTGTCCACTAAAGCAAATATCCACTTGGCATTCTTCAAATATTTTTGTCCAATTATTTTTCATATAAGAAGAATCACTTTCATAAGGCCCTGTTGAAATTGCTCCAGCGTGACTTCCTACAATTATCCATTGGGATGGATGATTTGCGACTACATTTTTAAACCATTCTTGTTGTTCTGTCAAAAATTTCTTATTGATTATATCAATTTGAATAAATAAAATATTTCCATATTCAAAATAGTATGTAGAATTAAGCCTGTCTTCAGGACCGTTTTGAGGATTATTAAAAAACTGGTTATAGAATTCAGGAGAGATATAACCAGAATCACTACTATGATAGTATTCATGGTTTCCAGGAATCGTTGCTTGTAATAAGTTATTCATTACTGGAAGATTATTATAATACGTTTGCCATGTTGTTTCATATCCGCCACGGTCTACTTGGTCTCCAGTCATATATACCATTTTAACATCCTTATTTTTATTAAGAATATTTGTAATTAAAGTATTTGTTGTAGATACCGCACTTGCACTCGTTGATGCGTGAATATCGGTGGCAAAAATAAATTTGTTATCTGTACCTGTTTTGGAAGTCGTAGTAAATGTGTTTATAGCTGATTCAGTCGAGTTTAAAACTACCTTGTAATAATACTTAGTATTTGGTGAAAGGTCTTTTAGACTTACTTTACATACGTATCGTTCTTTCCATACTGTTGCTGTTTCATTATTAATAGCACTTTTGGAAAACAGTGTTTCTGTAGGGATTGATTTCGTAGCATTTGCAAAAGTAGAGTTACTTGTATAAAGCACATAGGAGCCTTTTCCACTTGCATGATAGTTTATACCTACTTCTGTTTCAGTTTCACCAGGAGAACTAGATAGATAAAGAATACTATCCTCTGATGCATAACTTGTTAATTGCATACTATAAATGAATATACTTAGAGTTAAAGTAATCATTGTATAGTAAAAAATGTGAATTAATTTTTTCATAAACAACCTCGTTTCTTTGATTTAATTATTTTATCATTTTTTCTCTAAAAATGCTAGCAGTTAGCAAGAAAAAAGAAAGCGTTTTTCAATTTGTTCTTAATTGAGTGGTTTGAAAATAAATGAATAGTATAATTATGTGGAAATTAGGGTTTTGAATAAAAGAATGTATATCTTGAAAAAAAAAGGAAATCGTGATAGAATAAGATAAATAAAGGAGAACTCTATGAAAATAGGAATTGGCTCTGACCATGCTGGTTGGGAATTAAAACAAAAAGTAATTGAACATTTAAAGAGTAATAATTACGAAGTAATGGACTATGGAACATATTCATTAGAGTCTTGTGATTATCCAGATTTTGCTAAAGCAGTTGGCGAAGCAGTGCGTGATAAAGTTGTTGATTATGGAATTCTTATTTGTTATACAGGAATTGGAATGTCTATTTCCGCAAACAAGATTGATTCTGTGAGAGCATCCTTAGTAACGGATGAGGAATGTTGCAGATTAACGAGACAGCATAATGATGCGAATATTCTATGTATGGGTTCGATAAATACAACAAATTATTATGCTTGTAAGTTTTGTGATATATTTCTTTCAACTGAATTTTTAGGTGGTCGTCACGAACGAAGAGTTCATAAGGTGAACGAACTTGAAAAGAGATAAGTTAGTAAAAGGTTTTAAAATCTATAATATAATTATGACTCAAATATGGCAGTTAATTGCTACCATTGTTGCGGGAATACTTGCGGGTGTGTTAATAAAAAGTCGAAGACCGGAAGATGAACATGGAATGCTTTATTGCATTCTAGGTTTTTCTATTATTGGTATTATAAATTTCTTTATTGGAATTATTCGGAGTAGTAAAAGGTACGCAAGAGAAGAAGAGAAAAAGAAACAAAATACAATACAAAATAGTATAGATAATACATATTCCTTAGATGAATCCAAAGAATCTTTGCAAGAGGAAGATAATCGTGATAAACAAGATTCGTCAAAGTGAAGTTAAGTATACGATTTTTATATCTTGTATTGTTAGTGTTGTGTTGTTTGTATTAAGTGCTATTATATTATATTTAATTAAACCAAAACTTTGGACTTGGTCACTTAGTTTATTGATTGGTCAAGTCGCTAGTACAATTTGTTATTTAAAGTCATCAATTGCAATTGGTAATATGCTTTATTCTAAGCATCCGAAAGGTATGATGGTAACGAATTATGCTACAAATATGCTTATATATGCGGTTGTATTGGTTGTATCTCAATTAGTAGGAAGTCTAAATATTTTTTTTTGTTTGGCAGGACTGTTAATTGAAAGAGTTGTTATTGTTATATTATATGGAGTTATTCCAGCAAGAAGAGGAGGCGATAAACTATGAATCATTTCATATCGATATCAATTAAAGATATCTTTAATACAATGAGCCCAGCAATATGGACGAGTTATATTGTAATTGCTGTGTTGATTATATTTATTTTTATCGCTATGCATAAATATAAGAAACTTACTCCCCTTCAAGCTCCTACAGGAATTGCTTTTGCTGCGGAGATGTTAATTGGTTGGATTAACAATATATGTAAAGAAGCTTTAGGTGAGAGATATTGGAAGAAATTCGCTCCCTATATTGTTACTATTGGAATGTTTATATTTCTTTCAAATTTAAGCGGGTTGTTTGGATTATATCCTGCAACCGCAAATATTTGTATTACAGTGGCTTTAGGCGTAATAACTGGGGTTATTATGGAAGTTACCGCAATAAAAGAGCAAGGATTTAAAACTTGGTGTAAAGGATTCACAGAACCTTTCTTTATCTTTACACCTATGAATATTGTTTCTGAACTTATGACTCCAATAACGCTTGGAATGCGTTTATTTGGTAATATATTTAGTGGTGTAATTGTAATGGATTTAGTCTATACTGCATTAGATAGTGCTATCGTCTTATTCTCTACTTCAATTGGAGATATTGCGGTTGGAACATTCTTAGCACCTGTTATTACTCCTGTTTTGCATGCTATTTTCGATGTTTTCTTTGGCGCAATTCAGGCTTATGTGTTTATGCTACTTTCTGCTTTCTTTATTGCGGGAAAAATCCCCGATGAGAAATTATCAGGTGTAGTAGAAAATAATGATATACAAAGCAATAAGGCTTTGGTTCAACCGGTTGTTGAACAATCTGTAAATTAATAAAACATTAGAATTATTATAAGGAGAAGAATTATGGAATTATTAAAATGTTTTTTAACTTTCTTAGCTGAATCTGGTATTACTGGTGATATTGGACAAGGTTTAACAAAACTTGGTGCTGGTATTGGTGCTGGCCTTGCTGTTTTAACAGGTTTTGGTACTGGTATTGGACAAGGTTATGCTGCAGGTAAGGCTGCTGAAGCAGTAGGACGTCAACCCGAAGCTGTTAGTGCAATTCGTTCAACGGAATTATTAACTGCTGCACTTGCTGAAACCACAGGTATCTATGGTTTAGTAACTGCTATTCTATTAATCTTTGTATTATAGAATCGAGGATATAGGATGAATACAGCATTATCTTTTTTCATTCAACCATTGTTTTTAGGTATAAGTGAAAATATAAAAGAAGCTGTTCAAGAAAAATTAATGCAAGCCATTGATATATTACGTTATTTCTTTTTATCGGATCCGACTTTTGTTGAAAATCATCCTGAGCCATTTTCTTTAACTCTAGGAATTATTGATATGAGTGTTGCTTTTGTTTTACAACTTATTGCAACCTTAATACTCTTCCTTGTAGTGAAATATAAGTTTTGGGGAAAGATTACTACGAACTTAGAAAAGCGACAAAAGGCTCTTGCAGATTCACTAGCTGATGGTGAAAAAGCAAAAGCGGAAACTCAAAAAGTAATGGAAGAATCGAATCAACAAAAGATTGAAATGAAGAAGAAATTAGACGAAATGTTATCTGAATCCGAGCGTAATGCAAAAATCCGTTTTGAAGAAGCAAAACAAAAAAATGAAGAAGAGATTAAATTTGCGAAAAAGCAAGCATTAGAGGATTTAGAACGTAGTCGAAATGCAATGGAACAAGATATCAAGAAAGAGATTGTTTCTGTTGCAGCCGATATGGCATCAAAAATAGTAAAGCGTGAAATAAATTTAAGTGATAATGAGAATATTATTAAAGAAACTCTTGAAGAGATGGATAAAAAAGAAAAGGATAAGGAGTGATTGGGATGATTGATGATGTAAGTCGCCAATATGCTAGTGCCCTTTATGACTTAGCTCTTGAAGAAAATGAAGTTGAACTTTATTATAATAATTTAATCATTTGTAAAAAAGCATGGTTTGATAATCCAGAGGTTATTTCTGTCTTTGAAAATCCAAAAATTTCCAAAGATGAACAAAAAATAATTTTAAAAAATGTATTATTGGATGTTTCTTCTAACTTTCTTTATTTCTTTTACGTGTTAATTGATCATGAACGATTTTCTATTTTACCTAGTATTTGTGAAGCATTTAAGGAATTAGTTGATGAATATAAAAAAATTATTTCTGCAAGTGTCTTTTCAAATCAAATATTAAGTAGTGATAATCAAGAGGCAATTCAAAAGGCCTTAGAAAAATATTATAAAAAACAAGTCGTTTTAACTTACAATATTGATAAGACTTTGGTTGCGGGTATAAAAATACATTGTCAATCGGATGTTTTAGATTGTTCTATAAAAGCGCAACTTGCAAATTTGAAAAATCATCTTATGAAAGGAAATGAATCGATATGAAATCTTTAAAAATAGAAGAAATTAGTGAGTTACTTAAAGCTCAAATAAAGCAATATCAAAGTAGTATCGATATTTCTGAAGTTGGAACTGTAATTCGAGTAGGCGATGGGATTGCGTTAGTATATGGTTTAACAAACGCTATGTCGGGAGAACTACTAGTGTTCCCAAATGATGTATTTGGAATGGTACAAAATTTGGATAAAGACTATGTAGGTGCTATTTTATTTGGTGATTGTAGTAAAGTAAAAGAGGGCGATGAAGTAAAAACTACTCATCATGTTCTTGAAATTCCAGTTGGTGAAGAAATGCTTGGTCGAGTAATCAATCCACTTGGTCAACCAATTGATGGAGCGGGCATGATTAAATGTACGAAAACACGTCCGATTGAAAAAAAAGCGACTGGAGTAATGGATCGACAAAGTGTATTTCAACCTTTACAAACGGGTATTAAAGTTATTGATTCACTCATTCCAATTGGTCGTGGACAACGTGAATTAATTATTGGCGATAGACAAACAGGTAAATCATCGATAGCAATTGATACAATATTAAATCAAAAAGATACTGGTGTAATTTGTATCTATGTTGCGATTGGACAAAAAGAATCTACAGTAGCAAGTGTTGTTGAAACCTTAAGAACTCACGATGCTATGAAATATTCTATTGTTGTTTCCGCATCTGCTTCGCTTCCTGCACCGCTATTATATCTAGCTCCTTATGCGGGGGTAACGATTGCTGAAGAGTTTATGTATTCAAAACGTGATGTCTTAATTGTGTATGACGATTTATCAAAACATGCGGTTGCTTATCGTGAAATATCTTTACTTTTAAAACGCCCTCCTGGACGTGAAGCTTTCCCAGGAGATGTATTTTATTTACATTCTAGATTACTTGAACGAGCATCAAAACTATCCGATGAGTTAGGTGGGGGTTCTATTACTGCCCTTCCTATTATTGAAACTCAAGCGGGTGATATTTCCGCATATATTCCTACAAATGTTATATCTATAACAGATGGACAAATTTTCTTGCAATCCGATTTGTTCTATTCGGGTATTCGTCCTGCTGTTTCTGCCGGTTTATCCGTATCGAGAGTTGGCGGTGCTGCACAAATTAAAGCAATTAAAAAGGTTTCGGGTACTTTAAGACTTGATTTAGCAAGTTATCATGAATTAGAAGCCTTTACACAATTTGGATCGGATTTAGATGAAGATACAAAGGCAAGATTAGCACGTGGAAAGAGAACAATGGAAGTATTAAAACAAAATCTTCATGAATCTGTAGGTGCGGAAGAACTTGCAATCTTATTATATGCGTTAACTAAAAACTATCTAGATGATGTCGAAGTTGAAAAAATTCGTGATGTTGAACATAATTTATACCGATATTTAAAAACAAATAAATTAGGACAAGAAGTTATCGGAATAATTAAAGAAACACATAATTTCCCTAATAATCCAAGTATGCTCGATACGTTATTGAAAGACTTCAAGAAAGCGTACTAGTATGGCTGGAGAATTAAGGTCAGTAAAAAAACGAATTTCTGCAACAGAGAAGACTCAACAGATTACTAAAGCTATGAATATGGTTAGTGCTTCTAAATTAAGGCGTGCTCAACAGAATATTATTGCTTTTCGTCCCTTTGTAACTAAGGCACATGAGATTATTTTAAATCTTATGGCAACAGATGAAAAGATGCAACATCCATTAATGGAAAAACGATCTGTGAGAAAGACTTGTTATTTAATCATTACAAGTGATAGAGGCCTTGCGGGGGCATTTAATTCAAATGTTATAAAAGACTTTTTACAAAGAACAAAAAATTTGGATAGGTCTGAATTTTGTGTTTATCCCTTAGGCTTATACGCATACACGTTTACAAAAAAAATGAAATATGAGTTCGCATATCAAAGAAGTTTTTTAAGTATAAAAGATGAAATTGACTTTACTTTGCTTCAAAAGATTGTGGAAAATATAATTTGTAGCTATGTTTTGAAAAAGTTTGATAAGGTAGTAGTTATTTATAATCATTTTGTGAATACCTTGATTCAAAAGGTAGAAGAAGCAGTCTTGCTTCCAGCAACGTATGAACAAAACGAAAATATTATAAAACATAACAATTATGAATTTGATGGAGATGTAAAAGAAATTCTTGATACAGCTTTACCTATATATATTGAGAATTCGATTTATAGTTTTATCTTAGATTCAAAAGCAAGTGAACACGCTTCTCGAATGAATGCAATGAAGAGTGCAACCGATAATGCGGACGACGTTATATATTCTTTAGGTAAGATATATAATCGAGCTCGTCAACAAGCAATTACTTTAGAATTAACAGATATCGTTGGTGGTGCATCCATCGTCAACGAAGGATAGGAGGAAATATGAATAAAGGATATATTACACAAGTTACGGGCCCCGTTGTAGATGTACAATTTTCAAAAGGTTGTCTTCCCTCGATAAATAATGCATTAGTTATTTCTATTTCCGCAGATAAGAATTATAATAATGAAATAAATTTAACTTTGGAAGTTGCCCTACATATTGGCGATGATACAGTTCGTTGTATTGCTATGGATGCAACGGAAGGATTACGTCGGGGAATGGAAGTTCTTGATACTGAAGGACCTATCCTTGTTCCTGTTGGAAGGCAAACATTAGGAAGAATTTTCAATGTATTAGGGAAACCTATTGATTATAAACCCGATGTTTCACAAGATACCCCTCGTTTACCTATTCATAGAGATGCTCCTACTTTATGTGAATTATCTGGAAAAACAGAAATTCTTGAAACAGGAATTAAAGTGGTTGATTTACTAGCTCCTTATATAAAGGGTGGAAAAATCGGCTTATTTGGTGGTGCTGGTGTTGGCAAAACCGTATTAATTCAAGAGTTAATTCATAATGTAGCACAAGAACATGGTGGAATTAGTGTATTTACTGGTATTGGTGAAAGAACACGTGAAGGTAATGATTTATATCATGAAATGACCGAAAGCGGAGTTATATCGAAAACTGCGATGGTTTTTGGACAAATGAACGAACCTCCTGGAGCTCGTATGAGAGTTGGGTTGACAGGTTTAACGATGGCTGAGTACTTTAGAGACCACGAACATCAAGATGTATTATTATTTATTGATAACATCTTTCGTTTTACTCAAGCGGGTTCTGAAGTTTCCGCAATGCTTGGTAGAACCCCGTCTGCAGTAGGATATCAACCGACATTATCAACCGACATGGGTGCTTTACAAGAAAGAATCACTTCTACAAAAGATGGTTCCATAACTTCAATTCAAGCAGTTTATGTTCCAGCGGACGATTATACGGATCCTGCTCCCGCAACTACTTTTGCCCATCTAGATGCAACTACCAATCTTTCAAGAAAGATAAGTGAAGAAGGAATCTACCCTGCGGTAGACCCACTCGCTTCTACGTCTAGAGCTCTTGCTCCTGAAATAGTAGGTGAAGAACATTATACAGTTGCTCGTAATGTTCAAAAAACGATTCAAAGATACAATGAATTACTAGATATTATTGCAATTCTAGGTATGGATGAATTGAGTGATGATGATAAAGCCTTAGTAGCTCGTGCCAGAAGAATTCGGTTATTTCTATCACAAAACACCTATACAGCAGAACAATTTACAGGGCAACCCGGTTGCTATGTTCCTTTGAGTGAAACTATTCGTGGATTTAAAGAAATTCTTGAGGGTAAATATGATGATTTACCTGAGGAGGCATTTCGTTTAGTTGGTACAATTGATGATGTTATTCAAAAAGCGAAAGGAATGAAGAAATAATGAAGTTAACCCTTGTAACACCTAGAAAAGTAATATTTGATGGAACAGTTGAATATCTAGTTGTTCATGGAGATAATGGAGAACTCGCTATTCTAGATAACCATGTTCCAACAGTTGTTTCAATTAAAGAAGGATTTGTAAAAAGAGTGTTTCAAACAAAAGAGGAAACATACTCATATATCATTGGTGGCCTTTTAGAATTTAGTAATCAGGTGATCACTTTGATTTGTCAAAATGCTGTTGATGGTAAAACTTTGGATGATGCAAAGAAGAAATATGACTTGTATAAAAAGACTCTGGATGAAAATAATAAAATTCAAGCCCTAAATTTTGCTGAAATCGAAAGAAAACTAGCTTTATCTATAAAAGAAATAAAAGCAGGGAATTTATAATATCAAATGTCTTAAATCTTGTATTTAAGACTTTTTATTTTTCTCTTTTTAATAAATCATAAGTAAACAAAATTGACTAACTGTTTACTTTATGGTATAATAATCGTCGGGTGAGAGAAATGAATCGAAAAATAAAGTTTGGAATTATGTTAATGCTTGTAATATCTTGTGTAGCATCCACATTATTAAATCCGAAAATAATAGGTAAGAAAATTACAACGGATGAAGAAACGACGAAACTAGAAATACCAAAAACTGGGAATGCTCGAAATTATTCAATTTATGATAATTTAGCGATTGCTGCCGGTAGGTTTGATTCAATTGAAGGGTTTTCCACAAGATTTAAAGGACAAGTTGTTGCGGATGTTTTTGGGTTTGGTTATGTACAAAAAGTAGATGACGAGAAAAAAATAACAAAGGACTGTTATTTTGTTAAATCTCAAAGCTTTAGTTCATTGAAAAATGTTGCGGAAGAACGATTCTACATAAAAGATAAAGTGTTGATTCGCGGTTTTGATAGTGTTGATAGAAATCAGATGGTTTCTTGGAAAAATGATTGTTATGCAATATCAAACGAGACATATTTGGAAAGTTATGGTTATTATCCTAATGAAATGTCATCCTATATTATTAATCAAAAAACAATATTAAATTATAAGGATTTGTCTAACGATTATGAAATCATATATGAAATAACTTTTGATCCTCTAATTGCTTGTGCGAACTATATGTGTCAAGTAAAAACAATGGCTCAAGCAAGTACATATCCTTCCTTTAGTTTATTAAAAGCCACAATTCATATGACAAATGATTGGGTTGTAACTCAAATTGAAAATGAAGAAATGTATGATATTAATATGTCGGGATTAGGAAGTTTGACTTGTCATTTAACCGCAACCGAACTTTTCTCTTATGATATTCCAGTTATTGAAGAAAAGGAGTTCTTTAAGAACTACTATAATACAAATATATCGGGTGAAATAAATACAAATAAACAAGCGGTGGATTATTTACAATCGACCTTCGGGGGACTATTAACCAAAGAAGGAATGAATTTTTCTTGTTCTATACAAATAGGAGATTCTGTAGTTTTAGGGAATGTCTTTATTTCCATTACTGATCAAGTTATTGTATATGCAAAATTTAATGATTTACTTCTTCAGATTAAAGATGATTTTGTCTATATTGATTTTGAAAATTTTCACTATAAGATAAATTATCAAAAATTTCTAGAATCTATTGGAATTGATTTTGGCAATATGGATGCTAAAGAATTACTAGATAAGATTTCCATGGATGAAACGAATGATAATCGACTTTTTCAAATTCCAATTAGAGATGGATTATCAATACATATTACAAGTGATATTTCGGATGATTCGTGTGAATCCATAGCATTAAATGTTACTAAAGGTACGTTACCATTTGAACTTAGAGTCGTTTTAATACCAAATAGTGATTAAAATTATTATTAAAATAATTAGAAAGAAAAATAAGATATAACATAAATTTAATGGCTTTTTAATAAAATGAAATCTTCAGAATCTGTGCTGTATCTTGTTGATGTATTTCTTCCTCCTACACAAACTTTTGTTTATAATTCAATTATTGGTGTTGAGAGATACAGGAAAATGGTTCTTACAAATGAAAG
>CAYYTE010000020.1:14534-20228 GCA_964474685.1 uncultured Staphylococcaceae bacterium | reverse complement strand
TTTTATCATATTTCAACTTATTTTGCAAGTAATTTCTCTTAATTGCCTAGTGACTACTTACTTTTTAATATGCTCTTACAAGTTCTTTTAATTATATATTGATTAATCGATTAAATTATTAAATCAATAATATGAAATATGTAAAAAAGAACCATTTTAGATTGATAATTGATATAATATAAATAAATGATTCGGAGGTGCACTATGGCAATGGATGGAGTGTTTATTCATTATTTAGTAAAAGAATTAAATGATGAATTACAAAATACAAAAATTAATCGTATTTTTCAAATGTCTACTTTAGACATTCTTTTAGAAATGCGAACAACAAAAGGAAACGTCAGTCTTTTAATCTCATCCTCGCTAGATAACCCACGGATATATTTAACAACAAAAAAATATATCTATCCTAATACGGCCTTAAACTTTTGTATGGTTCTAAGAAAATACATTGAACGGGGAGTTATAACTTCCATCACGCAAGTGGAAAATGATCGTATTATTCTTATAAACATTCAATCTTTTTCAGAACTCAGTGATTTAAAAACATATCACCTCGTATTTGAAATAATGGGGCGTAATAGTAATATTATCTTGATCGATGATGAATATACGATTATTGATGCTATTCGAAAACTTCCACCTCAAAAAGATACAGATCGTATAATTCTACCTCACGCAACCTATTCTTTCCCGAAACCAAATAAACTTATAAACCCTTTTACGATACATCAAATCTATCCAAACGAAGAATATATGGGCTGTGGAAAAGAAATAATGCAAGAAGCAAACTACACCTCCACTAACATTCACTCTTTGCTTCCAGTAACTCCAAATCCTGTTTACTTTGATGGATCAAAAAAGAATACATTCTACGCATTTGATTTACAATCCATAGAAGGCAAAAGAAAATTCTTTTCCTCAATAAGCCTCCTATTAGATGATTATTATAATCTTGAAAAACCAATTGAGGAAGAAGAAATTAAAAAACTCTTAAAGGTGGTTTCACAAGCAAAATCCCACCTATTACAAAAAATAGATAATGTAACAACTGATTTAAAGATTGCTGAAGAGAATAAAGTTTACACAGATTATGGAAAATTGTTACAATCGAGTTTATATCTCGTAACGAAAGGGATGATAAAAATCACCCTTGAGGACTTCTATCATGATTCTAAACTAATTACTATTGAATTAAATCCACTTCTTACCCCATCAGATAATCTAAAAAAGATTTTTCAAAAAGCAAAGAAAGCAGCAACAGGATGTGAAATATTAAAAACACAACTACAAAAGTTTGAAATCGAATTAAACCGTCTAAATGAATTAGAAGAAGATATTAAACTATCACAAAAAGAAGATATGCCAGACATTCAAAGAATACTTATTGATGAAGGTTATCTTACAAAAACGAACAAATATCACAAAAAAAATAAAGCCCCTCATATTTCTACCTATATCATTCCTGGCTATATTATTTATGTTGGAAAGAACTCTCTTCAAAACAATTATATTGCCCATACATTAGCAAGAAACGATGATCTATGGTTCCACGTAAAAGATGTTCCCAGTAGCCATGTATTATTAAGAAAAGATGGTGAAACAACATGGAATGAAAAATCTATTCGTATAGCCTCAAACATTTGTAGTTGCTTTTCAAAAGCAAAACTATCACAAAGCGTACCTGTAGATTATACATATGTGAAGTACCTTAAAAAAATACCAGGAATCCCAGGATACCATGTTACATATACCAATCAAAAAACAATCTATATTGATCCAAACCCAGACGATTTTAAGGAATATCTAAAAAAGGAAAAATCATAAAATATAAAAGTAATTTTAAGGATAAAAAGAACTCTACTGAAAAGCAGAGTTCTTTTGTAATCTTAGAATCAATTGAGTCGAACGAATCAATGTATCTATAAACTAATTTGTTAAATCTTGTTCTTTATGAATTCCCCAATCGAGATTGGCATTTATTTTGGATATAATAATTTCAACTTGAACTTTACGAGTTACAATAGTACTCTTAACTTCAACATATTTACCAGAAGTAAAGTATTGTTCATTATAAGAAGTAGTCAAAGATGATGCTTTTCTATCAGTTACTTTTACAACATAGGTATAACCTATCGGTAAATTGGCACACATACGATAGAATCCGGATGAGTTTGCACTAAACTGATTCACTTTATATAAATAATCAGTTCCGCTTACACTTCCATTCTCTTCATATGCATATACAGACATATAGTTCAAGAAACTATCGATGGTAACGACATTGTTTTTATTTGTTCCTTGATAATTTTGAAAATATACAAATATAGATGCAAGTTTATTTCGAGCAATAGTTGAATCCGTTTTTACTGTTAATTCAAAACGAATCGTTGAAGTAGCATCCATTACTGTAACAAGATAATCCGTAAAATATAAAGAATCCGTTGAATGAGTAGAATCATACGCTTCCGAGTATACACGATAACTAGCAAATACATAGGATGGATTCCCTTCTGAATCAAATATCTCAGATTCAAAATCTTGGAAATAACTGATATCTTCCGTACTTCCTTTTCCAGCAAAACTTGCTTTTGTATAAACAATAGAATTATACGTGAATGTGTCCGAAGTACTAGCTACCTCTGTACCAAGAGCATACGCTCCTGTAGTAGGGTCGTAGGTATATTCATATACCGTTGTCATATCCTCTTTTACTAAATACAAAGTATGGAGAGTTTCATTATTTTTCACATACGAATAGTCAATAAACCTATATACAACACCATTAATTGTTGTTATACGATAAAGAGATTCGTCATCCACTAAAGTAAATATTGGAGAGTAATTCGATAGGTTCGTTTTGGATACTAAACCAATCGTATAAAAAGCACTTTGTTTTGCCTTTGTAATCGAAAAATCGTTATAGTAAATTTGGTCCGTTAAACAAACAACCGTATGTTGTTTTGCTCTTTCTGCTTCATATGTTTTTGGAGTAATTTGATAATTTTCAATCAAAGTGTCAACGGAAGTTAAAACCGTCTCAGAAATGAATGTAATATTATCTAAATAACTATTCATACTTTTATTCTTGGTAAGGGAAACATAATTAAAATCAAATTGCCATGTGAGATTTGTTGTTGAATTAAACTGTATAGAATTATTGAATTGTAAATACCACTCAAAAGTTAAAGCAGGAGTAGAATCGTAGAAATAGATTTCCATACCTTTTCCATTTAAAATACCCGTAGCATAATAATCAACGTAATTAGTTGCTGGATCATTTCGCGTAATTACCTTAAATGTTCCGCCGGAAGTTAGATTAAATTTTGAAAAATCATAATCAAAACGATAGGTAGGAGTTTCATTTTTAGAAAAAGAGTCACTCGATGATGCAGGGCTAATTAAAGAACCATTTTTATAACTTTTTACTAAACTGCTAGAAGGCACCATTTCAATCAAATGATGAGTAAAGAGTGTTTGTGATATAGTATCCTCGGCTGTGATAATATATGTGATAGTATATGTTTTGATTACTACATTCGATACTGTACTTTCACTAACAGTTGCTTGAGAAATAGTATATGTTGCAAGCGGTGCTACCTCAAGTGCATCTAAGTACTTCGGTTTACCATTTACAATGGTCAATAAATCACTTTCAGTAAAAATTGTACTATATAAGATACTAGTATCTAAGGTATTATCTCCGTCATTTGTTTGTAAAGTGTTCGAATAAGTAAGCGAAACAAAACTACTATTTGAACTAACCTGTTTAACAAAAACAACTTTATATACAAGCGAAGATAATAAAGGGATTATCATAGTATACGTTCCATTAGGTAATTCATCATTTAAAGTAATTTCAAAGAAGACAGTACCAGTAGCACCATCAAAAGTACCACTTGAGGAAGTAGATTGAACAATACCATTATTTGTTGAAGTTGTAAAACTATACATCTTTTTATCAATTGTTGTCCCATTTGAATCCACTAAATATACAATATCTCTTAAATCTCTTCCCGTTTGTAAGTATTTCGTAGCATAAAGAATATTCAATTTACCACTTGTATAACTAGCCTCTGTTGTTACTGTAACAACTCCTAGTGCATTATCACCATCTGCGGTTGTTGTAAAGCCAGAGTTCGTGTTCCCATTCATAGTAACACTTGTAACACTCGTAAATCCACAAGTCTGTGTTACTACTATATGAATCGTATATTTTTGACGAACTGTTGTATCTTCCGCAAGAATCGTTACCGAACCATCAAAAGTAGTACCTACTGGAAATAACTGTGTAGTGTCATCTCTTAAACTAGGAGTTAATGTAACACTTCCAGTCCCTGAAAGAATTGATGCTTTATTCGCAAGTTCATAGGTATTATTATCAAGATTTACATTTAAACTATTCGCTTTCAATTCATCCGCATTTTGAGGTATATAATAAGTTAGTGTGTGATTTTTTAAATCAATATCTTTCGTTGAATCATTCGTTATTTGATAGTCTTTACCCTCTAAGGTAGTAGTTAATTCCATATGAAAGATTGTTGTTGCAATTGACTTTCTTAATTGTTTCATTAAATAATAAATATGATAATTCACAGTCGTATTAACCAATGGATCATTGACATGATTTTTATAATATGTTAAATCTTGGCTTTCGCCCCCACGCCAGATATTGGAAGTTATATCATTGCCATCCACACTTGTAGAAACCACAGGGTCAATCGATGTTAACAAAATATTATCCGGCATGAATTCACCATTTAAAATACCATGAGAACTAGCAAGGGCATAAATACCTAAGTTCGTCGCAAAATCCGATATTTCCATACCCGCTTCAGTTAAAAGATTATTTAGAGATGTTGAATCATTTACATCATAGCCTAAAGCTGCCATCTCATTAATAAATATAGAATTGTCATAATAACTATACATTCCCATAATACTAGCAAGAGTGGATGAAGCTGCGGTAGTATAGAAGTTCGAATTAATTAAAACTTTATAAAGAATATTCGACCGATCTATTGTTTCATTTGAATGAATGTAGGATAAAACACCTAAAGAGTTTGTCTTTGATAAAGCATTATTGGCAAGTGCTTCATCCGTAACTGTTTTAAGATAGGTAGGTGAAATAAGCATTAATTTTTGAATAATTGATTTCTTTTCAGAAGCAGTTAAGCTATCACTACTTAACAAAGACTTAAAAATCACAGTTGCATTGGTTGGTGTTGTCGCTATAGACTTATGTAAATAATCAATCACTTTAGTGAAATTATCATTTGTTTGATTCATTTGATTGATTAACGTAACAAAATTTGTTGAATTCGCTTGTGATAGTTCCGCTAAATAATTCCACAAATCATCTATAGAAAGATAAGGGGTAAGTAGGGAAGCTAACCCTTGATTTCCATTGATTAAAGCAACTAAAATAGACTTTTTATCTTCTAATGTTAAGTTATTCGTTGAAATACTTGAAAATGCAAGATTTGAATTTTCTGAAACATTATTATATATTACTTGATATTTAGCAAAATCAAAACAACTATCATAAGTTTTTGAAATCGATTGAGCATTAAAGTAAGTGATCATATCATTTGTTACATTCGAATTATTCTTATTCATTTCCGTAATAACTTGTTTTAACAAAGCACTATCACTCGTAATTTCCGATACAGTTTTTGAAACACGCATATGAGT
>CAYYTE010000020.1:0-14434 GCA_964474685.1 uncultured Staphylococcaceae bacterium | reverse complement strand
TCTAAGTAATATGCACCCGAATAAATCTGGGATCCTCTGGAAGAATAGTTGGAATCATATATTGAATGCGATACACTATCAATTGCAATACCACCATTGGTGCTACTTGCGGCCTCATATATATAATAGTTGCCATTTGTTAGTTGATTTGAAACAGAAGAATAGTTGGTTGATGCATACAAGAAGAAATCATCTAGTAACCCTTCTTGCTCAAGACTTGCTAACACTTCTTCAAAATTTGTATTCGTTGGTAAATCATATTCTGTTGTAACAGTTCCAAAAGCATTAATTAAAGCAAGATATAAAACACTTTTATCACTAATATAGTTATTTAAAGTAATTAGTTTTTGCTTGTTCGTTCCTGTAAGATTTGCTTGGTTATTCGTAATATAAGGCTTGATCGTTGAATTATTCATAAAGATTATCCAAACTCTCTTAGCCTCCTCATCTGTTAATGAGTTCACTAAAGCAAGATAGGTAGCTTCTCGACTATCCCCAATATTATCATTTAATATTTGAGCAATCGCTTGAATACTCGCATTGGATAAGTTAAAAGTAGTCTTTAAACTATGTAGGGTAGCATCTGTAACTCTAGAATCACTTAAAATAGTTGTATAGAAAGTATTTAATGTGGTTTCATCGAGAGTTGATTGAACCATAGCAAGAACTAAAGAAATCGTATCCCCACCTAATAATTCAATCAAAGTGGTAAGTTCCGTATCCGTCAATGTACCAAACACAGACTTCAAGAATGCTACTTGGTCTTCTTTCGATGTGTTATCAAGTGCTTCTTGAATGCCTGTTGTATTTGCAAGCAAAGTTGTATAGAGTTCATTTGTAACCACTTGGTTAGTTGTAATACTCGATAAATAATTAGCAATATACGTACCCATTTCTGTAGGATAATTTGTTAATAAAGAAGTAATTGTAGTTGTATCATTTATAAGATTTGTTAAAATACCATCCATAAAAGAAGTTGTTAATAAACCACTACTAACCGCATCATTGTAAATAAGTGTAACAATATCAGAATTTACTACTAATTTCTCATAATCCGTTGTACCCATTACAATCGATAATACTTGATTTAAATCACTTTGAGTCAATGTAGTATCACTAGATAAAATATCAAATAAATCTGTCATCATAGAAGAATTGCTCAATACATCTGAATAAACGTAATTTGTGATATTGTTTTGATATAAGGTAGTAAGATCCGTATTCGTTAGAGTTTTTGATAGAATTTGTCCCATTGCATTGTAACTAGATAAAATATTTGTTAAAGCTTGAGCACGAATGATTTCCATAAAGCCTATTTTTTCAAGTAAATATTCATTCGTTTTATTTGCGGGAATAAACTGAATGTAATCCGCAATAAATTGATTTGTAATATAACCACTTGTAATACTTTCTGAATTTCTTAGTGGGAAATCTGAAGAGAATATTCCCCCTGTATCACTCGATAACGTGTAAGACTTAATATTTGTAGCAGTGGATTGATTAAATGGAGCAGGTGTCAGATCATTTGAATTAACCGTTGCCATATATTTAACCATTTCATTAACATAATTAGATGTACCGGTTACATTCGAGACGTTTCCAATCATATTTAAATCAGTTACCATATTAATTAAATAACTAACACGAAAATATTGGAAAGTAACATCCGCAGTCTTACTACCACCATTTATAACTTGCGCAATAACTGAACCATAATCCTGGGTAGAATTTGTACTATTCGAAGTAGTAGTAACTGTTTCATGTCCAAATGAGGTAATATTCGAATAACTTGGATAACTTGTTAACTTTTCAACTCTTCCATAATTGATAGCATTCGCTACAAAGGTAATATTGGAATTTGAACCACCATAAAACTTTGACATAAATACCATGCCATAGATTCCACCGGCACAAGTATTTCCATAAATAGAGCCATAATTAATAACGTTTATAATATTTAAAACACCAAGGCTTAATATACCTCCAGCTTTCGTTCGGTGTTCGCTCCAGCTTTTTGTAGGCTTTGAATTCCAAGAGAATACATTTCCATAATTTATAGTAAATTCAATTTTTTGAAGTTCTGCTCTACCATCGACACCATCCCAACCAGAGCCACTAGATTCACTACCTTTATCTTGCCCTGCTTCATTTTTTTCATTTCGACATACAATTCCCGAGGAGTTAACCCAACCGGTATTCGTATCAAATGTAGAAGTAGATATAGAAACTATAGTTCCTCCGTTTGCTGAATCTAGTATTTGAGCATAACGAGTTAGCATTAAGAAAGTAATACCTGCACTTTCTACTTCAAACTCACCATTATTGTAACTTCCCTGTGTTCCATTAACAACAGTTTTAGGAATCATTGTATGATTTATATTATATATATCGCCTGTGTTATAACAAGTAGATAATCTACCCGCATTAACCGATACAATTCCTGAAACACGGCAACAACCAACAAAGATTCCATCACCATCAAGAGATGTATCTGCTTCGCTTTTAACTCCATATAAATGAATATTCCCAGAGTTTAACGAGTTATATAAAGAACCAATATTCCCATCTGTTAAAACAATATTGGGATCCGTATCATCAGTTGCTGAAATAGATATATTATTCTCATCAAAATAAGCTTTACCGTTTGCATTTTTATAACATATACCAGATGCATATATATTATAGGCAACTAAGATATCTGCTTGAGTAGCCGTTAAATCCGTTTGATTATTAATTACTTTAATATCAATATCGCCACCATTATAACAGTTTTTCGCAATACATCCCAAACTAACTTCTTCAAAACAGCCAAATACTTTCATTTTATTATAATCATTCGCACCTGTAACATCCGGGTGATTACCCATTGGCATTGTTGTAGATTTCGTAAAGAAGACTAAAATATCTCCTTCATTTCTTGCTTGGTCCACTTGAACGTTATAACCTGTTAAGCATCCCGATAGTTTTAAATAATAAAAACTAACTTCAGCAGATGGTGTAACATAATGAATTTGTTGATAATTATAAGCATTTGTAATTGAGCATATATATTTGGTATTTCCATTGAAGTTAAGACTAGTCATACAAGGACCAAATTCACTAATAAGTGCTAAATCAATTTGTTGATAACTTAAATCAATTTGTTGTTTGTTATTAAGACTCTTATATTTACCAAGGTTGTATAATCCTTTTGCTTGAACTTTTGTATATTTACTATATAACACACCTGAAGTATGAATGACTTCCGTACGAATAGATAGATTTCCACGATTATAAATATCAATATTCGAGGCATTACTTAAGCTTTCATACAAAGCTTTTCCACTAAGAGTATCTACGTTTAAAACACCCGATAGATAAATTGTTTTTTCATTATGTGCATAGTATGTAATTTTTCCCGCATTATATAAACTAGAGATTAAATTGTTTCCACTCGCGTGTCTACCAATAATACCACCTACATAGCATATACCTTGGTAGGTTTCGGAATCACTTTCACCAACTGTAATCGAACCATAAAAAGAATTCTTAGAAAAATTCAAACCTAAATTTAATTTGCCAACAATACCACCCACATATTGGGTAAATGTTTCATCAGAAGAAAACTTTCTTGCAGATAAATTCATACAACTTAAATTATTTTTAAACTCAGTGATAGAATCACTAAAACCAACTATACCACCTTGGCAAGAATCTGTCATTTGACTATCAAAAGAAGTTCCAACCGAGTGTGTAATACTACCACTCGTAACACAAGAGTTAATCGTAGAATCATTCGTTGCAAGACCAGCGAGTCCCCCCGCATTAATTTTACCTATCTCAGTGTTTGTAATATCCAAAGATATTACCCCAGATGTTTGAACATTCTTAACAGTACCACCATCAATGGAACCAGCTAAGATTCCAAAATTGTACGTATCACTATAGTTAATAGAATCAGATAAGTCAAGTGCGGACACCTTAGCATTTAAAACGTTAATATTCGAAATAGTACCCGAAACAATTGGAAATAATCCATAATTCCTGTAACCATTTAGTGTTTGTCCAGAAATAACTTGAGCATTTAAGATTGAATTTGTTTGAAGAACTGTATTATCCACTGTTTTTACCGAATAGGTAGTATCTAATGTACCACTCGTAAATACCCCATTAAACGAAGAAGTCATTAATTGATAGGTAGAAGGTGCCACACTATTCAAATCAATGGTTTTATCAAGTTCAAAGTTTGCATTACGGAAGTTTCCTGAGTGTTCTAGTAGATATGAGAAATAACTAAAATCTGCTCCACTTGAAATCATCCAATAACCATTATTCGTATTTCTATGTAATCCCCGAAGGATAGGACGTGATAGTTTTAAATCATTATCAACAACAACCCCTTCTTTTGCATAAGTTGTATTCGAGAACCATCCATTATCTACTCGGAAGTAAGCATTTGATAAAAACTCCGCTTCATCTTCTAAAGATGTAATACCGGTGATTGTCGTTTGAGGAGTAGTATCACTCGAATGATAAAAGAAAACATTCTCAAGGGTTCCACGATTTGTAAATAGAACCGTTTGAACCATATTGTATAATACGTTATCACTCGCTATCATTTTGGTGTAAACATAACAATCTTTAACAATTCCATCATTTACAGAAAGTAAGTAAGAAATGTTGAATCCACCATCCGCAATCAACCCGGCTTTTTTAGCAGGTCGGTTATCTTCTACATAGACATGGTCGATTGTACCAAAGTTTTCACCTACTAATGCGGAAGCAAAGATCATATAGTCCCCAATGACACTTGCTTGCAACATGATAGGGTTAACAAATCCTAAATTTTTGATTGTACCACTATTTCCAACAACTGAAAACATTGAGTAATAAGCAAGAGTTGGATATTTCGTTGGGTATCTCATTCCATCAGGTGATATAGTCTCATCCGTAATTTGTTCATAATACATATTCGATATAGTAAAGCCTTGTCCATCAAACGTACCTTGAAAATATGTATTGGATGTTCCATTTCCAGCTTCATTATTTGGAATATCCCAACCAATTGGCCGCATAAAGTATTGATTGGACACAGAAGCAATATCATTATAATCAATATTATCCATTAAGATATAGTTCTTATTTAAATAGCTCGTCTTATAGGTAGCATCGTTACAACAAATACTCATTGCAAAAAGTTCACTTGCGGTAGCAATACCAATATATACAGTATCTGTTGCAACAACATTGTGATTGGCATAAATGGTAGTAGGATCTAATACTTGATAGGTAGATGTAACAAACTCACTCATTGGAATGTATTTTTCAATAATACCATCCTCACGAACTACGCTTGAAATATTCGTTAAATTCGTCGACCACACCTTAGAAGATGCGGATGTATAGATATCGTCATCGGATTTCCCTGATAAATGAATCGTTGTAACAAAGAAAACAAATAAAAAGAGGAAACAAAACAACATAGAAAAAAATCTTTTCGTCCATAAAAAACCATATTTTTTCATATTATTTATTTCCTTTCTTTCTTATTTCTAACGAAGTAGCACAAGGTAGAAAAAGCCTTGGTGTAACTCTACTCGTATATGTGGGATATGTGTCAATCCCCCAAATCTCTTGATACCTATTGGCTTGAACCGCAAGAGCAGATAAAGAAGCAGTTACAAGAATAGATTCTTTTAATGTTGAAATGTTTCTTGTAAATGTCCCCTTTCCACCGGTTATTATCTCATACGTTGTTGGTACACTACTCTTCTTTAAATAACCTTTATAATATATATAATTTGTTTTATCATCATAAAACCAAGAATCATTTAAAGTGTAAGGAAATAAAATTTCTCCACTTCGCTCAATTGATTCCGTTTTTGTTTGACCGGTAGCTTTATAAGTAATAGTTTTTAACCATTCATCGTTTAATTTAATACGAACACGACAAGCAATAAAAGGTGTAATTGTTAAAGACAAATGAAAGTTTTCAATGTAATAATGATCCGATGTATCTTCTTTAACACTCGAACCATTCATATATAGAACTTTCCGAGTCGTATCATATGCCTTCGGGTCTAATACCGCATCTTCACATAAGATTGTTTCTCCATCTTTAAAAGATGCTTTAAAAGTAATATCAAAATTACCAGGACTAACTTGCGTTGATGCATTTAATTCATACATAAGCCAAGCAAGTGTTCCACATACAATAATAGTAAATACAATAGAAATAGTAATAACTAAGGCCCTAATCCTACGATTCTTCATAAGTAGCCTCCTCGTTATAAATATATTGAATACACTTAAATTTCAAAACAAAATTGAAAGACAAAGTCTCATAATTTTCTTTTTGCAAAGTAGAAAGACTGTCGTAGTCACCCCATACAACCAAACGAAATTTTATATTTGCATTTTGCCCCATAACATTTTGAAATATATTTTTAAATTGCTTAAGGTTATAACTATCAATCGCTTGATGATATTCATTTGTTGTAGATAAACCCGTAAACATTGTCGAAAATAATGCCTTATAATCCACAGTGGTGGTATCATTAATGATTAGGTAAATTAATCCCGGAATATTTTCGACTTCAACATTATTAGAAACTACCGATACTCTAGGATAAAATGCTAAATCTGTTTGACTTGTAATTGAAAAAGTGCGTATAGTTGCTAAATCATTTAACACACCATACTTATCCTCTACAACGTCTTTTTGAAAATCAAGATATACTAAATCTCTTATCGAAATATTTAAAGCATTATTCACTCCATTCGTAACATTACCAGCCTCATCCGTTTCTGTAATTAAGGCATCAATATTCGAATGAATAATAAAGTCTTTAGATATATTTTTACTACTTGTTAAATAAGCTACTGTAGAAGTAACAAGAAGAGAGAATAAAAGTATGAGTGCTAAAAATAAATAAAGTTTTTTCTTCACAATTGTTACCTCCAATCAGTAATTAATTCGATTTCTTTTTAAGTTCTTGTTTAAGTTTTTTTACGACAAAACAAATTGCAATAATAAGTATAATCATTATCCATATGTAGATATTTTGAAAGAAATGAATTACACTTCCAAGAATAGGAATCCCAATAATTACTTTTCCAATAACAGAAGAAGGTGTAATCCAGCCATCGGGTGTTTCATTTTCGACACCTTGCGTTTGTATTAAGTTCGATTCCATATCTAAAGCAACAATTCTATGCGTAACCACCAGATTTGAATCCGTAAGAAAAGTAACATCATCACCCACATGAAAATCACTTGCATTCAAGTCTTTCACAGACTTATCATAAAGAAGCGTTCCTACGGGATATACGGATTGCATCGAAGGAGTTAACACAATATAGAAGCGAATCCCACAAAGATAAAATAGGATATGAAGAACGAGTACTAGAGAAACAAAACCCTCTAGAATATATAATCCTATTTTAAAGGTTTTTTTCATTATTAAATTCCTGTTTCCCAATTAAATGAAGTACTTGCTAAATCTGCCCAAGTTACATAATCCGCTTGTTTTGCTTGAAGGGTAATTTTAATTGAAACAGCTTTTGTAGCAAAAGTATTACCTACTGTTGCACCATTTAGTTTAATCGAGGTGATAATGTTTTGAGCTGTTTCAGGAATAGTCGCATTTGCGTTAATTTTACCATTACCTGATTCGCTCGTTCCACCATAATAAAAATAACCATTATCAAGTACCCAAGTAGCGCTACCCGTTGTAACTAAGAAGTAATTTGAAGCATCCGTAAATACTAAACCTGTATTTGTTGTTAAAGGACACGCGGTTCCATTTAAGGATAACTCTACCTTTACCCGGCAGTTTGAAGCAACAGTAGAAGCATTATCAATTGAAAAATTAGTCCCTACTAAAGGTTCACCCGGAACAATATACTCAGTATTACCCTTTGTAACAAAACTACCATTAAAAGTATAACTCACCTTTCCAATGGTATAGGTGTTTTCTTTTTTACCCGTTGATGTTAACCAAGCATAGGTAGTAGTAAATAATAAAAGCACTAAGGCAAAAATAGAAATAATTGATAAAACGATTTTTTTATTCATAATAATAATTCCTTTCAATAAATTATTTAAATCTAATTATATAATAACTATACTTAATGTAGTAATTTCATCCCAGGTAACATTCTTTGCTTGTTTTGCGTCAAATTTTAAAACAACTTTCAATGATTTCATTTGATAATCATTCCCTACTTTGTTTCCTTTATAACTCAAAGAAGAAAGTAAATCTAAAGTTGTAGGAGTAACATTAGAAGCGGGGATGATGTATTTTCCATCACTTGAAACTTCAACTCCTTCATAATACCAATAATCGCTAAGGTATTTCCATTTATTATCCACTACCCCCATCATAACTTTATTTGATGATGAATCAAGGTTTAAAGAGGTAAATAACTCACTTTCAGGACTTTCATTTAAAACATATTCATAGGTTATCTTTACTCTTAATTCACTTGGTACTGTCGAACTATTTATAAGTACAAAAGGAGTAGTAATAAGTTCTTCTCCTGGTACGATATAACTCGAATCATTAAAAGCTCCTTGTAGTTGATACTTTAAGACACTAGTTCCAAAAGATATCGAAGGAATATTCTTTACCGAAATCATCCAAGCATAAGTTGTAGAAGTGAATATCACTGTAAATAATAATAGCATAAGACAAAGTAGGCGAATTTTTTTATTCTTCATATTTTCACCTATCCCGCTATCAATTGAAACTGATTAATCTTTAAAGCTTGCAAAGATACTTCAGGAAACACATATGAATCATGAAGAATAGGATCATAATAAACTTTAATAATCCAATAATTATCTTGAGAACTACTTACACCAGTGGTTGCTTGTTGAATCAAATTCAATGTATTTGAATAAGTTTTATTATCACTAACATATGAGAAAGTCTTACCTAATCCAAGCCCTGTTGAGTCTTTATAATCACTAGTAAGAGCCGCTTGATTATTAGCTTCTTCAAGCGATAAAACTTCCACCATACTAATTCGAAAAGCATTACTAATATAAAAGTTTGTAGCATTCGTTGTTAAACCAGTTAAGTTCTTTGATTGAACAAGTAAATTCTCTGCACTTAAATTAAACTCATTAGTAGAAGAATGGTACAATGAAAAATCATTTAAAACCATATTATACCTTATTTCAGAGTTACTAGTAGTAGATACTTTTAATCGATAAGTAATACAATCCCCCGGAACTAAAGAAGTAAAAGTACAAGTACTCCATGCCTCATTATACTTATTATTGACATCTTCCCAATTATTCGTATCCGGATTAAAATACATCATCTCAATGGTTGCGTCAAACCCTTTTACATCAATGGATATATCATTTCCTTCAGTATAAGTCGATTGAACAAACCAGGCAAACATCATTACACCAACCAACAAAAAAGCACAAGTTAATGCAAATAGTGATGCGAGTAATCTTGTTTTTGGTTTCATAATGTTCCTCCATTCTTAAAAAATAAAAAATTGCCATCTAACGTTTTACTACTTACGAGCGAAACACTTAAATGGCAACTGGCTACCTCTTGAGGCCCTATAGTATTGCGTCACTAGATCACTCTAGTTTTGCTTTTATCATATTACTTATATTATACACTTTTTTTAAAGAATTGTCAATCATGATAATTAATTAATTACATTTAAAAAACAAAATCAACAAATTTATTTTAAATTACAACTCTTTTTGAAGTTTATGTGAACACGTCTTAAAAGGGCACTCATCACATTTAGGATTTCTTGCGGTACAAAAGTAGCGCCCAAAGAATATTAATTTGTGATGAAGATCAATCCATTCACTCTTAGGATAAAGAGACGTCATAATAGCTTCAATCTGTAATGGTGTCGAGGAAGCATTAACCAAATCTAACCTTTTTGTAACTCTTTCAACATGAGTATCTACCGCAAAACAAGGAATTTTATAAACCTCAGACAAAAATACATTTGCGGTTTTGCGACCAACCCCCGCTAATTCTTCAAGTTCTTCTTTTGTATTAGGAATCCTACCATGAAACTCATGAATGACTTGATTTGCCATCGTAACTAAATGTAAGGATTTCGTCTTAGCTAACCCTAGTTTTGAAATATAGGCATATACATCACTTGTTTTAGCAACCGAAAGAGATTGAATCGTAGGATATCGTTTAAACAATTCCGGAGTTGCTTTATTCACCGCTTCATCTGTAGTTTGTTGAGATAACATAACGGAAACAAGCATCTCATAATCATTATGATGAACAAGTTCACAATGAGCATTAGGAAATAGTTTTGTTAACTCAACAATTAAATTATCTTTAATATCTTTTTTTAACATATACATTTTGTAACAATCTTTGAATTTCCGGATCTGGTTCTACACTTTCCCTTACTTGATGGCGACTTGTTAAAACCGCATCCGCATACTTAATATGTGCTTTTTTTGCTTTCGCACTTTCTAAGATTGCATCCTTCATTTCATCAAAAGTATAATTTTTATCCACCCACATATTAATATATTGCAAATCTTGTTCATTCGCACATCTAGATAGAGTGGCTTCAATATACATAGCAAGTTTACGAATTAATTCCTCACGATTACTTAATGCATTTACATCTTCATTGGGATTGCAATCCGAAGCAATCTTTAATTCATTTAACAAGTTACCTAATTTTTCATAAGTTGGGTCTAATGAAAACTCTTCTGTTCCTAAATTATTCATCGATAAATTAATATAACCTTTTTGTACAAGTGAAAATATAAGATTGGATAATTCTTCTTCAGATATTGTAACCTCTTTTTTAAGGTCAGAAACACACAAATAACTATTCTTTGTCTTTGAATAATTACTAAGTTTCAAAAGAATCATTGACTCTAATTCAGATAATCCAATTAATTGATAATTTTCGATCAATGTATCATTAAAGGAAATCACTCCTGATGATATTAATTTATACATGTAATTCATTTAACAACCCTCACTTTATGAAATATAATAAGACAACACTAATAATTAAACTAACAATACTTGATATAAGTGGTATATAGCCATAATCAGAAGCATCAATATCTTTATAGAAAACAACCGTTTCAACTAATGAATAGACAAAGACAATTGCTTCAACAATAAATGCTTGTAAAAAACTTTCGTTAAAATTAAATAATAAACAAACAATTGTAAATACTAAACTAAGAAATAATACTGGGATAACCCGAACAACCCAAAATTCTTTTTTTCTTTTCACTTCGATATATCTTACTACTTCATAGTTCATAAAGATAATGGAACAAGTAATCAATACATCTCGAATTCCTTCATAGAAAGAACCCTTAAATAAATTGAAATATCCTATACAACAAACAATTAAGCCTTCCAATAAACGAAGAAACAAAATTTGTAGTGAATTATTCTTAAATAAATTATGTTTATGATTGTATATATCAATTGAAAGCGCAAAACAAACGAGTAATAGATATACAACATTTAAACAAAGCACTTTCTTAAAAACAACTAATAATACTGTGGATATGAGTGCTACACCTACTTCTAAAATTAAGCATATCTCAAAATTCCTCGAAGCTTTAGAAATCCAATTATACATAACTGGAGCTAAAACAAACATCACCATTGAAGGAATAGCAACCGAACAAAAAATTGGTGAATTCACAAATAGTGATTGCAATTCTTTTATAGCAAATATTAAATTAACAATTAAACTACCCGCAGATAAAGCTAAAAAAGCTTGATTCTTTTTAGATAAATAATGGGTATACAAAACAGTAAAGAGAACACTCAAGAAACAAAAAACAATCAATCGAGCAAGCGGTAAATGTTCACCTAGTAGGAAAAAGAAATAAACTCCTAAAGTAATACCCATAAAGCAAAATAATATTAAATCCCATATGTGATGATTCGATATTCTTTTTATAACAAATAAGATTCTTAATAGAATTAAAGATAGTATTAAAGGCAATGAATACTCAATTAAATAATACTTTTCTAAAGAAGTGATAATTGGCATATCTATAATTGCAAGTACAACCATAAAACCAATAAAAACATATTCTATTATTTTCCGAATACAATTTAGTTGATTCTTATCTCCTCTTTTAAAAACCATTTTTAAGAACGTAAATAAAATACAAAGGCTTGAATACATAAAGGTAAATAAGGATTCTTTTATAAATAATAGATTAGTAATCCAAAGTATTACACTAGCAATAAACAAACAAGAACTAAAACATAATTGAAAGATATCTTCATTTTTATGTTTTGTAAAACTATATAAAAAGATAGCAACTACAACAATTCCAATTGATTGCAAAATAAAGTTTGTAATACTAAAGTTATAAAGAGGGTATTGTAGCAGTATAAAGGCAATTGAAAAAATAACAATTTCAAAAAGACTTAAAAGTACGAGAATAGGATGATTCCCTTTCGAATTATAAACAAAAGTAAATATAAGCTTAATAAAAGAAAAAACAGTTAAAGCTATCATTATGTAATAGGCATATTGATTCCAAGGCTTGAGTGAATCACTCGGATGTAAGAAATTATCCAACTTAGAATTTAATCCCATATCAAATTTAATAATGAAAATATTGATTAAAAACAGGGTAAAAAGGACACCTGTTGCTATTAACCAAGTAATTAAAATATGTTTTTTTGTTTGGGAGCTATTGTGGCTCTTTTGATTCATATTTGCATCACTTGATACTTCTTTATTATCAATAGATTCATTTTTATTTTCATTCATAAAGAGCGCCTCCCTTGTTTTATAATTATACCACAAGAACAATTTTTTGAAAAGAGAAAAGACTACAAAAAAGTAATATATTTTATTACCAAAAAACATAATTTTTTAAAAAAAGTGAAATCACAAAAATTGTTATATATTCTAAACAACTATATATATTCTTCCCAACAGAATTCATTAAAACGACCAATGAATAAGGAGATACGAATATAATATTATTCATATTATTAATTATTGCTAAAGATGTAAGATAAAAAGAAAAAAGCAACTGGATTCAAGTTACTAAAATCTTAAAAATATTTCTATCGAATTATTAGAAAACAAAAAGAACATCAAATGATGTTCTATTTATAACAATAATTTTCTATAAGGATCCAATCACATAGAATTACAAGTATGCTATGCATTCTTTGGTAGTGCGAGTTTAGTTAAAGCAACCTCAGCTGCTTTTTGCGAAGCTTCTTTTTTGGTACGACCAACACCTTTTCCAAGCATTAATCCTTCTAGATAAACCGCAATCACAAAAGTACGGTCATGAGGAGGACCCGATTGTTCAATTAAACGATATTCAAGAGAAGTCTTAGACTCTGCTTGACAGCACTCTTGAAGTTTCGATTTAAAGTCAATAAACTGTTTATCATCTAAACTCTTAATATGGGGGAATACCTCAACTGCAAGAATCTTCTTCACATCACCTGTTCCATTGGATAAATAAATAGCCCCTAAGAAAGCCTCAAAAGCATCATTAATGATTGCTTGTCTATTTCTCCCCCCCGATGCTTCTTCACCAACACCCAATAGTAAAAGTTTATCAACACCGACATTTCTTGCATATTCCGCATTTGCTTCTTCACATACATACGTTGCTCTAAGTTTACTCATTTGACCTTCTTGAAAGTTCTCAAAGGTTTTATATATATATTCAGCAACTAATAGTCCTAATACCGCATCTCCTAGAAATTCAATTCGTTCATTAGAAATTAAGTGATGCTCATTTGCATACGAAGAATGGGTTAGAGCAATTTCCATATAGGAGTCATCCTTTAAGATTATATTATACTTACTAAGAATCGATTGTAAAAGCGCTCTATTCATTTACACGCTCCTCAAGGACAATAGGATTTTGTTCAAGATATGTCCGCATCTCATCAATGATATTTGCACTTACTACCCTTTGAGCAAGGAAAATCGCATTTTTGAAAGCAAAAGCGTGGCTATTTCCATGAGCCTTAACTACAACACCATCGGCACCAAATACCATTGCTCCGCCTACTTTTTCTGTATTAAAACGCTCTTTAAAATGCTTCAAGTTTTTCTTCATAAATAAGTAACCAATTTTACCAGATATAGAAGACTTAATATCTTCCTTCAACGCTCCACTAATTGCTTTTGCGGTGCCTTCTAAAGTTTTCATCGCAATGTTCCCAGTAAAGCCTTCCGTAATGATTACATCTGCATCACTTGTTAAAATCGAAGAAGGTTCTAAATTCCCACAAAAGTTTAAACTCGAGTTTTTTAATAGTTCAAAAGACTGTCTTTCAAAATCTCTTCCTTTATGTGGTTCAGTCCCAATATTTAAAAGATAACATTTTGGGTTTTTAATCCCCTTAATCTTTTTTGCATATACATCTGCAAACATAGCATATTGAAGTAGATATTCCGGTTTCATATCCGT
>CAYYTE010000019.1:7184-21569 GCA_964474685.1 uncultured Staphylococcaceae bacterium | reverse complement strand
ATTATATTTGGTACCTAAGATATTTCCAAACAAACCATATTTTTCATAAGCATCTCCATAGAAACTTGCATCGGGTCTAAGACTTTTTACCCATTCTACTTCCCCAGGGTTTTCTGATAAATGGGATTGTAACGGGAGATTATAAGTTCTTTGTATTTCACTTAGTTCATTTAGTAATTCATTTGAACAACTTGGTATAAACCTCGGAGTTAGAATTGGAAATGTTCGATCATACTTGTTATTTACAGAGTTAATAAAACGGAACGTATCGAATGCGGAAGCAAGGGCGTCATGTTCTGTTAATGCAACAGGTGATTCTCTATCCATATTAATCTTACCCACATAAGTAATAAGTCTTGTCTCATTTAATAGTTTCATTAAAAGTATCGTTGCATCGGTATGAATCGTCGCAAAAATAGAGGCCCTCGTTGTTGCACTTTTTCTTAGGGCATCTACAAACATTGTATATGCTTTATTTGCATAAGTTAAATCTTTATATTTTGCTTCCTCTACAAAGGTTTCTTTATTTAACCATTCAATTAATTCATAATCCATTCCAAACCCACAAAATGCATATTGTGGAGCATGAATATGTAAATCAATCATCCCAGGGATGATTAATTTATCACTATAATCAAGGACTTCATCATTTGTGTATTCCATAGGTAGATTCTCATATGCTCCTTGCACAACCCCATTAATAGAAACTATATATCCATTTTTTAT
Source organism: uncultured Staphylococcaceae bacterium (assembly GCA_964474685.1). Classification (GTDB taxonomy): domain Bacteria; phylum Bacillota_I; class Bacilli_A; order ML615J-28; family CAG-313; genus UBA1737. The sequence goes on along the minus strand of CAYYTE010000019.1, from coordinate 20,843 downwards.
AGTTACGATTTTATCTTTTGATTCACTATAACAAATATTCCCTTTTAAAATCACTTTATCCATATTTCACCTCTATTTTATCTGATATCCTTATTCACCTATTTTTGAATATCCTTATTCACCTATTTTTGAATATAGTAATAGATTATTACATTTCTTGAAACCTAGTTTTTCATAAAAATGAATATGATGACTATCATTCACACTTGTTAGATCCATATGAGTAACCCCTTTTTCTTTGTTTCTTCTTTCAATCTCTTCTATTAGTTTAGTTCCATACCCTTTCGATTGATAATCATGAAGTATTACAATCTCTTCCAAATAATATATACATAAATCATCATACTCTTTATAATAACCAATAACAAACCCTATAAATTGATTCTCCTCATACTGAAGTAAACACATTGAATCTTCCATAGAATATATTTGATGGATTCTTTTATAGGCATTATCCATTTTCCAACATCCATCTTCATAGGTGTTATAGTAATTCACATACGCTTTTACCACTTCCCCCAAATTTTCTTCATTCATACTTTTGTAATATATCATTTTAATAACCTAATTTCTTTTAAATTTCATCTATAATTCTTATATTAAGTATATCAAAACGTTTTCATTTTTTCAAGGTTATTGATATTTCAATTTCAAAAGTTATGTTCAAATATTCTTTTTTTAATAATTACTAAGCCTTCCTTAAAGGAGTTATTGTATAAGTTCTTTAAGTTGCCTTTGTTATGCAAATATGGTATTATATATAATATACGACAAAAGTAAAAATGATTAAAAAGAATAAGTAAATGATTACTTTTTTAATTATTTTAGATACCATATTAGGACAGGACTTTATGACAAAAAATGAAGCAAGAAAAATCATATTACAAAATTACCCAGAGATTCTAAAAGGACAGGAGTACATTGAGTTACTAAAATCAAATCAATCCTTTTTGAATTCCAAAATCATTGGTCTTTATTATCCCTTGAAAAGCGAAGTAGACCTAATGGATTTAATGACTTTATTTAAAGATAAGATATATGTATTTCCAAGAATCAAAGAAAACACTCTTAAATACTATCTTGTTAATTCTATTAAGGATTTAGTACCTGGTATCTATCATACCATGGAACCAAATAACCATTGCCCGTGCATACCAAACGATGCCATCGAGTTGTTATTTGTTCCATGTGTTGGCGTATCACATACCTTGCAAAGGCTTGGTAGAGGAATGGGGTATTATGATAACTTTATGTTATCACTAAAGCATTCCCATATCCATACAATTGCGTGTCTTCCCAAATCTAGAATTAATTTAGATATAAAAATGCGTAAAGAAGATATGACAATTGATGAAATTATTACTTATGAAAATTGAGGACAATATGAATTCATTTATTAAAACATTTATTCCAAACAAAAGCTTTTTGAAAAAGTTCTTTTCAGTAGCTTTACCCGTTATCATCACATCTTTTATTACCTTCTTTGTCGGCTTTGTCGATAACTTTATGGTAGGAAGTGTTTCAAACTCCGCAGTGTCGGGAGTTTACGCAGCAAACCAATTAACCTTCTTTATAGATATTGCCATCTTTGGTGTAATGGAAGGTGCCGGTATATTTATTCAACAGTTTATGGGAGCCAAAGATGATACTCATTTAAAACAATCTTTTCGTTTTAAACTTGTATTAATCACAATCTTTATTGTAATTGTTTTTCCTATCTTCTATTTCTTTGGTAAAGATATGATATATCTATTTTGCCATAATGACTTAGAGAATGCAGAAATTCTATCCCAAGGAAGTACTTACTTTAAACTAATCCTAATCAGCCTTATTCCCTACGCCTATGGCTTCTCTTATACCTCTTCCCTCCGTGAAACAGGGAACGCCAAATACGCCATACGGGCAGGAATTGCGGGACTCATTACAAATATTGTATTTAACTACCTACTTATCTATACTTTTAGTATGGGGGTTGTAGGAGCTGCTCTTGCAACAATTCTTGCAAGACTAGTTGAAACCATTGTACTAATCGTTGTAAGTCACAAAAACAAACTTGTATTTTGTACGGGGGCGTTTAAAGATTTTAAAATTGATAAATCTCTTCAAAATGCCATCTTAAAAAAAGGAATCCCTTTATTTATCAATGAAATCTTTTGGGCAGGAGGAATTATCTCTATCTCTTTGGGGTATTCCCAAAGAGAAGGAGTATTATCTGCTTTATCAATTGTTAATACTATGAGTAACATCTTTGATATCATCTTCCAAGCCCTCTCAATTGCAATCGGAGTAATGGTAGGAGCGGCACTCGGTAATAACGAATTTCAAAAAGCAAAAGAAACCAATCGGAAGCTTTACTTCATGGGAATTGTATCTACCGTTATAGGTGGAATTCTATTAATTCTTACATCGGGTTTTATCCCCTTTCTATTTAAAGAAGTAAATGCATCCCAAAAACTACTTGCAACTACTCTTATGAGAATCTATGGTGTATTTATGTGGGCACACTGCCTTGTAACACTCTTCTATATGACATTAAAAACCGGAGGTGAGGCCTTAACTACTTTAATCTTTGATGCGGTAGTTATGTGGTCTATCTATGTACCTCTATGCTATATACTCATTTTAACCACCAATTTGCCCCTTGTATTTATATACTTAATAATTACAGGCTTAGATGTATTAAAGTTCATATTTGGGCTTCTATTAGTCCGTAAAGGCAAATGGGTGAGAAACATTACACATTTAAAGGAGAAACTAGCCAATGGATAAAAACATACCCTATTATACCTTCACCAAACCTACAAATAATATTACTCACTTCCGAGATCCTATGGGAGTTAACTTCACATTAATTGAAGGATGCAACCTTGCTATCTTATTTGATACCGGATACGGCTTAAGTGATACCAAAAAACTTATTGATTCCATCGTAAAAACTCCCTATATCGTAATTAACAGTCATGGCCATATGGATCATACATCAGGTAACTATCAATTTCCAAAGGTTTATATAAACCCTATTGATTACAAATTGTATAAAGAAAACAACACCAAAGAAATAAGAACAAAAGATTTTGAAAAAGCATTATCCAAAGGTTTAACAACATCTTATATTTCAAAAGAGGAATATGTAAATGCAAATATCGATAATACCTATTCTCTTGATCTAAATAAAGAAATTGATTTAGGAAATATTACTATACAAATAATTCCTATGGAAGGTCATACAAAAGGAAGTATCGGCTTATTACTAAAAGAACAAAAATTCTTACTAACTGCTGATGCCGCAATCTCGAATATCTGGATGTTCTTAAAAGAATCAACACCCGTTCCTACTTATATAAAAATGTTAGAAAGAGTAAAGCAACTAAATTTTGAAAACTTCTTAACCGGTCACTTAAGTGAAGTTTTCCCAAAAAGATTCTTTGACTATTATATAGATTTAGCAAGTAAAGCAACTCCCAACAACTCAAAACTTGTAGAGTTTGAAGGTTTCTCAAGATCAAACACCTACTGTTATCAAAAAATGTATGAAGATCATTTACTTGGAATTTGCTATTATAAAAAAAAATAAACAAAATAATAAAGGTAGAAATCAATGATTTCTACCTTTTCAATTAGTAATCAACCAGACATAGTGAAGTAATACTTATGTCATTATTCGCCAAGTAACCACTCAATGATATTTATTGATTGAATACCATCATAAGATTGATTTAATCCGCTGTCTAAAGACAAGACAATTTTCTCATAATTGTCATTGATTTTACAAAGTGGCGAGAGTTCACGCTCACGGACATCTTCACTCGTCATCGATTCTGCGACCTGAATATACGTTTTAATAGAGGCATTAGTTGCAATGAAGTCCACTTCTTGCGAGTCTATTTTACAAAAAGCAACATCGAACCCACGTCGTAAAAAGTTCGAAACATACGACATTTTCAAGTGTATGACCGGTATCGCGGTTACAAAAACCCAAAAGATAGTTTCCCTCCTATTTATTATAGTATTACATTATCTTTTGAAAATGTCAAGTTTTTGTACTAGAATGCATAAACTTTATAAAAACAAAAGTTTTTGCACTAAAATGCATAAACTTTTTGATTTTTAGATAATCCATTATCATCAAAATTAAAATTCTTGGTACTAGGCACTTGTTAAATACTTATAAACACTAGTATAAATAGCAACAAACAGAATTTTTAAACCATCTAATTGATCATCAAGCCTTCATAAATAAGTTTTTATAAGGTTATCGATACATAAGAACAATTCTTTCCAATATTAAAATAAACGAGTTGAAATCAACTCGTTTATTCATCTAAAACTTTTCGATAAAGGCAAGTCCTAAAGGATTTGGCCCTGTATGAACAGAGATAGTTGCACCAATTTGTTCTAATTTAACCGAAATGTCTTTAAATAATTCTTGAACTTTCGATAAGAAGTTCTTACCTTCTTCACAATCATTCCCATATCCTACAACAAACCGATAGTTCTTATAATCATACGCATGATCTTCAAAATATTTCTTAGCAAGGCTTAAAACTTTTAATATGGAGCGATTTCTCGTAAACGTTATGCCACGAGCAGAAATATCACCATTCTTAAGTTCTATCATTGGACGAATGTGTAACTTGTCCCCAATGATTAAAGCTAGTTTTCCAATTCTCCCACCTTTATTTAAATAATCAAGGTTGCCAATGGTAAAGAAAATTCTTCCCGTTGGAATTTTAGTTTTAATAATTGCTAGTGCTTCCTCGAGTGTTTTTCCAGCATCTCTTAATTTACAAGTTTCTTCTACTAATAATCCTTGTAAAACAGTATTCACTTGTGTATCTAAAACTTCAATTACAGCATCTTTATGCTTTTCAAGAATTGTTTGTTTTGCAAGCATTGCGGTTGAATAAGATGCACTAAACTTAGAAGTAATACATAAGCATAAAACGGGCATATTAGCTTCTACAAAAGGCATAAATGCATTTTCATAATCCACCGTTGTCGGTGTTGAACTCTTTGGATATACTTTTTGATTATCAATCATCTTCTGATAAAAATCAGGAGCACTGATATCCACTTTTTCCTTCATGTAATTCTTTCCATCAAAAGTGACATAAAATGGAACATACGTAATGTCTAAATCGCGAATTTCATCATCGGTCAAATCACATGACCCATCTGAAATCACTACAAATTTATTATTCATGTTACTCCTTTAAACCAATATTATTCAAATCTCTTATTTGAATAATAAAAAAACATATATTGATTTTCTTATCTTTAATATTATATACCTTTTTTATTAAATTATCAATTAAAATGCGAAAAGAATACTTGTATGGTATAATAAATATTAAGAAAAGAGGAATTATTATGGATTTAATACAAAGATTTTTAAAATATGTAGCCTTTGATACTCAATCAAAGGATGATAGTAATACAAGCCCATCTACAATGAAACAAAAACTTCTTGCAACCTACCTTGTAAAAGAAATTCAAGAGATGGGGGTAAAAGAGGTATTTACAGATGAATTTGGTTATGTTTATGCCTTTATAAAAGGAAATAAACCAGGAACTCCTATTGGCTTTATTGCCCATATGGATACCGCAACCGAAACCTCGGGAAAAGATGTTTTACCAAATGTTATAGAAAACTATGATGGTAAAGATATTGAATTAGGAAATAATGTTGTAATGAAAGTACAAGACTTTCCAAATCTTAAAAAAGCCCTAAACCATACAATTATTACAACCAGTGGCAATACACTCTTAGGAGCGGATGACAAAGCGGGAATTGCAATCATCGTTTCTTTTATTGAAAAATTAATAAAGGCTTCAACTATTCCCCATCCGGATATTCTAATTACTTTTACACCCGATGAGGAAGTAGGAAGGGGAACCGAACATTTTAATTTTGACTATTATAAGGAAAAAGGATGTTCTCTTGCTTATACTTTGGATGGGGGAGATATCGATACCATTGAATATGAAAACTTTAATGCCTGTAGTGCAACATATACCATCCATGGTAAAACAATTCACCCCGGAAGTGCAAAAAACAAAATGGTGAATTCTGCCCTTATCGCAATGGAAATTAACTCTATGCTACCAAAGAACATGGTTCCATCTTTAACAGAAGGTTATGAAGGATTCTTTCATTTGATTCATATGGAGGGAAGTTGTGAAAAAACAACTCTATCCTACATTGTAAGAAATCACGATAGAAACGAATTTAACAAACAAAAAGAAATGCTTGTATCGATTCAAAATTATATTAATCAAGTATATAAAGAAAAAACAGTTGATTTAGTAATGAAAGATAGTTACTACAATATGAAAGACCAAATTATGAAAAATCCAATTGTACTTGAGAATGCGGTAAAAGGACTTCTGAGAACCGGAATAACTTCTCACTTTGACCCCATCCGTGGGGGAACCGATGGAGCAAGATTAAGCTTCTCAGGTATTCTTACACCCAATCTAGGAACGGGTGGTGAAAACTACCACGGCATCTATGAATACTTGGATTGTGATGATGCTTTAAAAATGGTGGATGCTTTAATAAATATTGCAACCATCTATACAGAATAAAAATAATAAAAAGACCACCAATAAAAGTACAATTGTACTTTTATTGAATGGTCCTTTTTTTATTTTCTTATTGTTTCTAGTATTAATTTCGGAGGAGCTATAACTTGTTTGGACATTATGTATGCATTTCGAACTTGTTTTATTGCATCTTCTGTATTCTTACCATTTGTATAAATACGAGCAATTACTTCGCCTTGTTCTACTTTATCCCCGACTTTCTTATTTAATACTATACCCACAGCCGGATCAATTGTTGCATCTTTTACACTTCTTCCTGCACCCAGTTTCATTGCGGCTTCCCCAATGGCTAAAGCATCGATTGATTCCACATAACTTGTATCTTTTTCAACATAGGTTAATTCAATACACTCATTAGCTTGTGGAAATAAGGAATAATCATTTATCACCAAAGGATTCCCGGATTGATAAGTTATCATTTCTTTTAACTTTTCAAGTCCACTTCCGTCCTTGATATGAGATTCAACCATATTTCTTGCTTCCGCCTCTGTTTTCGCAAGTTTTGCAACTAACAAGATTTCACTCGTTAATGTAATACAAAGTTCATTAAAGTCGCTGGGTCCTCTTCCTTTTAAGGTCTCAATTGCTTCAATCACTTCCAGTGAATTTCCAATTGCTCTACCAAGTGGTTGTTCCATAGAAGTAAGAGTAGCAACGGTATCCTTTTTAAAATCACTCCCTATTTGTACCATTGTCTTAGCTAGTATTTCTGCGCTTTTTATGTCCTTCATAAAAGCACCTTTTCCAACTTTTACATCCAGTACAATATGGTCCGCACCACTTGCAAGTTTCTTTGACATAATACTTGAAGCAATTAAACCAACTTGTTCAACAGTTCCTGTAACATCACGAAGTGCATATAAGAGTTTATCAGCTGGAGTGATGTTTTTTGTTTGCCCAATAATCGCAAGGCCAATATCTTTTACTTGTTCAAAAAATCTCTCACTTGTTTCATCAACTGTACAGCCTGGTATGGACTCAATTTTATCTAAAGTACCACCAGTATGACCTAATCCTCTACCACTCATCTTCGCCATTTTAATACCAAAACTTGCGGCTAAAGGCGCAACAACAAGGCTTGTCTTATCTCCCACACCACCTGTTGAATGTTTATCTACTTTTATCCCTGGAATACTCGATAGATCAATTACTTCCCCACTGTGAAGCATCGCACTTGTTAATGCATTAATCTCGTGATTATTTAATCCTTTAAAGTAAATCGCCATTAATAAAGCACTTACTTGGTAATCGGGAATTGTATGATTCACATATCCTTCAATTATATAATTAATCTCAGAATCAGTTAATACTCCTCCATCTCTTTTTTTAATGATTAAATCAACCATTCGCATAAATTTATTATTCTCCTTTATTATTATTCATTTCTCCATTATAGAATTCAAGATGATCCAAATTCTCTACTAATTCTTTTTTTGCTCTTTTTATATCTTGTTTAGATGGTTTCAAAAACCAATACTGTTTTCTCAATCTCTCCATATCTAGATACGTTTTACTCTCTACCATTTCACATAATTCTACACTATTCATTGTTGAATATGTAATTGGTTCTATAACATCGGTAATACTTATAACTGCAGGTGTTAATACAAAAGGAATATCCCTAGTATTTTTATATAAACCATCCAAAGTAACAATTACCAAAGGAACCTTACTTTTTTGTACTACTTTAAAAGCGCCGGGTTTATATTTACCTAAAAGCATACCCTTGCTTCTTCTACCCTCCGGGTAGATGAGGAAAGGAAGACCATTTTTAATCTTTTTTATAACATTTAAAATACTTTCTAAAGCGTGTCTATCATTACTACGGTCTAACGACTCTCCTCCTAATGCTTTTACAATCGGACCAACTAAATAACTTTTCTCTAATTCTTCTTTGTATACAAAAGCAAAAGGATATTTTCGAAAGGTCCATATTAATAAAAACATATCAACAAAAGCTTGATGATTTACATAAATAACGAATGGTGTATCTTTTGGAACTTTATCTAAGTTCTCCACTTTTGCATGAGCATTCATCCAAAAGCATAAAAAGAAAGCAACATCGACAATTAATCTTCTTCTTTTTTTATCAAAGAAATCTTCCGTTTTTAAATACTTTAAGCCTAATATTCTTGTTGTAAAACACATTGCTCCAAAACTAATCCCGAGTCCTACAATAAATGTAAGAATAGAATAGATAACAGTTAAATACCATACCACTTGATTAAAAATGCAAAGTCCCACACAAGCGATAATACCACCAAAGGTTAATACAATCGATAAGATACTAAAAAACATTTTGATTCCTTTCATATATTATAAAAGATAAATCACAATTTGTACTACAATTTACTTCTTTTACAATATGATAATCCTCTTCATTAAATTTAGGAAAATACACGTCTCCCGTATAATTCTTACGAATCTTAGTTATATATAAATACTTACAATAAGGAAGTAACGTCTCATAAATACGTCTTCCCCCAATGATAAATATAAGGTTTGATGAATCCTTATTCAAAGTTATAAAATCATCCAAGGAATCTATTTTTATCGCTTCTTTTACAAGGTCTTTATGACTTGTAAGAACTAAATTTGTTCTGTTCTTTAACATATGTGGATTTCTAGGAAGAATTGAAAGATATGTGTTATAACCCATCAAAATAGAATGGTTTAAAGTAGTCTCTTTAAAATACACCATATCCTCTTTATAGTGCCAAGGAAGTTCATTCCCCTTACCAATTAAGTGATTCTCATCCATAGCAACAATAATTGCAAACATTAAACAGCCACCTTACCCTTAATACCTGGATAAGGATTATAACCTTCTAATTCAAAATCATCAAAAGTAAAATCTTCAATATTTGCTGTATCCCTTTTAATAATCATTTTTGGAAGGGGTCTTGGTGTTCTTGTTAATTGTAAATTAATTTGATCTAAATGATTCAAATAAATATGACAATCCCCAATCGTATGAACAAAATCACCTAACTCTAAATTACATACTTTTGCAACCATCATTGTAAGTAGGGCATAACTTGCAATATTAAAAGGAACTCCTAAAAATACATCTCCACTTCTTTGATATAATTGACAAGATAATTTATTATCATTTACATAAAATTGAAACAAAGAATGACAAGGAGGTAACTCCATTAAATCATTTTGTAAAGGATTCCAACTACAAACAATCAGCCTTCTAGAATCCGGTGTCTTACGAATTGCTTCAATGACATTTTTTAATTGATCTACTTCATATTCGCCAATTCCAAAATGACGCCATTGTTTCCCATATACAGGTCCTAAATCTCCATATAACTTGGCAAACTCACTATCATTTTTAATTTTCAAAACAAACTCATCTAAAGTCTCATTTTGGTAATCACTACTTTGTTGATACGTTTTATAAGGCCATTCATTCCAAATCTTCACATCATTGTCTACTAAATACTTAATGTTCGTATCCCCTTTAATAAACCATAACAATTCATGAATAATTGATTTTAAATGAACCTTCTTAGTAGTTAATAAAGGAAAGCCTTCATTTAAATCAAATCGCATCTGATAACCAAAATAAGATATTGTCCCTGTATTTGTCCGATCGGTCTTTTTATGTCCTTTTTCTAATACTGTTCTACATAAATCTAAATATTGTTTCATATACTGCCTCCTACCTATATTTTACACTTTTTTAAAGTTTTTTTAAAGTAAAAGACAAATTAAAAAACCAATTCATACAAATCTATGAATTGGTTTTAAATTATCTATTCTTCACTTGCTTCTACATCTTCATCTACATCATCATTTTCTACTTGATTTTCGAACTTATCTTTTTTATGCCCAGAATGTATAAAGATCACTCGCTCCGCAACAGCTTCAATTTGGTTAAACTTTTGCTTTACAACCTCGTCGCCCTTAGCCACATTCACTTCGTTTTTACGAACTTGAATTCTTCCTCTCACACCGACAATATCCCCTTTTTTGCAATATTGACAAGTGCTTTCAGCAAGTGCATCCCATAATACAACTGGAATAAAATCCGTCTCATACTCTCCTTTCATGTTTTTAAAACTTCTTGACACCGCAAGAACAATTCTTGAAACTCTAGTTCCAACTTCAATTTGTTTCAATACGGGGTCCTGCGCAATACGCCCCACAATTACTAAAGTATTTATCATATACTCCCATCCTTCTGCACTTTCTATATTAAATAAGTGCATATAAAGTATATCAAACAAATATTAAAAAGTAAAACTTCAAAAATACCTCTAAAAATATGAAATTATCGATTAATTGTTAAAATAAATTAAATAAATAAAAGAAAACGACAATAAATTGTCGTTTTCATCGGATTTATTAAAATAGTAAAATTTATTAATTTTTACCTTTTTCTTTATTTGGCAAAATAATATGAATTCCATAAGCTTTATTACAAAATAACTTTTGACATTCTTTGATATTTTCAAGACTTAAATCTTGTAGTAACTTTAAATAATCAAATAAATTAACTCCTACAAGTTTTAATTCAATCATTAAATTCGCAACATACTCTAAATCACTTAATTTACGAAGTGTTCTTGCTAATTGGATTTTCTTATATTTTAAAAAGGTTGCTTCCTTCACTTCAGTCAATGAAATATTATACAAGCATTTCTTAAATTCCTCAAGTGTTTCATCCACACGATTTGTATTGGACTGAAGTGAAATCAACCCATAGGTCATTTCATAATAAATACCATAATCAAAACTATAGTCAATCCATTTATCTTTGATTAGATAGTTGTAATTATCACTTGCTTTATCAAAGAAAATATCTGAAATGATATCCAAAGCAAATTGTATTTCAAGCCTTTTAAGACTTGATTCTTTGCATATAGGAAAAGGTAAAGCAATACCCACCATAGGTGTTGCTACCTCCATATATTCTTTCGTTACACAAGAAGTACTAATTCCATTATCCAAAGGTGCTCTTTGAAAAATGAATTCATCTTTTTCAAACTCCATATTTGATAGTTCTTTTTCAATCACATTATGCAATTCACTTCGATTCATTTTACCAATCAAAACAAGTACCATATTCTTAGGCTTATAAAATGAATGATAACATTCATTTAAAACATCTAGGTTAATCTTTTTAATAGATGAAACCGTTCCACCAATTTCAAAGGATACCGGATTCGTTTTATAGATTGCTTTTAACAGACCCAAATGCATCGCACTTTGTTCATCATCAATATACATCTTTAATTCTTCCGTAATTATCCCTTTTTCTTTTTCAATAGAGTGAATCGTTTCACTACAAGATTCAAAATTATGGTTTAAAACAAATTGTAAAAGTAACTTTAATGAATCCACCACGTGCGTAACACTAGAGAAATAGTATGCGGTATGATAATAAGTAGTAAAAGCATTCGAGTCTACTCCCCAATTGCTAAATAAAGTAGAAGCATCAATGGTAGGTGATATTTCAAACATCTTATGTTCAAGAAAATGAGCAACTCCTAAAGGAGTAGAAATGAATTTATCCTGTTTTTTATAATTAATATCAATTGATCCATAATTCACTCCCAATATCCCCAAAGTAGTTGCAAATTCATTTTTCGGATAATAAATTACAGTTAACCCATTATCAAATGTTTCTTCGTAATACTCTTCTTTATAAAAACTATCTTTATAATGTTTTAACTTACTCATCTTTATCACCTTTTAAATAATAGGTAGTATCTAATACACAAGCTTTCGCTACTACTTGAATCTCTTCTTTTTGAACAATTTCATATTTATGAATTAATTCTTGTGTACTTTTCGGAGTATGACCGGAAACCTTAGCAACCATTTGATAATATCCTAACAAAGGATTATCTACCGATTGTAAAATATCTGCTTTAATTTGTTCCTTAGACCTAAAGAATAACTCATCATCCACAATACCATCTTTATAGGATTGAAGAATTTTTTCTACTAAATCTATGTATTTCTCATAATTTTCTTTAGAAATTGAAGCAACAATTAGCAGTACTCCATTTCTGTTATCAAAAGAGGAAGATACTGAATACGCAAGTCCTGCATTTTCTCGAACAATTTGTGGTAAAGAAGACGAGAAAGCTCCTCCTAACATTTGTTGAAATAATTGCATTGTTTGAATGTTTTTCTTATAAATACGATATTTCGTACGAAACCCCATTACAACAATTGATTGTGTTGTCGCAATATCTTCTTTAATAACTTTAGGTGCTACTACTTTCTTAGTACTATTTGTAACAAAAGATAAAGAATCATTCGAAACACTATTTAAACAAAACTTACGAGTAATGATATTTTCTTCATTAGATGTTATATCCCCACTAACAAATAAAGAATGGGCCTCATTAAATAACATATTATACATAGAAGTAACATCATCTATTGTTAAATTTAAAATATCCTCTTTTTCCCCATACATACTATAACTGTCATCTTCATTTTCAAACATAATCTTCATGAAATGATTCATAGCATAAGAATATTTATCATTCATCATATTATCAAGAGCCAATATTAGCAATCTCTTCTCTTTATCAAATGCCTCAGGATATACCTTAAACTTCATAAAAGCTTCTGAAAATAAATCCGTAACCTCTTCATATAAATTACTACTATCCATTAAATATATCGGGTTAATACAACTTAAAAAGAAAGAAAAAACAATCGTATCTCCTTGTTTTCTTAGTAAACCAAACATTGAAGAATCATAACATTCTTGTAACTTATTCTTTAAAGATTGTTCCGTTCGATAAGTTACTGTAGTTTTTCCCATCAATCTACTTAGCAAACATAAAGGAGCTATATAATCTTTATTAAACGGAATATAAAAATTAATAGACGTATAAATTGTTTTATACTTTTTACTGTTATAGATATAGATTTCTTGATTATTTATTACCCTTCTAATAATTTTAACATCCTTATTCATAATACCTCCAAAACGAACGTAATTATAAAATACTGGAAGAATATCTTCCAGTATTATTTAAAAACACAAATTGACAAAACCAAGGTAATTTACTCAACAAT
>CAYYTE010000019.1:0-7084 GCA_964474685.1 uncultured Staphylococcaceae bacterium | reverse complement strand
GATAAAGCCAAGGCTTATTACTCAACAATAGACAAAGCCAGCTGCATCATCTGTGTAAATGATTTTTCTCTTTCTTCCGATGTAGTTTCCGAATGATGAACTAAAGAATCTGAAATTGTTAATATACAAGCTGCTTCTTTTCCCAATACAGCCGCATTATGAAATAAAGCAAATGACTCCATTTCTACACAACAACAACCTAATTCTTCATACATTTTTTTAACAATTGAATCACCCTCACGATAGAATACATCGGATGAATGAATTCTTGAAACATGCACAGGAATGTTTTGTTCTTTTGCACGTTTTACAATATCATTTGTTAGATTTAGGGATGCGGGAATAATATCACGCTCATCATTTGATTGAGTACGAGCAAAACTTGATTCACTATAAGCCTCATTTGCAACTACTACATCAAATAACTTAAGGTTTGGATCATATGCCCCTGCAGAACCAATTCTAATGATTCTATCTACCCCATAATGGCTAAATAGTTCATAAGAATAAATACCAATCGAAGGCATTCCCATTCCACTTCCCATTACGGATATTTTTTTACCTTTATAATAGCCTGTAAAACCAAGCATACCACGAACATGATTAAAACAAATAACATCTTCTAAAAAGTTCTTCGCAATAAATTCCGCTCTTAAAGGATCTCCCGGCATCAATACTGTTTTAGCAATCAATGATTCATCAATTACTTCAATATGAGGAGTTTTATTTACCATCCTAAGCCTCATTTCTTTGTGCTTTTGCAAGTTCTTGCATAATCACAACACCACTGGATGCTCCAATTCTTGTAGCCCCCGCAGCAACCATAGCCTCAGCTTCTTGGAGCGAATGAATTCCACCCGCTGCTTTTACACCCATTTCGGGTCCTACAATAGATCTCATTAATTTCACATCTTCGATTGTAGCGCCCTTAGTGCCAAAACCCGTAGAGGTTTTAACAAAAGTAGCACCCGCACGTTTTACACATTTAATTGCTTCTACTTTTTCTTCTTCCGTTAAATAGCAAGTTTCAATAATAACTTTACTAGTTAATCCATGGCAACATACAACAAAGTCATGAATCTCTTTTTCGAGTTTCTCCCATTCATGCTCTTTCGCATAGCCAATATTAATAACTATATCAAGTTCATCCGCACCTAGTCTTATTGCATCCATCGCTTCTACAACTTTCACTGTTGTAGTATTAGCTCCTAATGGAAACCCTATAACCGTACAAACAAGTACTCCTGAGTCTTTTAATAACTCTTTTGCATAAGCAATATGACAAGGATTAATACAAACACTTTTAAAATGATAAGTTTTTGCTTCTTCACAAAGTTTTTTAATGTCTTCCTTTGTCGCAAAAGCTTTTAATAAAGTATGATCAATTAGTTGATTCATTTCCATAATTCTATTCCTCCGTTAATGATACGATTGATAATGTTTCAAAATTATTCAGTGGTATTGAGTTCTTTCTTAATTTCTTTACTAACTTCTTTTGTTTCGAAGCCATCTTTTCATTCATATAAGAAAAAGAAATTGCTAAAGAATCATTCTTCACATCATATAATAGTTTTCCTGTATGTTTAAAGAAATCCATTTTCGATACCAATGTTAATAAACTACCATCTTCTTCC
Source organism: uncultured Staphylococcaceae bacterium (assembly GCA_964474685.1). GTDB lineage: Bacteria > Bacillota_I > Bacilli_A > ML615J-28 > CAG-313 > UBA1737. The sequence goes on along the minus strand of CAYYTE010000019.1, from coordinate 5,450 downwards.
ATACAAATGTAATCTAAATATTCCGGAAATATCATAGGTGTTCCTACAACCCATTTCATTGCAAGTTCAATTTTTGAAGTTAATACATTTCTAAGTACAATGTAAGGATTACATATAACACTTGATTGTACCAATTCAGGAATTTTATCTATAAAATATTGATAAGTACAAATATCATTTAATTCGCTTTGTGGAAGAGTATGTTTCACAATATCCGTATGAGTATCATAATAATGTTCTTTTACATTATTCATATATTTTAACTCATTAAACATGTTAAATGGAACAATATTATCCAAACCATCATGATAAATCTCAAATTGGAACTTTTCACATAAATCCGCGATTTGTTTTAATACTTGTTTATATAAGAAATCAGGTAAAGTATCCGATACCTCACATAAAAGATACAAACTAACAAAATCAGGATTCAAACGATAAATACTCGTTACTCTAGAACGTTTCGTAATAAGAAACTTGTAACTTGTATCAAAATGAAGAAAAGGAATTAACACCTCTACTTCATCATCATTTGATGAGATTTTAGAGTTTTCGATTTTATCAAAATACTCATCAATCAAAACAGCATAATCAAGCCGTTCAATTTTACGATTCCGAAAGAAATGAATAATCATAATTACACCTCTTTTTTAGTTTCACTAGTTTTATTTGTTAAACGAATATGATGTACAATTTTCTTACAACGATCACATAATCCATTCTCATCAACATGATCTACAATTTGCCAGCAACGATCACAAGTAACCCCTGTAGCCGCAACAACTTTAATCACTCCACTTGGATACTCTATACCATCACCTAACTTTGTAACAATATCGAAATGAGCAACAATAAATACTTGAGCAAGATTAATTGTCAAGCTAGATAGTAAGTTCTTCGTTGCCTCACTTGGTAAGAATGAAATGTGAGCATTTAAACTCTTACCAATGATTTTTTCATTCCGAGCATCTTCTAATGCTTTTAAAACATCATCTCTAAATAAGAGGAATTTATCAAATTTCGAACAAACTTCTTCTTCATTATCATAAGAAATTGCTTGTGGCATATTTAATAAATAAACACTCTCTACTTTCTTCCCCGGAACATGTGAATAAATCTCTTCTGCTGTATGAGGAATAATCGGTGTTAGTAAACGAAGTAAACCCATTAACACGGTATAATAAACAGTTTGAATACTTCTACGAGGAAGAGAAGACTCTTCATCAATATATAATACATCTTTTGTAAAATCTAAATAGAAACTAGAAAGTTCATTTGTCATATAATTAAAGATACTACGATACACATCCGCAAAATCATATTCATTATAAGCGCTATGACAAGTATGAATAACTTTATTTAATAAACAAAGCATATATTGATCTACTTCACTCATTTGCTTATAATCTACTAAGTCCTTCTCTGGATTAAAATCCTTTAAATTCCCTAGTAAGAACCTAAATGTATTACGAATCTTACGATATACCTCACTCGTTTGACGAAGTAACTCTTTTGATAACCTAACATCTGCTTGATATTCAACACCAGCCACCCATAATCTATAAATATCTGCACCAAACTCATGACAGATAGACAATGGATCAACAGTATTACCTAAAGACTTACTCATCTTTCGGCCTTCACCATCTAATACGAATCCATGAGATACAACAGTTTTATAAGGAGCACGTCCCTCTGTTGCAATGGAAGTGGATAAACTTGAATTAAACCAGCCACGATATTGATCCGATCCTTCTAAATATAAATCCGCATAACTAGTATTATATTTCTTAAGTAATGCTGCATGATGCGAGGAACCCGAATCAAACCAAACATCCATAATATCCTTTTCTTTCGTAAACTCACCATGTGGTGAATGAATATTCGAATAACCTTTTGGTAATAAGTCTTTTGCTTCTTTTTCAAACCAAATATTCGACCCATACTTTTCAAATAAATCCGCAACGTGATTAATCAAAACAAAATCAAGAATTGGTTCATTATCTTCCCCATAGAAAATAGGAATAGGAACTCCCCATACTCTTTGTCTCGAAATACACCAATCACCACGATCTTTAATCATATTCGTTAATCTTAATTCGCCCCATTCCGGAACCCATTTCACTGTTTTAATCGCATCTAACATACTTGATTTAATTTTATCTAAAGATGCAAACCATTGAGGAGTCGCACGGAAGATAATTGGTTTATGAGTACGCCAATCATGAGGGTAACTATGAACAATCTCTTGTTGATATAATATTTGATGTAATTCTCCAAGTCTTTTGATTACCTCATCATTTGCCTCTTCATAGAACATCCCTTGAAATTCTCCAGCATCACTTGTCATATATCCACGTTCATCTACTGGACAAAGAATAGGCAAATGATAGGGTTTCGAAACATTAAAGTCATCTTCACCATGACCTGGAGCAATATGAACCAAACCAGTACCACTATCAAGTGTAACATAATTTCCTAAAATAACCGAACTAGTACGTTTGAATAACTCATTGCGATATTCAACACCTTCTAAATCTCTACCTGACATCTCTTTAATTACTCGGTATTTATCCATACCAAAGAGTTTCATAGTTGCATCTACTAATTCTTTCGCAATTACATAATAATGTCCATTCACTTCTACAACCGCATAAGTAAAATCCGGGTGACAACAAATCGCAAGGTTTGCGGGAATAGTCCAAGGAGTCGTAGTCCAAATAACTAATTCACAATTATTCGATAAAACGCCTTTCCCATCTACAACAGGAAATGAAACATAAATCGTTTTTGCTTTTACATCTTTATATTCAATTTCAGCTTCCGCTAAGGCAGTCTCAGAAGATGGTGACCAATATACAGGTTTTAACCCTTTAAAGATTAACCCCTTTTCTACCATCTTACCAAATACACGAACTTGTTCCGCTTCAAACTCTGGTTTTAAAGTTACATAAGGATCATCCCAATCCCCTAAAACACCTAAACGTTTAAATCCATCTCTTTGTTTATCCACTTGCTCTAAAGCATATTTTGAACACAAATTTCTAAAATCAACAACACTCATAAGTTTTCTATTTACTTTTTTATTATTTGAAAGTGCTTGTTCAATTGGAAGTCCATGTGTATCCCAACCGGGTTGATAAGGAGCATAGAAACCATTCATATTTTTATAACGCAAAACAAAATCTTTTAATATTTTATTAAGTGCGTGTCCCGCATGAATATTCCCATTTGCATAAGGAGGACCATCATGTAAAAAGAATGGTTTATTTAATTGATTCTTCTTTAATACCAAATGGTACAAATCCATCTTATTCCATTTTGCTTGAATCGTTTCTTCATTTACCCCTAGATTCCCTCTCATTGGAAAATCTGTTTGGGGCATTAATAATGTATCTTTATAATCTGCCATATATACTTGCGACTCCTTTCAACAACAACTTAATGTCGCACTTCAATTTCAATTACATAATTATCTTTTTTTGTATTTTTTAACATTTGCTTATAAGTAATTCTACCAAAATGGCGAATACTTAAAATATCATCTACTTTTACAATATAGGTGATATTTTTACAATCTTTATAATTAACACTTACAAAACCACCATTAATTATATCACAGCATTCATTTCTACTTTTCCCTAAAGATTTTGCTAGAATTACATCCAACCTAAAACTAGGAACAATCACTGTTTTTAAAACAGGTTGTGAATAAAAACTACTATCTACACAATCAACCAAACTAAAATTCATTGGTTTATGATTTACTTCTACTAAATTGTTCATTAAAAAAGAACCCATTTCCCGACTTGAAATAAGAACAATATGATCATTATGAACAATAATGTCCCCAAAAGTATTTCTTTCAATACCTAAACTCATAATAGCACCTAATATATTACGGTGATTCAAAGCACCAAACTCCACCGGGTAAGTACAATCATAAATGTTAATTTCAAACCATGAAAAATCTACATCACTACAACTAGAAATGTACGCTCTTTTTCTTTCCGCTTCACTATATCCACCATATAAATGAACAAAGTACGAAGAATCTTGTAAAGTAAATATTTCTTTTTGTTCTTCTAAATCTAAAAATTTAGTTAATACATAACCATCTTTATATAACTTTTTCCTGTAATCACCGATTTTTTGTAAAATCATGATTCTTCAATCCCAAATCCTTTAACATAACTATCTAATGTACCATCTTCAAATGATTCTTTCGTACCAAATAAAAATGTTTCTTTTCCTAATTTATGCATAGCACCACCACGAGCAAATGTATCCCCTGTTAAGAAAGCAATAACATAATTCACATCCGCCAAATTCTCAACATTTTCAGTGTTCAAAAGAATAGGATAATTATCATTTAATACATTTGCAAGTTCAATCACTTGTTCAAAAACACTCGTTTCTTTCATTAAATGATAGGTTCTCATTCTTTCAAAAGCAGAACCTATCGGTTGATTTTTAATTATATCTTTTTTCTTTTTAAACATAAATCACCTTTATCTACTTAATATTGTTCCCAATCGAACCATCGTAGCACCATGTTTTACAGCAATCATATAATCATTAGTCATACCCATAGATAGCTCCGTACAAGGGGCATATGGTAAATGCAAATCCTGAACTTCTTTTTGTAACTCCACCATACTATCAAAATAACTTGCAAGTAACTCTTCATCAAATGTATAAACAGCCGTAGTCATAAGACCCACAATCATAATATTTTCATACTTTGCTAAAGACTTAATAAAACTCACAACTCTACTTTCATCCAGTCCCGCTCGATTTGAACTCGGTGCAATATTTACTTGAACAAAACATTTTAAAGGATCATTTTTCTTACGAACTTTATTGATTGCATTCGCTAAATCAATCGAAGTTAAAGAATGTAAATAGTCAATACTATCCACAAATGCACTTGTAAGTTTCGGGTGAATTTGTAACATCCCAAAAAAGTGCCAAGTAATTCCTTGTCCTTTTAATGCTTCATATTTGGCAATAAACTCTTCTTTTCTATTCTCTCCTAAATCGCGAATCCCTGCATTCACAACTTCCTTTGTCTTCATAATGTCTAAACACTTTACTGCAGCAATCACTCGCACATTTGGATAATCTCTTAAGCTCTCTCTTATCTTCTCCACTTGTGTTGGAATTCCCATTGTTTCACCCTCTTTTCTAACCGATAGATTTAATCCTTACATATTATATCTTATTATACCATTATTGCTTTAAAATTTCAATCAAAAAAGATTAAAGTTTTTCAACCATTATGATTAACATTCACTACAGCAAAATATCGAACGAATCCTATTAAGTAAAAAATGTTGAAATTCTACTCATATTTTGATATACTATATCATAAGCCCTAATAGTTTAATGGATCAAATACAAGATTCCGATTCTTGCGTTGCGGGTTCGATTCCTGCTTAGGGCGCCAT
>CAYYTE010000018.1:0-22115 GCA_964474685.1 uncultured Staphylococcaceae bacterium | reverse complement strand
CAATGTGGATTTAAACCGGAAGAAATTACAACAATTATTGTTTTAATTGCCACTTCCATTTGTATCATGGTACTGTGGAATGCTTGTAGACCATATAGTGTTTGGAAAGTATTTTTACTTGTATTTATGGTTTCTTTATGTGCCATTGTTGTTTTAGGTAGTTGGTTTAATTGGACTTTGTTTAACTTAAATTTTCGTACTGCGTTCCAATTAGTGCCTCTATTTTCTACTTATTCTTCCTCATCTGGAGAGCAGTGGAATCTAACAATGCCACTACTTGCTTTTAGTTTAGTTGCTTCTGGCTATGTTATTATGACGAGTTGCGCTTATATTATTCATAATTTAGAAATTAACTTTGACAATTTTAAAGAACGAGTAAAAGAACAACAAAAGAATAAAAATTATAAAAATATAAAATAAGCATTATTAAATAGATTTACATCTTTTGACGAATTAGTAGTTAAAAGATGTTTTCTTCTTTTATGAAACAGGAAAGGGATAATATGAAAAAGTATATTTTAACAATTGATCAAGGAACTACATCCACTCGTGTAATATTATTTAATCATAGTACAACAATTGTTGCTTCTAGTCAAATGGAGTTTCCTCAGATTTGTCCTCAAAGTGGCTGGGTATTACACAATCCTGAAACAATCTGGGAACAAGTAAAAGAACTGATTGGAAATGTCCTACGACAAGCAGATATTACACCTGAAGAACTTTCAGCAATTGGTATAACCAATCAAAGAGAAACTACAGTTGTATGGTCTAAAAAAACGGGTAAAGCAATATATCCCGCTATTGTGTGGCAATCAAGACAATCCAGTGCGATTTGTGAGAAACTTAAAAATAAACCATTTGCATCCCAAATACCTGAAAAGACGGGTCTTCGTTTAAATCCTTATTTTTCAGCAACAAAGTTACGTTGGATATTTGATAATGTGGAAGGTTCTTATCAAGATGCTTTGGAAGGTAAACTTCTATTTGGTACGATTGATTCTTTTTTACTTTGGAAATTAACGGGTGGTAAAGTTCATGCCACCGACATTACAAATGCCAGTAGAACCCTTCTATATAATATTCATACAGAAACTTGGGATGATGAACTATTAGACTTCTTTGATATACCAAAAAATATATTACCAATTGTGTTACCTTCGAGTTATAACTTTGGGGTTGCTGAAGGGTTAGAGTCCTTATACCCGGGTATGAGGAATTGTCCGATATCGGCTATGATTGGTGATCAACAAGCGGCTTTGTTTGGGCAGTGTTGCCATGAATATGGAACTGGGAAGGTTACATATGGTACGGGTTGCTTTTTACTTATGAATTCTGGAGAGAAGTTGATAACTTCTAAACAAGGATTGGTTTCAACTATTGCTTGGAAGATTGGTGGAAAAACTACGTATGCTTTAGAAGGTAGTGTATTTGTGGGTGGTTCTGCGGTACAATGGTTAAGAGATAGTATGAAGTTTTTTAGTAATGCAAAAGAATGTGAAAACTTTATTGAAGATGAACATACTTCGAAACAAGTCATTGTAGTTCCTGCTTTTGTAGGTCTTGGAGCTCCTTATTGGGATGATTCTTGTCGTGGTTCCATTTTTGGAATTACAAGGTCGACATCAAGAAATGAAATTATTTCAGCAACCGTCGAATCGATTGCTTATCAAGTATACGATGTAACAAAAGCTATGGAAGTTGAACTTGGTAAAAGCATTACATATTTAGGTGTAGATGGTGGAGCATCACTTAATAATTATTTGATGCAATTTCAAAGTGATTTATTAAACATTAATTTATTCCGAGCAAAGTGCTCAGAAACTACTTCTTTAGGAGCCCTTTATTTAGCTGGTTTAAATTGTCACTTTTTTTCAAGTATTGAAGAGATTAAAAGACTTCATCAAATCGAAAATGTATTTGTTGCGAATATGGCTGAAACAGAAAGAAATAGAAGAATTGAAAAATGGCATCAAGCAGTACACGCTTGTAGAGAGTTTCGTTTGTAGAAAACAAACAATTTGTATAAAAAACGTTTGTTTTTTGATTTAAACTATGGTATACTATGTATATAATTAATATTATTATTAATGAGAGGTAAAAAAATATGGGATTATTTAGTAGAATTGGTAGACAATTATTAAAAGTTATTAAATGGGATGATCCGTCAACGGACTTAGTAGTTTACAAGTATCCGATGGAGGATCGTGATGAAATTATGAATGGATGTCAACTAATTGTGAGCGAATCACAAGTAGCAATGCTTGTTAATTCAGGGCAAATTGCGGATGTATATGGTCCTGGTATGCATGAATTAACTACAAAGAATATGCCAATCATTACCAAACTTGCAAGTTGGAAGTATGGATTTGATTCGCCTTTTAAAGCTGAAGTTTATTATGTAAATACAAAGCAATTTATTGACCAAAGATGGGGAACTGCTAGTAGAGTGCCTCTTCGTGATGCTGATTTTGGCTTATTAAGAGTTGGCGCACGTGGTAAATATTCTTTTAAAATAAAAGACGCTCCTACTTTTATGCGTGAGATCTTTGGAACGAATCGTGAATATTCTACATCCGCATTATCCGAGTATTTTAAGAGTATTATTGTAACAGGGTTTACAGATACTTTAGGAGAAATTAAGATTCCTGCACTTGACCTTGCTGCAAAATATTATGAAATTGCTGAAGCTGTAAAGGAAAAGTTAACTCCTATCTTCGATCGTATTGGAGTTTCACTTCCAAATATTAACGTTGAGAATATTTCATTACCGGAAGAAGTAGAAAAAGCAATGGACCAAAGAGCTGCTGTGGGTGCAATTGGCAATCAAATGGGCAATTTCACTCAATATCAAACTGCTCAAGCAATTCGTGATGCCGCAAACAATCCAAATGGTGGAAACATTGCAGGTATGGGTGTTGGACTTGGTGCTGGTGTTGCAATGGGACAAGCTATGGGACAAGCCTATAGCCAATCCGTTCAACAACAAGGTGCCGGAAATCAACAAGCAGCTCCTGCTGCTGCCGCAGCTGCTGTTGGCGCTTCATCTGTTGGAGGAACTGTTTGTTCAAAATGTGGAAAACCAGTTGCTGCTGATGCGAACTTTTGTATGAGTTGTGGTGCTCCTGTAACCACAAATCCTAAGAAGTTTTGTTCCAATTGTGGATTTGAATTAGATGCAAATGCTAAATTCTGTCCAAATTGTGGTAAACAACAATAATTATGACAAACGAAACACTAGACGATAACGAAAAGTTACGCAGAGAAGCAGAATCTTATATTTGCCCAGCATGTGGGGCTCCTATGCATTTTGACCCCATTACTTCTACGTTAATTTGTGATTATTGTGGAAATAAAGTAAAGTTAACAAGTGAAAAATCAACGGAAGAATTGGACTTTTATAAAGTAGGTGCATCGAATAACTCATGGCAAAACGAAACAAAAGTGTTTCATTGTAATTCTTGTGGTGCAGATACAGTTGTTTCGATTAAAGAACTTAGTGTGACTTGTCCGTTTTGTGGTTCTACACAAGTTGCGGAGTCTAACGCACTTCCTGGGTTTAAGCCAAATCGAGTCATTCCTTTTAAAGTAGATGTAAAGGGCGCAAGAACAGTCTATTCAAATTGGTTAAAGCATAAGTTTTTTGTTCCTTCGAAAGTAAAGAAAGCAATTCCTTCGGTTACTGTGAATGGAATCTACTTACCTATGTGGACTTATGATACGAACACAACATCCGTTTATACGGGTAGACTTGGAAAATATTATACAGTTACGGTTGGAAGTGGAAAGAACAGTCATACTGAAACAAGAATTCGTTGGTTTAATATATCGGGAACTAAAGATATTAATTTTGATGATTTATTAGTAGATGCTGGAAGAAAAGTTACCCAACAGGACATTAATTCATTATCGCCTTTTGGAACAAACGATTCAATTCTCTATGATCAACGTTATTTAGCTGGATTCTCAGCTGAACATTATGATATTGATGTTAAAGGTGGATGGGAGATTGCAAAAAAACTTGCTGCACCTTATATTAAAAATGGAATTTTGAGTGGTTATTCTTATGACGTCATTGACTCATTAACGATTAATACGAATTATAATTCAGTAAAGTATAAATATGTATTAGTGCCTATTTGGCTTGGATTTTATAAATACAAAGATAAAACATTTACTTTTAAAGTGAATGGGGAAACTTCAAAACTTGTTGGTAAATACCCTGTTTCCGGATTAAAGGTTACTATGACTATATTTGGAATTATTATTCTTGTTGGACTAATCGTTTTACTTTTTATGCTTTATGGGCAAAACGCTTAATATTATAAATGGAGGAAGGTTTTTAGGTTACTAAAGGCCTTTTCTTGTATGGAGGTTTTATGGATATAATTATAGAACAACAATTGGATAGATTAATTAAAGAACATGAGAATGATAATCATAAATTAGTGTATGCTTTAATTGAGAAAAAAGATGAAATTGTTGCGAATATTTTCACAAAATCGTCAGGGCTTGTTTGTGGAAATGAAGTTATAAAGATGTTCTTTATGAAAGTTAATCCGAAGATTAAAGTGACTATTTTAAAAAAGGATGGAACTTTTGTTAACAGAGGGGATGTACTTGTAAAAGTACAAGGAAGTGCTAGAGATATTATTCAAAGCGCACCTTTAGCGGTTGGAATTTTACAACAGATGATATCTATTTCTTCGATGGTAAAAAGGTATCTACTTGAATTAAATGGATTAAATCCGAAACTATTTATCATTAATTTAGATAATCCTCAATTTATTAATTTTCAACAAATTGCTATTGAAACCTCACTTGCATATATCATACCTTCAGAAATCGATCATTTCTATTATTATTTACAAAATCAAATGTCTGGAAATCGAAGTGTTCAAGAGGATATTAAAAAAATACGCTCGCTAGATCCAGAAGCAAAGATTGAAGTTCAAGTATCTTCTATAGAAGAATATGAATTAATTAAATTAGAAGCAATTCAAAATATCACTTTTTATAAAATGAAAAAAGAAGATATGAATCATATTCTTGAAAATAAGGTAGCAAATTTAAATTATGGTTATCGGGGTTCGATAGAATTAAAGCAAGTGCGTTCTTTTGCTAAAGAGTTAAATTTAGATTATATTGAATTAGAAAATGTGATAAGAGACGCAAAAGCAGTAGAATTAGAGTTTCATGTTTATAAAACAAATTGGTCTAAATCAATTGAATCTTAAAATAAAAGGGATTTTATCCCTTTTTTGCTATATTTAAATAAAATTGAATAAATTTACTATGCTATCGTTCATTATTAAGTCAATTTTCTTTATAATTTTAGCGATTTTTGATATAATAAGATATATAGAATTGAAAGATGAGGTAGATTCACATGGATTATAAAAAACATATTGCAGTTATCGAGGACTTCCCTACAAAAGGAATTTCTTTTAAGGATATTACTACATTAACTGGAAATGGTGAGGCTTATTATAGTGCGATTAAGGAGTTTTCAGAATTTTCTAAATCAAGAGGTGCAACAGTAATTGTAGGCCCTGAATCCAGAGGCTTTATTTTTGGTTGCCCGGTAGCTTTTGATTTAAAAGTGCCTTTTGTGCCTGTTCGTAAACCTGGAAAACTTCCTAGAGAAGAGATTACTGAAGATTATTCCTTAGAATATGGTAAGAATACTCTATGTATGCACAAAGATGCTATTAAGCCGGGAGATAAAGTGGTTATTATTGATGATTTACTTGCAACTGGTGGAACAATTGATGCTTGCTGCCGGTTAATTAATCGTTTAGGTGGAGAAGTGGTAGGAATTTGTTTTTTGATTGAATTAACAGATTTAAAAGGAAGACAACAATTAAAAAATCAAGAAACTTTATCACTTGTAAAGTATACTCATTAATAATATCTAATAAAATATTATAATTTTATAGAAAGGAAGTGAAAATATATGGATTCTAAGGTAGAGCCAAAGGTAGATGTTTTAGATAATTCTACTCCTGTTGTTAAAATGCCGGATGTAAATGATGAAACATCATTAGAAGTAGAGATTGAAGAACATCCTCAAGATAAAACGATTGATGATATTATGAATGTTGCAAAAAGCTATTTGCATGATTCAGAGAACCTTGATTTGATTTCAAAAGCATATCTTTGTGCTAAGAAGATGCACGAAGGACAATTTAGAAAATCCGGAGATCCATATGTTCAACATCCAATCGAAGTAGCCTATATTCTAGCAACACTTCATACCGGTCCCGCTACGATTGCCGCAGGTCTTTTACATGATGTGTTAGAAGACACTCCTATGACAATTGAGGAAATGCGAGCTGAGTTTGGTGACGATGTGACCAATATTGTCGATGGAGTAACAAAAATTGGTAAATTAAAATATATGACCAAAGAAAAAGCACTGGCTCATAACCATGAGAAGTTACTTTTAGCGATGGCCAAAGACATAAGAGTTGTACTAGTGAAACTCGTGGATCGTCTACATAATATGCGGACAATTCAATATCAAACAAAAGACAAACAAATTCGTATTGCGAAAGAAACACTGGATTTATATGCCCCTTTAGGCTTAAGGCTTGGAATGTATCGTTTAAAAGCCGAATTAGAAGACTTAAGTTTTGGAGTATTGTATCCTGAAGATTATAAGAATATCTCTGGATATGTTCTAACACGAAAATCGGAAAGACAAGATGATATTGACTTTATGAAGTCAAATATCAAATCACTTTTAGATAATCATAATATCGTGGGCTATGAATTAAAAGGAAGAATAAAAAATATTTATAGTATCTATCGTAAATTACAAGATAAACATAAATCTTTAGATGATATTTATGATTTACTAGCTTTACGTGTGGTTGTGAACTCTATTTCTGAATGCTATCAAGTATTAGGTTTAATTCACAGTGTTTGGACTCCACTTCCTATGCGATTTAAAGATTATATTGCTGTTCCAAAAACAAATTTATATCAATCTTTACATACTACAGTGGTGGGAAGAAATGGTAAAATATTTGAAATTCAAATTCGTACATATGAAATGGATACAATTGCGGAACTAGGTGTTGCCGCTCACTGGGCTTATAAAGAAAATGCTGGGTATTCTCATGAAAGAGAACAGTTAGAGATTACAAATAAGTTAAAATGGTATAAAGATTTAACTACCTATGTAGAGAATTCGGGTGGTGAAGAAGATCCTTTAGATAGTATTATTGCGGACATATTTAGTGCAAATGTTTATATATTTTCACCAAATGGGGACGTTTATGATTTCCCTGTAGGATCGATGCCGTTAGATTTTGCTTATCGTATTCACTCTCAAATTGGGGAGCACGCGGTAGGGGCTCTAGCAAATGGAAAGATTGTACCATTAAGTTACAAAATGAAAACAGGAGATGTAATTGAGATAAAAACGAGTAAAACTTGTTTAGGTCCGACTTCGTCTTGGTTTAAATTTGCTAAGACTTCACATGCTCGAACGAAGATAAAAGCTTTTATCAATAAACAACAAAGAGACCAATTTATCATAAGAGGTAAAGAAGAATTTGAAAAAGCCGCAAAGAATGTTAATTATGATGTTAAATTATTAACGGATGATGTGGTTGAAAAGTTCTTTAATAAAGAAAGCATTCGTACGGTTGAAGATTTCTATTGGAATTGTGGAAAAGATGTTATTTCTGTATTAGGTGCGATTAATCGAATTTGTGGAGTTACCGATGTAAAAATGGATGATGCGACGCTTCTCAAGCAATATAGTGAGGAAAATCAACTCATTCGTAAACAACATTCTCAAAATGGTTATGGCATTATTGTTGATGGCTTAAGTAAAGTTCAAGTAAAACTTGCTAGTTGTTGCCAACCTGTTTATGGTGATAAAATCTATGGGTATGTTACAAAAGCGAATGGAATTGTTGTCCATCGAGAAGGGTGTAAAGTTTTACAACAAAATGATAAAGAACGTTTTATCCGACTTGCTTGGGATGCTGATTTTAATCAAAGAGTATTTACAGTTACGATTAGAGTTATATGTCATGATAAGTTAAATGTAGTTGCAAATATGATTAATGCCATTAATACTTGTAATATTTCAATTTTATCAGTTACTTCAACTAAGAATAAATTAGAAGAATGTTTATCTAAATTTAAGTTACAGGTATCAAATGTTGGTGATGTTGATAAAGTTATTCAAATTCTTGAAAACTTTCCAGGCGTTTATACGGTGGAAAGAGTGATTCGCTTATGAGAGTAGTTATTCAAAGAGTACTTTCAGCAAGTTGTATAGTAGATGATAAGATTACAGGAGCAATATCTCAAGGACTTATGTTACTTGTTGGCTTTCGCACGGGGGATAATATAGAAGTAATTCAAAAGAGTGTAAAAAAAATTGTTAATATGCGTATATTTTCAGATAAAGATGGGCATATGAATGACTCTTTACTTGATTCTTGTGGAAATGTCTTATCTATTTCTCAATTTACGCTTTATGGATCATTTAAAAAAGGGGGAAATCGCCCCTCTTTTACTGAGTCTATGGCCTATGATAAAGCAAAAGAACTTTATGAAATATTTAATAAGGAATTTTTAAAGTATAATGTGAAAGTAGAAACAGGAATCTTTGGCGCAGATATGAAGTTAAATCCTATATGTGATGGTCCTGTTACTATTCTATGGGAGGAAGATTGTGTATCGTAATGTTATTTTTGAATATTTAAATGGAATTCATCAAGAACTATCGTTACATGATGTTGAACAAATAACAATTTGTAAATTAAACTTAAATTCAAATCAAAGTGTATCGCGTATCTTTCATAAAAATGATTCGCTCACTAGCTATTTAGTTCGACCTCCTAGAGTATATTCGAAAGAATTACAATTAGACCAAATGAATAATTCTTTATTTGAATTGCTTTTGGCGAGTGATTCTTCAGTATTTCATGCAAATTATAATGATTTTACAAGTGAAATATTGGACCCTTTTTATCTAAAAAATGTTCAAGATTTACATTTTCAAACAATTTGGGGTTTTCCTTGTTGTTATCAAGATACTTTTTTAGGATTTATACTCTTTTATTTTAATGATGAAGTAACATCATTTGATATTTCCTTATCGGGATTAAGAACATTATTTTTAAATTTGAGTAGTGATGAAACCAATGAGTTTACGCAAATTATAAAAAATAAAATGTTTAATCAATATGGGAAATACTATTTAGTGGAGTCGCTTGAAACAAACCGATTCATGGTGAGTTCCGATTTAAAAGAATTATTAAATTTACCAACTCTTGAGGTAGAAGCAAAAGACAATAAGAGTTTAAGTAAATTAGATGATTTTAAAAACGGTCCCAATGTGTTTAAAATAACCGATGAGATTAAAAATGTGGATGTTTATATTCAATCCAAATTAACAAAATCACAAATCATTCATCCAATTTATAGTAAATCTTGTCTTTCAACTGAATTAATGAATTCAGCAAGTTCAATTATCTATCTTGATTTAAAAACGAATATTACTATAAAACAATATGATTCCTTGTTTTTAGAACTAAATTCAAGATTTCAGGAATCCAGTTATTATGTAATTGAACTTGATTTAAATCAAATTATTCTAATCTTTTTAAAGATGGTAAAGAAAAACGATAGTTTATCATTTCTTCATCTATTTAAAAAAAGCAACTTATACTTGTTATCTTCTGGTAAGGATTTTACTAAAGATACTCGTATTGAATCTATTATTGACTATTTACATAGTGTTCATCCTGATACTTTTAATTGGAATGAATATGTGAAATATAGAAAACAAACAGAAGAAGCAAATTTCAAATTAATGAATTCTTGATTCATTGATATTTCTTTTTAGAATGGAGAACAAATGAAAAAATTTCCTGAATTTTTACAATCTATCATTTTCCCAAGGAAAATGGTTGTTCATCGTAAGATGAATTTCTTTTTAGCACTATTCTTATTCATATTAAGTGCTTTTGTTAATATTTCTACTTCAAATTTAATTACTCGTAAGAAAACAAGTGAATCATTCTTAAGAGTAGACACGAGTCAGGTTTCCACAAATGAAAAATTACCGGCTTTTACCAGTAAAGTAGAGAATACCACGATTGTATATAAAGAACAATCGATTACCGGTGATTATTTATTACCAGTAGAAGGTAGTACAGATAGTGGATATGTAAAAAACATGTCTATTTTATTAGAGGATAAATCGAAAACAATTGATTTTACCTTTGTATTTGATTATGGAGCGTTATCTTCTATTGGGACTACCGCTTCTCCATCCAAATTAACAGAAGGGTTATTTGATTTAGAAGGGTACTTTCATCAATATCGTAAAGTTGATACAACGTATGTTCTCTTTTTGTTTACAAAAGACCAATTATTCTATTTGTATGATTTAGGAGAGGTTTACAAAGATGATAGTTTTCAATCGATATTAGATCCCTATGGTTGCATTTATAAAACCGGGACATCCGAACTCGAATACTATTTACCAAAGACTGAATCCGAACTTGTATTAAATAGTTTTGGAGATTTTGATACTACGAAATGGACTCGTAGTTGCTTAAAAGATGATGTAATTGATTTTACAATTCAAAATCCGGATTTTCAACAGTTAGTATTACAAAGAGGAATTGTAAAAGCATCTACAAGACATCAAGAAAACCTTTCAACTGCTCTTTATGCAAGGAGCTTTAATTATGGTCAATTAACCGATTTAGGAGTAGAGTTAGATTTAAGTAAAGAACAAAGTCTTAAGACTTTCCTTGATTCTACAACAGAGGCTATGATTGATAATCAAGCTGCTTCAGCAAAACTAGCGTATGCTTTAATGTCACTAATAATTTCTATTATTTTCCCATTTTTGTGGGTATTTGTAACATGGCTTGTTTCTAAACGTTTCGAATTAAAGACTTATCGTGAATACTATGCCATTGCTTCGATTTGTTATTTAGAAGTATCATTGATTAGTGTTATATGGGGTATTTTCCAGGTTTATGAAAAATTTGCGTTATTTATTCTTGCCTTCCAAGCGATTTATTACTTGTTTGTAACCTTCCGTATCAATACAGAAAATGTTACTGGAATTAATTCGCCACAGAATCCGAATAATCCCCAAAAGCCTTCCACAGAAGATGTTAAGTTTCGCAACTTAAAGAAATCAGAGGATGATTTTGCTCAAATTGGATAGAATGATTCTAGTTATTATTAAGAAAGTTTTGTTATGAGGTGAATATGGAACATTATTTTAATATGATAATCCCTAAGGAATATCAAAAAATGTCATTTTGCGATTTTCTCACTAAAATTGGTTTAGCAAAATCGAAGCAAAACATTTTAATTCAATCAGGTGCTTGTTTTGTAAATGGAGTAGTATGTACAAAAGATACCTATTTACATTTTCGGGATTATGTTTCCATTGATTGCACTGGATTTGAAAAAGATGATTATCCACCTTATAACGCTTCCATAGAAGTCTTATATGAAGATGACTATTTGCTATGTGTAAATAAGATTCGTAATTGTATTATCTATCCTGAAAAAAAAGAATATGCTTTTACTATGGCAAATATTGTCGCAAATTATTACAAAGAGACCAATCAACTATCGGGTGTTCATCATACTCATCGATTAGATAAAGATACAAGTGGGTGTTTGTTGTACGCAAAAGATTTTATTACAGAAGCGATGATGGCAAAAATATTTACGAATCAAGAGATTCATAAAAAATATTTAGCAATAGTGGAAGGAAGAGTGCTCCCTAGTCAAACCATTGAAACAGGAATCGGTCGTGATCGCCATGTGAATGGTAAAATGATTATTGTTGATAAGAAACCTTTAGCTATTACTCATTACAAACTGGTTAAACGTATAAATGAACGATATTCACTTTTGGAAGTTGTAATTGAAACAGGAAAAACTCATCAAATAAGATTACATTTACAATCCGTTGGTTGTCCGATTGTCGGAGATAAAATATACAACCCGAATGAAACAAAAGACACTTCTTTACTACTTCATTGTCAGGAGTTAAGTTTTGTTCACCCGGTAACAAATGAAAAGATTACAATTCAAGCAAAATTGCCTGAAGATATGCAACAATTTATCGCATTACATACAAAAAATAAATAATTGAAAGGATTCATCATGAAAAAGAAATTAAAATCGATTTTATTAACTGTTTCTATCTTACTAATATCCCTATTTGGTTTTAGTTGCGATACGACTACTTCAACAGGTGATTCAGTAAAACTTCAAACTCCTACAAATATTCGTGTGGATATTACGAGTGGTAGCTCTATTGCGTATTTCACAGGGGTTGAAAATTGCAAAAACTATATGCTTTATATCTATTTAGGTGATGCTACCACCTTCTTTAAGAAACAAATTGTATCTTTAGAGGATGGAGTAAAGGGAATTGCAATTGAACTAGCAAACTCTGGAACATATAAGGTTTCTATTCAATCACTATCTTCTTCAGGAGGATTTTTGAATTCGGATATTTCCTCAAAAGTGACGTTTGAATATAAAGCTACGGAGGGAACAAATCCAATAACCTATTATGATGGTACAGCTGGATTAGAAGGAAAAGCCTTGTTAACAAAATTGAGAGTCATAATTTCGAGTGTTTTACATACAGAGTCTTATGATGAATTAAGAACGGATTTAGCGTATACGGACCAAGATCCAACAAATGAAGCAAACCTTATATTATTTTATTCGCATGCATCGGTATCGTCTACTTGGAGAGGTGGAGATGTATGGAATCGTGAACACGTATGGCCTCAATCTACGGGTTGGTTTAAGACCTCTGGTGCTGGTAGTGATATTCATCATCTCCGTCCTGAAGACCCTGTAGTGAATTCAACGAGAGGAAATAATATTTATAGTGTTGTAACTTCTGGTAAACAAGTATATTATGGAAATCAATTGGTTGGAAAACTCGGTAACAACACCTTTGAACCAAACGATAATGTCAAAGGAGATATTGCAAGAATTGTGTTTTATATGATGACGCGATATTCACAATCAGATTCTTATAAAATTACTGGTGTTGCAAGTTCTTATGAGATGTTACTACAATGGAATGAATCTGACCCTGTGGATTCTCTTGAAATCACAAGAAATGAAAGAGCGTATTCTATTCAAGGAAATCGTAATCCTTTCATTGATTATCCTAATTTTGCTTCCTCAATATGGGGATAATATAAAAGGTAAGGGTTTTATCCTTACCTTTTTGTAAAAAAGAACTTTTTTAAAAAGTTCTTATTATCTATAAATGGAGGCTCCAACCGGATTTGGACCGGTGATCAGGGTGTTGCAGACCCTTGCCTTACCACTTGGCTACAGAGCCATTTACATTGTTTTATTTTATCATAATAAGAATGTATAGTCAATTTTTTTGCTTGACAATTTATTTTGTCCTATCTTTTTTATGATATTCTCTCTTTTAGTAAATTATGACTTGGATGGAATACTAATATTTATTAAGAGTGCTAAAGATTATATACTACAAGTATTAAGAAAACAGTTTCTTTAATCAATGTCAGTTGCTTTTATCATCCATAGATGGTTCATATATTCTTTTTTAAAATACATTGCAATTCATAGTCATATATGATAAAATAATAGAAGAATAAATTGAATAAGGAGTTTTAGTTAATGAAAAAAACGATTATCATTCTTTGTACTCTAATGGTTCTATTCCTTAGTGGCTGTGAATCAAAGGAAGAAAAAAATCAAAAATATTTAGAAAAAACAGTTGATAGTGTAGTAATTAATGACTTTACATCTAAGGATTTAGAGTTACCTAGTGATATTAATTCCGTTCATGTAGAATGGACTTCTTCAAATCCAACAATTCTTGCAACGAATGGAAAAATAACTCCAGATTATGAAGATACTACAGTTACTTTGACCGCAAACTTTAGTTATGAAGGCTTAGAACTTCAAAAAACTTTCACCATTGTTGTTGAAGGAGTGTTAAAAAAAGCAATTGCTTCTGTAGTAATTCCTGAAACTACAAAACAGGATCTTATTTTACCAACGATTTACGAAGATATTCAAATTACTTGGGAATCTTCTAGAAATGAAATCATTTCGACAAAAGGTGTAGTGAATCGTCGTACAAATGATTGTGAAGTTACCCTAAGTGCAACTTTTCATTATGGAGACAAGATATTTTCAAAAGAATATGTTTGTGTTGTTGTTGCGTTAGATGACACTGAAAAAATTGATTCCATTATTCGTGACTATGATATTGCTGAGTTAGTTGGAGTTGGGGAGAGCCTTGATCTTGAAACTAGTTTTGCTTATAATATAAAAGGAGTTTGGACATCTGAATCTCCAGACATAATATCGAATAGTGGAAAAGTAGTGAATGTTCCTTATAAAGATACTACATGTATTCTAAATCTTGAATTAACAAGTGGTTCAACAAAGAAACAAACAAAGTTTTTTGTAGTTGTGAAAGGTTTAACAGATTCTGAAAGAATCGATATGGCTAAGAATAATATTATGGTTCCAAAGAATATTACCTATAGTTTGTATTTGCCTACTACGGGGGTATATGGGGTTACTATTGCTTGGAAATCAAGTAATACGAATGTTATTGATAATACGGGTGTCTTTACAAAACCTGTAACGGATACTACCATTATTTTAACAGTATGTATTACTTCTAGGGAGGAAACAATGAATATTGATTATGAAACAAATGCTTCAAGTACGAAAGTTATAAATAAAAAAGACCATCTATTACAAGTAAGAGATGATTTAAATGAATTTTTAGATACTGGTTGTACGAACCTTGTTAAAAATGCGAAAAATCAATTAGTTATAAAAGAAGAAGAATTAACAGGTACATACGTGTCACAAAATTTTACTATAAGAGAAGCTTCTTCACTCGTTGCTAGCTGGAGCTGTATTACAAGTCTTACTTCAAGTGCTGAACTTTATGTTCGTTTGATGGTAGATGGTGAATGGGGAGATTATTTAAGTTATGGTGAATGGGGTTTAGGAAAAGAAAATAAAGCTGTAGATGCAAAATCTAGTTCCTATAAATTATCCACGGATGAGGTTATTTGCAATTCAGGATTATATGCAACCGCACTCTCTTTTAAAATTGTATTAAAAAGAGATCAAGTAAGTGATGCATCTCCTATATTATCATTAGTTTCATTTGCTTTAAATTTAAAAAATTATTCTTATCCAATCTCAAATACTTTATTTAACAGAAATGTTAGTTATGATGTTCCTAAATTATATCAAGGAGCAGTACCTATTATCGGGGGGTCTATTTGTAGTGCTACTACAACTACGATGCTTTTAAAATATCATGGTTTTGATTTCTCATCCTATGACTCTTTTGAACACCGATATATTGCGGGGATAGTAAAAGACTATGGGCATAACATTTATGGTAACTGGACTTATAATGTAGTTACAATGGGAGCATATGGATTTCATAGTTATGTCGATAGGATGTATTCTTTAGATGAATTACAATATTCACTATTAACCAATGGTCCTTTAGGAATCTCTGTAAAGGGTACGATGGTATCAAATCTTAAAACTTATACAACCAATGGTCATTTAATTGTCCTTGTCGGTTATAAATATGTGAATAATAAACTTGTTTTCTTAGCAAATGATCCGAACGTTTCGAGTGTTTTAGTGGAGTATTCGAGTGAAGTGATTGCTTCTACTTGGAGAAAAATTACTTACGTTATAGAATAAAAAAAGTAGAATCATAAAATTTCTTTTATGATTCTATTTATTTTTATAATTCAAGTAATGCAATAATTAAACCAGCTACGAGTACACCTACCATTGAAAATGCTAATACTGCAATAATGATTCTACCAAAGATAGTTTTACTAGGGCTTTTTGTAACAACATATTCGCTTGTTCCATCTGCTTTTTTGTTCTTAACAATAACTGGTGTCTTTTTTTCTTTAGTTTCTTTTTTATTTTTCATCATTTCACCTCAATAATTTTTTTTATACATAGTCGTATTATATCACATTTTATTATTTAGTGCAATAAAAATAGACTTTATTATTTTTTAGTTTTTGCATATTTTTTTGAAAGGAGAGAATCTATGAGTTCTAGAATTATATTTCACGTGGATATGAATTGTTTTTTTGTATCTTGTGAATTAGCAAAAAATTCCTCATTAAAAGGAAAAAAGATTGCGGTTGCACCTATTACTTTGGATAGAAAAGGTATTATCCTAACCGCAAGTTATGAAGCAAGAAAAGATGGAGTTCATTCCGCCATGCCTGTTAGTGAAGCCCTTCGATTATCTCCAAGTCTCATTTTGATTTCTCCTCACTATGATTTATATGTGGAGTATTCAAAGAAAATCATTGACTATTTCTATACAATTACGCCAATAGTTGAGCAAGCATCCATTGATGAAGCTTTTTTAGATGTTACCGATTGTTGTAAACCGAATGAAATGTATAAACTTGCTGAAACGATGCAAAATTACATTTTAACTGAGCTATCGATTCCTTGTAGTATTGGAATTGGCCCGAATAAGCTTTTAGCAAAAATTGGTTCTGATTATAAAAAACCTCAGGGTATTACAATTATGAGAAAAAGAGAAGTACAAACGCTTCTTTGGCCGCGTCCAATTAATACTTTATTAGGTGTTGGTAAGAAGTCTTTAGCTACTTTAAATGAAATAGGTATTTATACTGTGGGTGACTTAGTAAAATACCCTAGAATGGATTTACTAAAACAAGTGATAGGAGAAAAACAAACAAAGTTTTTACTACAATCTGCCAATGGCATTGGCAGTAATGTGGTAAATTCGCAAGAAATGAATGAACTTTCCTCTATTAGCAATGCTCATACTTTTGATCATGATGAATGTGATACAAAAAATATGATATTATTAATCAAAGTGTTGTCAAATTCGGTTTCGAATCGGTTAAAAAAAAGAAAAATACTAGCACAAACTATTACCTTAGAAATTCGCTATAATACTTTCAAAACCATCAATCGGTCTGTTAGTGTGGATAATGCTACCAATGATGAAGACCAATTATTTCATTTATTAACAGGCTTATTTGAAGAATATTATAATTCTGATTATCCAGTTCGGCTAATAGGTGTAAGCTGTACAAGGTTTCAAGATGAGATGAGTTCAATCAAACAATTAAGCATCTTTGATAGTTTGGATGAAGAACAAAAACAAGTAGAACTGAATCATTTGTTAGAATCTATTAATTCTACTTTTGGCAAAACCCTTATTACCAAAGGGGTAAAAAAAGAAAAATTGTGATTTTAATCTAGATAAATCAGTTGTTTTTGCTTGATTATTACAACCTTTTAGTGTATAATGAATATAAATAAATAGATATGTTTCGCTAAGAGAATTCGACAAATTCTATAGAAACTGTGATCTACGCGTTAAGTAGAAAAAGAGGGAATTGTTCCAACTAAGGTGGCACCGCGGAGTTTTACTTCGTCCTTAGAACATTATTCCTCGTTTTTTTTTGGAGGTAGTATGAAAATATCAAAATTAAAAGGAACTCAAGACTTTTTTGAAAGTTCAAGTAAGTCATTTAATTTCATTGAACAAACCGCAAGGAAAACTTGTGAAGAGTATGGGGTAAAAGAAGTTATTACTCCTATTATTGAAGCAACTGAAGTCTTTTCTAGAGGAGTGGGTGAGGCAACGGATGTTGTCACAAAGGAAATGTATACTTTCTTAGATCGTAGTGAAAAGTCCATTACATTAAGACCCGAAGGAACGGCTGGAGTTATGCGTTCTTATGTTGAAAACAAGATGTATGCAACACCAGGTTTAACAAGACTCTTTTATATAGGACCGATGTTTCGGGCGGAACGTCCTCAAGCTGGAAGATTTCGTCAATTTCATCAATTTGGTGTAGAGATTTTATCGAATAATCAAGATGGTTCGAATAAGAATTTCGGTAATGCGTTAATTGATGCGGATACGATTGCAATGGCTGTTGATTTTTTAAAAGCTTTACATATTTCGAATATTAAAGTTTATATAAATACTTTAGGAAGTGATGCGAGTCGTTTAAGATATGTAAATGTGTTAAAAGAGTATTTTAAAAAGCATTTGGATGTACTTTGTGAGGACTGTAAAAATAGACTCGAAAAGAACCCTTTAAGAATTCTCGATTGTAAAGTAGATTCAGAATTAGATGTTATCAAAAATGCTCCTAAGATTCAAGATTTCTTAGATGATCAGGATAAATCCTACTTTAAGCAAGTGCTTTCTGCAATGGATGCTTTAAATATATCCTATGAAATCGATGATTCATTGGTTCGAGGATTGGATTATTACAATCAAACTGTATTTGAGATTAAATATTTTGATGAAAATTCTTCAATCAACACACTTGCCTTAGGTGGTGGTGGACGTTATAATGACTTATCATTAAAATTTGATGGTCCTTCCACTTCAGCATTTGGTTTTGCTTTTGGACTTGAGCGCTTAATGGTATTACTTGAAGAGCGAAAGTTAAATCCAATTGAATCTTTTGTCTCAGAAGTAACTATTATCACATTAGGGGATAATTGTAAAATCCCTGGATTAACTCTTATGCACTTTTTAAGACGTCATGGCTATTCTTGCCAAATGGATTATGATGCAATCAATCTAAAACCACAATTTAAATTAGCAGATAGGTTGAAATCAAAATATATTTTGATTCTTGGTGATGATGAAGTATCGAATCAAACCATTAAGATAAAAGATACCATAAATCGGACGGAAGAAGTTGTCGAACTAAAAGACTTAAATAAATATTTTAATATAGAAGGTGAAAATTATGTATACCATGAGAACAAAAAATAATGGTGAATTACGTTTAACTAATGTTGGCGAAACGGTAACACTTGTAGGTTGGTGCAATCGAATTCGAAATTTAGGTGGTTTAATTTTTATTGATTTACGGGATCGTTGGGGTATTACTCAACTTGTAGTAAATCCAACAAATGAGAATTATGCTACATCAGAACTTGTTAAACCCGAATATGTTTTAAAAGCAACAGGGAAAGTTATTGAACGAGAAAGTAAGAATAAACAAATACCTACTGGAGATATTGAAGTAGAAGTTACAGAACTTACGATTTTAAACACTTCTGAAGTGATTCCAATGTCCGTTCAAGATGATACAGACGCTTTAGATGATACAAGAATGAAATATCGATATTTAGACTTAAGACGTCCTTGTATGCAACAAAATTTAATTATGAGACATAAAGTTGCCATTGCAATTCGTAATTATTTCGATAGTTTAGATTTCTTAGAAATTGAAACCCCTTGTTTAGGTAAATCCACACCCGAGGGTGCAAGAGACTTTTTAGTTCCATCTAGAATTCATCCGGGATGTTTCTATGCGCTTCCTCAATCCCCCCAAATGTACAAACAACTACTTATGGTTGCGGGTCTTGAAAGATATTTTCAAATTGTTAAATGTTTCCGTGATGAAGACTTACGTGCAGACCGTCAATTAGAGTTTACACAAGTGGATATGGAAATGAGTTTTGTTGAAGAAGAAGATATTTATAAGGTAGTAGAAGGCTTATTAAAGAAAGTTTGGAAAGACTGTTTAAATCAAGATATTACTACACCTTTTATCCATATGACTTGGGCGGATGGAATGAACTATTATGGTGTTGATAAACCTGATATGCGTTATAATATGCTTTTACAAGATGTTAGTAAATGGGCTCAGAAAGTTCCTTTTGAAGTATTCAAAAAGGGATTAGAAGAAAATAGTGTTGTCAAAGCGATTATTTGTAAAGGTTGTGCAAGTAAG
Source organism: uncultured Staphylococcaceae bacterium (assembly GCA_964474685.1). Taxonomy (GTDB): domain Bacteria; phylum Bacillota_I; class Bacilli_A; order ML615J-28; family CAG-313; genus UBA1737. Next base: position 2,283 of record CAYYTE010000018.1, on the reverse strand, counting down.
TACTCTCGTAAAGATATTGACAAATTAACCGAGATTGCTAAAAAATATCATGCCCATGGACTTGCTTGGTTTAAATATGAAAACAATACGATAAGTGGCTCCATTGCAAAGTATTTAACACCGGAATTATTAGAAGAATTAAATAAAGAATTAATCCTTGTAAAAGGAAAATGGGAAGAACAACCGGAACAAGTAGAAAATGGCGATTTAGTACTTATTGTTTGTGATAAACTAGCGAATACAAACTTTGCTTTAGGTGGATTACGTATTCAAGTTGCTCAAAATGAATCACTTGCTTCTATGGATGATTATAAATTTTTATGGTTAGTCGATTGGCCTTTGTTTTCCTTTAGTGAAGAAGAACATCGTTGGGTTGCGGAACATCATCCTTTTACCGCATGCAAACCTGGAGATGAAGATAGACTTACTACGGACCAAGAACACTGTATGGCACGTGCCTATGATATTGTATTAAATGGTTATGAACTTGGTGGCGGTTCGATTCGTATTCATGATCAAGATATTCAAGATAAGATGTTTAAAGCAGTTGGATTAACAGAAGAAGATATTCAAAGAAAGTTCTCTTATTTTGTGAATGCTTTGAAATACGGTACACCCCCTCATGGAGGTTTAGCCATTGGACTGGATCGTCTTGTAATGTTATTAACAAAGAATTCCAATATTCGTGAAGTTATTGCCTTTCCGAAAGCGGCAAGTGCAAAATGTTTGATGAGTGATGCTCCAACTCCGGTTGAGAATTCTCAATTAGACGATTTAAGTATTAAAACAATTCGTGAAGAAGAATAAATTAAGAAATTAAGGGTATTAATACCCTTCTTTCTAATAGATTGAGATAGGAGAAATGTATGGATAAAGATTTAAATTATATAACATGGGATGAATACTTTATGGGAGTTGCAATTCTATCATCGAAAAGAAGCAAGGACCCCACGACAAAAGTAGGAGCTTGTATTGTAAATACAAAAAAAAGAATTGTGGGAATAGGTTATAATGGTTTCCCTTGTGGATGTGATGATGATACATTTCCTTGGGGAAGAGAAGGTACATTTCTCGATACAAAGTATGCATATGTAGTGCATGCGGAACCGAATGCAATTTTAAATTCGACTGAAAATCTTTCGGGTGCTACTTTATTTGTTACATTATTTCCTTGTAATGAATGTGCGAAATTAATTATTCAAAGTGGTATTAAAGAAATTGTCTATTTATCGGATAAATACGTTGGGAGTGATGAAAATCTCGCTTCGAAACGGATGCTTTCATCTTCAGGTGTAAAAACTAGACAAATGGATTATGAGGAGGTTTTGATTATTCGTAATGAAAAAATGGATTCAACAAAATAAGACTTTATTTCTTTGTTTAATTATTCCCTATTTATTTGTAATTGTTAGTTTCTTTGTCCCTGTATCTTATGATATTATTACCCCCGCAACCACAAGTGATTTAAATAATGTGTTTCTTGTAGATGATACATCTAGTTTAAATACATCCTTTAATTCGGTGTCTGTGTATTCTTATAGTCATATTTCATTAATGGACTATTTAATTGGTAAAATCAATCCTTATGCGAATATATCAAAAAGCTTTCAATATTATGATACCTCAAGTACTTCTGAATATACAAGTGGATCCATTCAAAAACAAGTATCTTTAACAAATTCGATTATTTGTAGTTATAATGTTGCTAAAAAAGCAATTAATTATCGTTTTTCCGGATACGTGATTCATACCATATATAAAGGAAGTGATAGTAACTTTCAATTAGGAGATATTGTTGAAGAAGTAGAGCATAAGTTACTGACACCAGATTTTACTATGGGCGATGCGATTGGCTATGTAGAAGATGGTGATGGTCAAAAAAAGGTAAATTTGGATTTAAATAAAACTTATCATTTTAAAGTAAATCGCAAAGGAACAAGTGTTGAATTTGATTGTTCTCCGAAAATGTTTCTGATTAACAATGTAAAATATGTTTTATTTGGCATTTCTTTTTATGAGTATTACACGATTCTTTCCTCTACTCCCCATTATACGATTCAAATGCCCGATACGATTGGTCCGAGCGCAGGATTTATGCAATCCTTATACTTATATGCTTTGTTAACGAATTATACCAGTGATAAATATAAAAAAATAGTAGGAACGGGTACAATTACAGTGGATGGCAAAATAGGTGCTATCGGGGGAATTGAACAAAAAATTATTGCATCAAATTTAGCGAAAGCGGATGTCTTTTTTGCTCCAGATGGAAAAGAAGGTACG
>CAYYTE010000017.1:0-22524 GCA_964474685.1 uncultured Staphylococcaceae bacterium | reverse complement strand
TTAATAAAAGACAATATTAATGTATATCAATTAGGTGATGAATATAGGTATGCTGAAGAATTAATTGAGGCAGAGTTTAAAAAATATGATGAATTTTTACATCATCATACGTTTAAGACTTGGTTGCCATGGAAAAGGACATTTGAGATTGATATTGAAAAAATAAAATGAGGTGATTAAAGTGAAATATGATTGTATAGTAGGTGGTGCAGGGCCTTCAGGTGTTGTTTGTGCAATTACACTTGCCCGGTTGCATCATTCGGTTTTACTCGTTGAAGATACGGGAGTTTTAGGTGGAACCAATATTTTATCACTCGTAGGTCCTTTAATGTCCTTTCATTATAAACATCAAAGATTAATTGGGGGAATTGCTCAAGAGATTATAAAAAGACTAAAAGAAAAACAATTATCCTTAGGACATATACCTGATCCTTTAGGTTTTTGTGGTACTGTTACTCCTGTGGATACAGAAGGATTAAAAGCAATTTATTTTGAAATGATTCAAGAGTCGGGAGTACATTTGTTACTTCATACAAAGATTGTTCACGCAAATTCTATTAATAACATCCTAAAAAGTATCACTGTTTGTAATAAATCTGGTATGTATGATATCGAAGCGTCCTATTTTGTTGATGCAACAGGGGATGGAGATATTTGTTATAGTTGTGGTTGTTCCTATACACTGGGGAGATCAATTGATCATTTATGCCAACCGATGACGATGCCTTTTGTTGTTGGAAATGTTGATTTGAATAAAGTTAGAAAATCAATGAAAGAAGACCCTAGTAATTTTGTTCTTGCTAAAGATTATTCTTATGATTATGTAGGAGTAAGTGGCTTTTTTAAAGAAGTACAACTTGCCAAGCAAAATAATGATTTTCCAATTGAGAGAGACCGAGTATTGTTCTTTCAAAATGTAAGAAAAAATGAAGTAACGATTAATATGACTCGTGTAATTCAAAAAGTAGGTACAAATGCCAATGATTTAACAGAAGCGGAATTAATGGGGAGAAATCAAATACAGATTGTATATCAATTCTTAAGAAAATATATTCCGGGATTTGAAAATTGTGAGATTGTATCAACTCCTCAACAAATTGGTATTCGAGAAACTCGTCATATTACAACGGATTATATTATGACAAAAGAGGATATTTTGAATCATTCAACTTTCAAAGACACTGTTGTTGTGGGATCTTATCCTATGGACATTCATTCTCCGAATGGATGCAATCTTGACGCAAATCCGCTATTAGATATCTATTATGAGATTCCTTCAAGAACTTTAATTCCAGTGGGAATTGATAATTTACTTGTGTCGGGAAGAGCGATTGGAGCAACACATGAAGCTTCGGCTTCTATGAGAGTAACTCCTATTGTAATGGCGATTGGAGAGGCTTGTGGAGTCATAATTGCAAAGTGTATTGAAGAAAATTCGAATACTCGGAATGTAAATATTCAATCCGTTCAAGATCAACTTTTAAATATGGATTGTATATTACACATAAATCATTAAAAGAAGGTGTTTTTATGGGACTTAGTGCTTTTAACCATACGATTAGTATCGTGGGTGAACAAATCAACTCAGTTAATTATGTTGCAACTTATGCTTGGATGTGTCAATGTGGCTATAATGAGGTGATAGGACTATTTGGTTCACAATCTGATTTAGCTCATAAGTTAAAGATTGGTGATGTGGTCGGGATAAATGCTTGTTCCAAATCTATGAAGGATTTAGCCAATTATATCGGTAGTCATCATTCACATGAGATTGATAAGTTACAAGGTGTTACTTATAACATAAAAGATCATGCAATATTACTGCCTGACGCAAAAGTAGAAATGGTAGGAATTGTAAAAGATATCATTCATTTAAAAGATTTAGAAGAAGATTTCCTTGTATATTTTCATATAGAATCTTACGAGGAACATTTAGATAAAGAGTTTTTATTAATGAGTGATTTATAAATGATAAAAAAAGGCTTATGCTTTTTTTTTATTTTGAAAAAAAATGATGGAAGATTATTCCATCATTATAAGTATAAATTGTTTACTCTTTTAAGAAAATAACTTGTACTTTTTAAAAAAAGCAACTGTTAGAATATCTCCTAACCAAAATAATAGATAAACACAAACACATATCCAAAATAAAGGATGTGCAGCTTTTCCAAATAGGGGAAATAGACTAAGGATGATTCCAGTAAAGGAAGCAATCATTAGAAAGCCAACGATGTAGTGTTTTTTTTCTAAACGATAGAAACCACCAACAATACCGTCAAAGAGTATTGTTAAAGGTAGTAGGATTTGCCAAGGTAATCCTTCAATTTTCATTGCTAATTTTTTCATATTATATCTTCTCTCCTTATAGTTTTTAAATTAAATTTATAATTTGTTAGTTCTGTGTTTTGATAATTTAGAATTGAGAATGCTCCGTTTTGCAAAGGTGTATTTAGTTGAATGTTATCATCAATTGTAGAGAATATTCCTTTGATAAAATGAGAATGGGTACATAGAACTATTACCGAACCTTGATAGCGTGATAGTATAGTTTGAACCGCTTTTTTACATCTTTTTGTGAGTTCTTTGGTAGATTCCATCGTTTCATACTTATCAGATAAAATTTCTTCATATAAATGAGGAGTCATGATGGTTCCTTCAATGTTTCCAAAATCTCGCTCAATAGCTAAAGGAAATAATTCAATTGGTTTTCTAAAATTTATTATAGTTTTTATAATCATACTTGATTCAATTGCTCTTCCTAATGGACTAGATAGCATTTTATCGATTTGAATATTTGCTTCTTTGAGTGTTTCACCTGCTTGTTTAATTTGGTTTATTCCGGTTGTATCAAGGGGAACTTCGCCTCTACCTTGAATCTTTAAAGTGTAGTTCCAATTGGTTTGGCCATGTCTTATTAATATTATCGTAGTCTTCATAATCATCTCCAAATATATTTTAACACATTTTAATTAAAAAATCCAGTTTTCTTATTTTTTTCTATTCATATTTTAAAACATTAATCTATATTATTGAAATTTCTTTGTAGAAATGGTATAATTTATAAAGAAACATTTTTAACAAAAATACATTAATAAAGAAAGAGAGAATCTATGTTAATTATTGTGGGTGCTAGTGCTTCTGGAAAGACTTGTATTGTTAAGAATCTATACAATTATGGGTTTGAAAAGATTGTTACATATACAACAAGACCGAAACGTGATAATGAAACTGAAGGGGTTGATTATCATTTTATTACACGTGAAGACTTTTTAAACAAGATTAAAGCAAAATTCTTTTTAGAATATGTTACTTATCAAAAAAACTATTATGGTACAAGTAAAGAATCGCTAAGTGAAAATAAAGTGGTAATTTTAGAACCAACAGGACTCGCATATTATCGTAAGTTTTTAAAGGACGAAGCATATGTTGTTTATTTAACTTGTGATAAACAGATTCGTTTGGAACGGATGACAAATCGCGGGGATGAACTTTCTGTTGTTTTAAGTCGTATCGATAATGATGAGCAAATTTTTAAAATGTCAATTGGTAAATATTGCGATTATATATTGGATACTTCTCATTTAACCGTTGATGAATCGACAAAACAAGTTCTGGAAGCTTATCGGCAAAGAAGGAAAAATGAAAAATAAAGTTTGGAATAAATATAATACTATTGAATTAATTATGGGGTTTATAAATATATGTGGGGTAATTGTTTTTTTAACATTTTTTATTACCGGCCTTTTTCTAACCAATAAAGGCTTTTATTATGCTGTTTATGATAAGTCTTGTATTGATTGTACGAAAGAAGAACTAGATGTTCTATTTCAAGCATTTACTTCCTATTTTTCATATTCTATTAAAGAACTTCCTTCCCATATGCTTTTAGATGAACAAGCACTTCTTCATATGCAAGATGTTTATTCTTTATATAAGGGGTTAACTATCCTTGGAATTTTATCTATTCCAACGATTTGTGGTAGTTTGATTTGTTTAATATTTAATGATAATAAAATATCTAAGAAAACAAGAAACCGTATTTTTCTATTTATTGATATTTTTTTAGTATCTATGTTTGCTCTCTTTTTTCTTGTATGTTTCATTCTTATGCCTCAAGTACAAGCTTCGGAATGGATTCTTTATACCAGCCAGGATTCATCCTACTTTAGTTGTATGTTTTGGATAATTCATAAGATATTATTTCCAGGAGCAAAATTCTATCGGGCAGTATTTCCAGCAAGTAGTTTTATTACAAGTGTATATAACGCTTGGTTTTATATTATAATATTCCTTGTTGTATTATTTGCCTTTATAATCTTTGAAGTATCAAAGTGGATTTTATTATTAAAAAAAGAGGATTCAAATGAAACAAAGAACTAATGTTATACCTAACTTTATTTGTATTCCTATGCTCGATGAATTATCTATTCCTTATATATATAAGTATCTGGGTACTAACAGAATCACTTTACGTTTTAATAAAGAATTAATACTTGTTATTAGTTTTTATAAAGGGATGAGACAAGAAGCAATAGTTGCATTTGTTGAAAAACATCTTGATTGGATACAAAAGAACTATAAGGTATTAAAGTCAAAGCAATTTTATATTATAGATAAAGCAAAATATCTATTTTTAGGAAATTCATGTACTTTACATCTTTGTAAGAATAATCATCCGGACGTTATTAAAGAAGGGGATGATCTTTATCTTTATTATAAAGACGCAAATGATTTATCATTGCAATTGTTGAATTGGGAAAAAGAACAAGCGGATATGATTTTTCAAGAGATGCTTTACAATTGTTTTCAAAATATGAAGAGTTACTTATCTACCTATCCTGTGTTAGTTATTAAACAAGCAAAAAGTTGTTGGGGATACCTGAAACCTTCTAAAAATAAAATCATGTTAAATCTTGCATTAATCCATGTACCACCGAGATTATTGGAGTATGTTGTTTATCATGAATTATGCCATTATGTGTATCTAAATCATAGTGCTTTATTTCATTCATTTTTACAAAAGTGGGTTCCGGATGAAAGAAGTTTAAAGAAACAACTAAAAGGATATTTGGTATAGTTTGTTTTAAAGCAGGACTTTTTGAAAAAAGTCCTTTTTTTATGTTCTTTTCTTAATTTATACAAAAAGATTTAAGAAATCAAAGAAAAATGTCGAAATAATACTGAATAAGATAATTTTAGTCATACGCTAAAATCGCATATTTATACAAATATGTTCTTTTTTAGTGTATATTAGAAAAGTAAACATTTAGGGGGGATATGAAATGAAAATGAAGAAGAAAGATTATTTAAGTTTGCTACTACCACAACTAGAATCTAGGAAAACTGAAACCTATGATTTGATTGATTTTCTAAAACTAAAAAGGCAGGAAAAAGGAATAACCTTAGAAGTAATGTCCAATGGTTATCTTAGTATTAGTTATTTAAGTCGTATAGAGAATCACTTGATTGAACCAGATGAGCAAGTAATGCATATTCTATGTGACAAAGTAGAACTCACATATGATTCTGTTATTAAAGAGCGACATAAAAATGTATATAATGAATTGTTATTGTTCCTATTAAAAAAAGATAATGACAAAGTACAAGCTCTTATTCAAGAGATATTGCAAGATAAGAATTATTTAGAATCAGAAAGAAACTTAATTTTATTTTTTGAAAGTATAATTAATCATGATGACAACGTGACTTCGAGTATTATTGATAAATTGGCAATTGATGCCAAGGTGTTAAATGAAAAATCTCGAATGTTTTTTATTTTCTGCTGTGCTATGTATTATTTTTCAATTGACCAATTAAACTTAGCTTACAAAAATGTATGTTTTTTAAGTAAAAGCGATATTGAAGATGAGTTCTTCCAAAATTGTTGTTATGATCTTGCGATTACTATCTTCTTTGTTACAGGACATTTTTATCATGTGGATAAGTATTATCGACTGTTATCAAATAATCATGAGGAATGTTTTCACAGAAGACTTCTCATTCACCAAATGCAAATGTTCTATTTAGATTCGAAAGTACATTATGATGATGCCCGAAATAAATTAAATCAATTAAGAGGGTCTTTACATGATGATGATAATGAATTGATTGATTATTTCTATTATATAAGATATCGAATGGATTTTGAACATAATCGTTATGAGGCTATTTTAAAAGAATATGATAAAGTATCTTTATCCAAACGGGTGTTACCTTATTACTATTTAGCCGCAAAAGAACATCAGAATTTTGCTTTAAGCCAAAAGATTATGAATGATATTAATAAATACTATAGAAGACATTCCAATGATATAAATCATGGATTTTGTGAATATATTCTTTTAAAAGAATCTGGTGCAATGGTAACCGATTTGTATCGATATTTAAAAACCTATCTTTTAAATACTTGTTCGATTGGATATCAAAGTGATTTATATCTTGAGGCTTTAAAAGAATACTTTGAATTATCCGGGATTCTTGGAAAATATAGAGAGTGTATGAAGGTATTTCGTGAAGTTGTTCATTCCGCTTCTACAGTTACCGTTACTTGTAAGCCTTGATGCTAGTTACTACCAGTTTAAACTGGTAGTTTTTTATTTGTGATCTTTGCTCTTCTTACTTGTAGAATAAAAGCCACTGAATAGATTTATTTGATAAATTGTGGTAAAATAGTAGAAGAAATTAGTGAGGTATAAGATGTTAGAGGAAATGAAACAAGATAATGAATTGAATAATAGAACTTATATTGAACAATTAAATAATCAATATCAAACAGAAGATATTTTGAAAATAGAAAAATATGGAATCGATAATAATGTTCCCATTATTAAAAAGGATTCTCTTTTTGTTCTTTTGGGATTACTTGAATCAGCGGGTTCTAGAAGTATATTAGAAATTGGTTGTGCAATTGGTTACTCAAGCATTTGTATGGCCTCTAATTCTACTCGTGTGATTACAACTTTAGAGCGTGATTTAAATATGGTTCAAATTGCAAGAAAAAATGTAGAAACTATGGGACTTAGTAATCAGGTTCATATTGTTTCTTGTGATGCGTTGAATCCTGTAGATGAGGTTATGAACAAGCGCTATGATGCGATTTTCATTGACGCCGCAAAATCTCAGTATCAAAAGTTTTTTGATTTATACATTCCTCTTTTAAATCCTTCAGGAATTATTGTGTGTGATAATATTTTATTTCATGGTAATGTTGCAAAAGTAGCAAGTGGAGATAACAATATGAGTAAGAATTTGTTTCATCTTGCCACAAAAGTATCTAATTTTAATTCCTATTTACAACAATTAGTTGGATTTCATACTCTGTTTTTAAATGTAGGAGATGGGATGAGTGTTACGAAGAGGATAAAACCATGAAAGTAATAATTGAGTATATTGGAAAAGAGTTTTTGAGACTATTAAAAAGTGATAAGTATGATTCCATTTACTATGATGCAATGTATTGTGGACTAAAAGATTTTAGTATTGATTGTAGTTGCTACTTGTCTATTATAGAGATTCGCAGTGTTGCGTCAATTATGCATAGCATGAATAAAAAGTTTTTTCTAGTATGTAATGAGATTTATGAAGAAGAAAGAATTCATTCAGTAAGTCAAATTGTATTAAGTAATTTAGATAGAATTGATGGGGTTATTTTTTCTGATGTTGGGCTTGGTAAGTACTTGAAAGACAAATGTTCTTTAAATCTAGTACTCATTTATAAAGCTCCTACTTATTTAACCAATAGACCCGATATTGAATTTTATAAAAATTATTTTGGAGATGCGGTGGTATCGAATCAATTATCTTTGAGTGAAGTTGATAGTATAGTGATGAGTTCAATGGGTGATTTATGTTTGGATGTTTTTGTTAAAGCAAATATTTTTTATTCGAGAAGAAACCTTTTAAGAAATTTTTTATTACAATATCATAAAACAAACTTTCCAAATTATAAATCACTGTCATTACAAGAGATGACAAGAAAAGAATTATACCCTATTCGAGAAATGAATAATCGAACAACCATTTATGAATCTGGTTTTTCTTATTTATCAAATCCTTGTTTATTTAAGAAAGTAAAATGGGGAATCATTGCGGGCAACTTTTTAACAGTTAAAAAGTATCTAGTTGTTTTAAAAAGTTATTTTACCCTTTTTAAAAATCAGAATGAACACCTCTTTCTTGAATCTCTTCATAAAGAAGAATTATATAATACGGGGGCATATTCATTTTCGACTGTTTTAATAAAGGATGGTGGAAAAGGTGAATAAAATTGAATTACTTGCTCCAGCAGGAGATTTAAGAAGAGCTAAGATTGCCCTTCTATATGGTGCGGATGCGGTATATGTGGGTGGGAGTAATTTTAGTCTTAGAGCAAGAGCTTCTAATTTTACAATGGATGATATTAAAGAATTATGCACCTTTGCCCATGGATTAAATAAATTGGTTTATGTTACTATGAACATACTTCCTCATGATTCTGATTTAGACAATTTAGATAAGTATTTACTCGATATAGGAAGTTATTCTGTGGATGCTATTATATCTTCTTCCTGTACGATTCTTAAAAGAGCGGAAGAACTTATTCCTAGTGTAGAACGACATATTTCCACTCAATTATCCGTTTTGAATAATTCTTCCCTTGAGTTTTATAAATCGGTGGTTAATTGTTCTCGTATTGTTTTAGCAAGAGAAGCATCCCTAGATGAAATTCAAAAGATTTCAAATCATTCATCAATTGATTTAGAAGTATTTATCCATGGTGGGATGTGCTCGAGTTATTCCGGACGCTGTATGTTATCAAACCATTTAACTACTAGAGATGCAAATCGTGGTGGTTGTGCTCATTCATGTAGGTGGAATTATTATTTATATAATGGAAAAAAACGTTTATTTAAACATCCTTTCTTTAATATGGGATCAAAAGACTTAATGGCACTAGAGGCAATTCCTCGGTTAATTGATATGGGGATTTGTTCCTTAAAAATTGAAGGTAGAATGAAGTCAAGTTATTATTTAGCTTGTGTTATATCCTGTTATCGTAAGTTTATTGATGAATATTATCTTAACCCACTTGAGGCTACATCTCATATGAAAGTATATGAAGAAAGAATTGCTAAGACTGAAAACAGGTTAACATCAACTGGTTTTCTATTTGGTGAGGCTACACCTTTACTTCAACTATACGATTCGGACAATAGTCACCCCAATCAAAGTTATATTGCGGATGTATTAAAGCAAGATATAGATACAAAAAAAGCAACATTGCTTGTTCGTAATTATTTTAAAGTTGGGGATTGGGTAGAGATATTTGGGCCTAATAAAACGAGTAAGGGTTTTCAAATTAATTCTATTATAGATGTAAAAACGAAGCTTCCACTTCTTGTTTGCAATTGCCCTTTAGTAGAAGTAGAAGTAGATTTAAGTGAAATTGTAGAACCTTATTCAATGGTTCGTGTTTTAAATAGATAAGGTTTTAATAAATATCTTGCAAAAGAAGTAAAAATTTGCTATAATATATAAATGAATATTTTAATAATTAGAAAAGAGGAATAGAATATGAGTCAACAAAATATAACTAAAGAGGGTTTTGAGAAACTTAAAAAGCAATTAGAAGAACTAAAGAAAGAACAAGCAGAAAACTTAGTTGCAATTAAAGACGCTAGAAGCCAAGGTGACTTATCTGAAAATGCGGATTATGCTTCCGCAAGAGAGAATCAATCTCGAATTGTTTCAAGAATTAAAGAAACCGAGAATGAAATTAAGAATGCTGTTATTATTACAGGGGATGAAGGTAATAATTTAACAAAAGTTATTACTATTCGTTTTTTGAGTGATTCTGTTGAACAAACGTATCAATTAGTTGGTAGTATCGAAGCAGATCCACTTCAACAAAAAATGTCGGATGCTTCGCCTTTAGGACAAGCAGTTTTACACGCGAAAAAAGGTGACGAGGTACTCGTTAAAACTGAGGATGGTGCCGCATTTAAAGTTAAAGTTGTTGATATAAAAGAACCTAAGTCTAGTAAAAAATCAACAAAAAAAAGTAAATAAATGAAAGAAAGAAAAGTTATTGGCATTCTTTGTGCGATGAGTATAGAACTGAATCGATATTTAGAACTATATCCTGACTACGAGGTCACCCAAATTTGTTGTTACAAGTTTTATTCAATAAAATCTATAAACCATCAACTAATTCTTGCTATTTGTGGAATTGGAAAAATCAATGCGGCGGTAGTTGCTTCATTATTAATGGAGCATTTTAAGCCTGATTATCTTGTGAATACGGGGATTGCGGGGGGAATGTTAAAGGATATGCATCCTTTGGATTTAGTTGTTGCTACTTCCATTTATTCTTCCGATTGTGATCAAACATCTGATATTACTCAAGATTTAGCATATGGTCAACTTCAAGGATTACCCGAGTGTTATTTATGTGATGAGTCAATAATTAAGCAATTAAAGGCTTTAAATACTCATTGTATCTTTGCTTCAATTGCTTCTGGGGATCAATTTCAAGTCAACTATGATGTTGCTTATTCTATAACAAAAAAGTATAAAAATGATCCTATTATTGGTTGTTTTGATATGGAATCTTTTTCGATTGCACAAGTTGCTTATTTATTTAAAACACCTGTTTTAGTGATTCGAGCAATTTCGGACGTTATTGGGTCCTCTTCAAAATTTGATTATGAAAAGTTTGCTCCACTTTCAGCAGATAAATCTGTTGATTATGTTATTGAGTATTTATTACCATTATTGAGTAAATAGTAGAAAGAAGAGATAATGAAATCATTTCATAAAAAGCTTGGTCTATATTTAGTATTTTCAATTGTTTTATCCGTTCTTGCGATACTTTCTATTGTTGGAATTATTATTTTCGCAATTAACGGTAAAACTATCTTTATGTGGCTCTCTATAGCATATGTTGCTTTTAGTTTCTATGGATTACCTTTCTTTTGGATTCACTTTGGAAACCTTAATCGTTATTATCATGTTTGTAAATTGATTCAAACTGAAAATATCTTTGATACTTCAATCATTTGTTCAACTTTACAGATAAATGAGGCGGATTCTACTCAAGCAATTATCTATCTTATTAAAAAAGGTTATCTAAGAGGATATTTATTTATTGATAATAAATTAGTTAAAAATAGTAACAAGGTAAATGAGACTCATATTTGTCCATTTTGTGGTAGTAGTCAGTTATTGAAAACCAAGAAAGGTTACCAATGTACTTATTGTTCTTCCACATTTAATTAAAATATAAAAAAAGGGAATCCTTAGAACTTATCTAGGGATTTCCTTTTTAATTAAGTCATTGATTACATATCCCGCAATAGTTAAACCTGCAATTCCTGGAATAAAAGAGGTAGAACCTGGGGGAAGTTTGTTTTGATTTTCTTCTTTTTGTGCTACTGTATAATTTGGTTTTATTGGATTTTCTTTTGACCATAAAACGACAACATTTGAAATATTTCTTTTTTTTAAAACTTGTCTCATTACTCTCGCTAATGGACAAACGGATGTTTTTGAAATATCGGTGATTTGAAATGCAAATGGATCGATTTTATTGCCCGTTCCCATTGAACAAATAATAGGAACATTATATTTTTTAGCATATTCAATTAAAAGAATTTTGCTTGAAACCGTATCAATAGCATCAATGATGTAGTCAAACTCTTGAAAAGGGAGGGATTGAATTGATGTTTGATCTATAAAGATTCGTTGCGTGTGAATTATGACATTTGGATTAATATCTTCCCCTCGCATTTTTGCGACATCTACTTTTGGTTTCATTAAGGTGGAATGTAGAGCGAAAAGTTGCCGATTACAATTTGTTATATCTATTGTATCCGCATCATATAAATAAAATTCTCTAACACCTGTTCGGATTAACGCTTCAAAAACGTAACTCCCTACACCACCAAGGCCCATTATTGCTATTTTTTTCTTTTGAATAATTTCTATTCCTTCTTTTGTATAGATTAATGATGAACGACTAAATTTTTCCATAGCATTATCCCTTCTAATATCTATAACCATTATACACTAGATTGATGAATAAGTCGATTAATTTAGACAAATATTTTATGAAAGTAAATTAAATTTTGAAGTGCAACAAGGGCCTTAAATAATAATTCATTGAATGCCTAAGATTTTTGACTATCAGACATTGTTTTATGCTTTGAAATCAAGTACTCCATCGAATTCTTTATGATTTTATTCTTGAGATGAATCTTCATTTAGTATTTTTTGGTGTTATTTTCTTTTTTGCTTACTGAGTTTTTGATTGTTATAATCCTTGATTTAAATAACTTGATTAATACTTGGATTTTTAGTATAATATTAATAAGTAAGAAAGTAGGATGTAGATTTGAATAAATATATACCAACCCAGATATTACCGACAATTTATGATATTGATTTTCAAAAGTTATATCAAAATGGTAAATCAATTATTTTTACAGATATTGATAATACATTAATACCTTATACAAAAAAGAACTTTGATATTCGGTTAATTCAGTTATTTAAAGAACTCCATAATATGGGATATATTATTATTTCGGTGACTAATAATTCGAATAAAAGATTACTTCCTTTTTTACAAGAGGGATATTTTGATGATTATTTAGCTAGAGCTAACAAACCCTATTGTCGAAAACTGCAACAGTTTATGAAGACTAATAGAATAGATACATCTACTGTATTATTTATAGGGGATCAAATTCTTACAGATATTGCTTGTGGTAATAAAATAGGATTAGATACTGTTTTGGTGAAATCAATCGATCGAAAGAGTGAACATTGGTATACGAAGATAAATCGATTAAGAGAATTTTACGTTATGAGAAATATAAAGAAAATAGATCAAGAGAAGTGGCAACAAATTACTGATTTATATAGTGTGGATGGTAAATATGAGTAAATGTATTGGATGTGGAATCAAGTTACAATCAATTGATGGTTCTAAACCAGGTTATATTCCTGGGGATATTGTACAGTCGGAGCAAGGCGAGTGTTATTGCCAACGATGTTTTAAAATTCGTAATTATCATTTAAAGTACAATTTAAATAAAACTGTAATTGATAATCTAGAAATATTAAAAACAATTCCAACAAACGATTCTTTGTTTGTTGTATTAATTGATTGTTTAGACCCTAAGGGTGGATTTTTTGATGGTATTGATACTATAGTAATGAATAGACCGGTTATTCTTGTATTAAACAAATTAGATTTATTACCACGTTCTTTAAATACTCGTTTTATTAATGAATTTGTTTTCTATTTAGCTAGCAAAAGAAATATGAATGTAATTAAAACTATTGAAATTTCAGCAATGAAACAAATTGGTATCGATAAGTTAATTCAATCAATACTCAATTATAAATATATTAAAAAGTATGGCAAAATTATAGAAACTTTTAAAGATGCCTATGTGTTAGGTACAACGTCTGTGGGTAAATCTACATTGATGAATACTTTATCTTCATTATATTTAAATGATAATTCTAATAAAATTACAACGTCTGACCAATATCAAACTACGTTAGGGTTTATTAAAATGACTTTAGATAAAAACTGTTTTATCATTGATACTCCAGGTGTTATTAATCCCTTTAGTTATGGTACTTATTTAGATTACAATTCTTTAGTATCTTTAACCCCAGGTAAGTTTATTCACGAGAGAACGTTTAATTTGTCGATTGGAAATACTTTGTTCTTAGGTGCACTTGCATCTATCGATGTATTATCTGAGCAAGTTAGTATCACTTTTTATGGAAGTGAAAAAATAATATGTCATAGAACTAAGACAGAGAATCGCCAAGATTTACTAGTTAATCAGCATGCAAAATTGCTAACTCCCCCAATGACTCTAGAAGAATTTGATAGGGTTCAGGATTGGGATGACCATTTTATTGATATTTTATATGAATATAATGATATTTTTATTTCCGGTATTGGTTTGTTGCATTTTAAAGCAAAAGGTGGTAAAATAAATATAAGATGTTTTAACAAAATATCAATAGATTATGTTCAAAAGGAAATGTTATGACAATTGAAGAAATGAAAAATAAATTGAAAGAACAAATGACTATTCATAACGTTGTTCATGATAGATTCTATCATAGTTTAGGCGTTAGTGAAACGGCAGTTCTTTTAAATAATAAATTTCATATGGGACTTGATAATACGAGACTTGAGATTTCAGGAATATTACATGACTGTGCAAAGCTGTTACCGAAAGATGTGTTAAAAGAATATACAAAAATGGATTTAAATATTCATCCTTGTGAAGTTGCTTATGAAGAGATTCTATTCTATCCTTCTTTGTGGCATAGTTTTGCGGGGGCTGTAGTAGCAAATAAAGATTATGGAGTTCAGGATGAGTTGATTCTAGATGCCATTCGTTATCATACTACAGGAAGAAAATCAATGAATGATTATGAAAAACTCATTTATATTAGTGATTTTATTGAACCGAATCGTAAAGAAAGTATCTTTTCTTCTTGTAGAGAACTAAGCTTCAAATCACTTAATAAAGGCGTGCTAGAAGCAACTGTTGATACAATTTCTTATTTAATTGAGAATAAGTATCCAATATGTAAATTGACGATTGATACATATAATGATTTAATAATAAAAATGTCTAAGGAGGATTCATGAACGATAAAGAAATATTAGAGGCAATTGAAAAGATTTTAAACAAAGCAGTAGTTGAGGATATAAAAGTATATGATATGCGTAAGGTTACCCCATACTATGATTATGCTGTTATAGGAAGTGTTTTGTCGAGTAGACAAGGTGCTGCGGCAATGGATTATTTAGATGAAGAGTCCGAAGAAAATGGACTTCATGTGAGAAGCATTAGCGGTGGTGAAGAAGCCACTTGGTTCTTAGCAGATATGGGGACTGTATTTGTTCATGTATTTGTTGGCAGTGAAAGAGAAAGATATAATTTAGATCAATTATATCAAGTTTCTGCAAACCGTAAGATTGAAAATAACAAAGAATAAGGATAAGTTTCATTAAGGAGGAAAAAAATGAATTATATTCCTAGTTTTGATAAAGGCTTTAAGCCGATGATTTTAGAATTGAGAGAGTTTAACAAAAAGGGTACAATTCCTTTTGCTATTTGTGTTGAACGTAATAATGGCTATCGTTATCACTATGAAGTTAAAGTTAGTGAAACCGATGATGCTACCAACTTTAATATGGTTGAAAGAGTAATTAAATCAATTTTATGGGTTGTTGGTGGATTTAAGATTTACTTAGGTGGTAAAGAATCCATTGTCAAAGAAATGAAACATGTCTTTTCTATGGATGGAGCAAGACATTTTGATGTTGATTTTATGTCTCATGTTTATCAAACACCATTTAAAGTAATTGGAAAGAAATATGAAGAAGTTCCCGCAACAATTGAAGCGAGTATTCCAGCGGGTGGACACTTGGAAGGAAATCGTATTGGCTTTGATGCGGGGGGATCGGATAGAAAAGTAAGTGCAGTTGTGAATGGAGAAGTTATTTTCTCAGATGAAACTGTATGGTCACCAAAACTAAATAGTGATCCGAAATATCACTATGAAGGTATTCTTGATTCTTTTCAAAAAGCTGCAGATAAAATGGGTGGCAAAGTTGATGCAATTGGTGTATCAAGCGCGGGCATCTATATTGACAATGAAGTTCGTGTTGCTTCCTTATTTATAAAGGTTCCTGAAAAGGACTTTCAAACAGGCGTTCGTGATATTTACCTTCGTGCAGCAAAGCATTTTAATGTACCAGTAGTTGTTGCGAATGATGGCGATGTTACTGCTCTTGCAGGTTCTATGAGTCTTCATTCCAATGAAGTATTAGGTATTGCTATGGGAACAAGTGAAGCTGCGGGTTATATTGATGGTAACGGCAATCTAAATGGTTGGTTATCGGAACTTGCCTTTGTACCAGTTGATTATAATACGGATAGTATGGTAGACGAGTGGAGTGGTGATTATGGCTGTGGGGTTAAGTATTTTAGCCAAGATGGCGTAATCAAACTTGCGGAAGCTGCAGGTATTGCACTCGATGATGCATTAAGCCCTGCTGAAAAACTAAAGGTAGTTCAAAAACTAATGGCAGAAGGTAATCCAATTGTTCATGAAATTTATGAAAACATTGGTATTTATTTAGGCTATTCCATTGCGTATTATAGCGAGTTCTATAAAATTAAATATTTATTACTTTTAGGAAGAGTACTTTCTGGTGTTGGTGGTGATATCATCATTGCAAAAGCAAATGAAGTACTAAAGACTGAATTCCCTGAATATAATAATATTATACTTACAACTCCAGATGAAAAAATGAGAAGAGTAGGACAATCGATTGCGGCTGCATCTCTTCCAGAAGTTAAATAATGCTCGAGTTCATATGTTTAAATGAAGGTGGGGAATTAAGTAATTCCTACCTTCTTTTTAATGATACAACTATAGTTATTATCGATCCATCCTTGGATGTTCTTGATTATAAGAAGTATATTGAAAATAAAAAAACTATTCATATATTTATTACTCATGCTCATTTTGACCACATTGCTGGGTTAAAGAGATTGTGTGAAGTGTATCCCGATATCCATGTTTACTTATCTAAAAAAACTTATACGTACTTGTTAGATCCGGAAGTGAATCTTGCAAGATATATGTTTGAGATTCCATTTAGTAAATATCCTAATGCAAAATATTATTTTGTTTCGGATGGTGAATCGTTAGAAATTGGTTCAAATATTTTTAAAATTCTATTTACACCTGGTCATACAAATGATGGCATTACGATACTATATAATGAGATGATGTTTTCAGGTGATACCTTATTTCATAATTCCATTGGAAGAAGTGACTTCCCAACGGGAAATTTTGTAGCGCTTAAGAATTCCTTAAATCTATTATGTCATTTAAAGAAAGAATATAATATCTATCCTGGTCATGACACTCCTACAACAACTACAGAAGAACGAATGAATAATCCTTATTTAAAAGAATAAGGGTTATTTTTAATAATATTAAGAATATTTTTTAAATAATTAGCACTTTATGCTTGACAGTGCTAATTCAATGTGGTATAATATAATCGTTATGAAATAGGAGGTGAACTATGATATCGGAACGTCAAAAGAAATTGTTAGTTGCTATTGTTGAAGAATATGTACAATCGAATATTCCGGTGGGTAGTTTAGCTCTATCCAAACGGGATGATTTAAACTTTTCTTCAGCAACTCTTCGTAATGATATGGCTTCTTTAGAAGAACTGGGTTACCTTGAAAAGACTTATACTTCAAGTGGTAGAATTCCTTCAGAAAAAGGATATCGTTTATATGTTGAAGATCTTGTTGATGAAGAATTGAATAAACCTTGTAATATTCCTTTGATTGATAAAATATTTGCGAGTAACTTAACTACAAAAAGAGAAGCAATATTAAAGGCTATGATGACTGTGTCGGAACTCACAGGTTATTCTACAATTTATCTTGAGAAGATTACTTACAATAGTAAAGTTGTTAAACTTGAATTTATTCCTATTACGGACCATTCAGGGAACTTTATTTTGGTTACATCACAAGGACATGTTGCTTATAATTATGTAGTATTACCACATGATTGTAATACTCAAACGATTATAGTGTTAGCACAATTCTTAGATACAAGAATGACAGGACTATTATTAAGTGACTTTCGTAAAATTCTTGCAAATAAAGAATTCCTAATGGAAGTAATGTCATTCTTTGAAGATGATACAGAAACTACATTCTTTGTTACTAGAAACTTTCGAACATTAGTTAATGATAAAACACATGTGTTTGGTGAGTATAATCTATTATCGACACCTGACTTTAAAGATATGAGTGATCAGAAGCAATTGATTGATTTAATCAATAGTTTAGAAGTTCGAGACTTAATTGATTTTAATAACAATTTACTTGTAGAAGATAATATGAAAAAGAATTGCCAAGTATCGATTCGTATTGGTAGAGAAAATCTAACAAAGGGTTTAGAAAACTGTGCAATTGTATCTACCTATTATCAAACAGATCATCTAGGAACTGGCGCACTTGCTGTAATTGGGCCGAAACGAATGCAATATAAAGCAACGATAATATTATTAAAACATATTGTTCAAAAGATAAACGAAATATAGGAGGTGCGTATTTTGAATAAAGATTTAAACCGCTATCGAGCGGAAGAAGAAGAATTAGAAAAAAAAGGTGAAAAAACTGCTGAAAATCCAGCAATAAATTCAACAAATGATGAAAAAGAAGCAGTTGTTGAAGTTGATAAAAAGGAAGAACCGAATAAAAAAAGTAAAGGTAAAGAAAACGAAAAAGAATATCAAGAATTGACAAATAAATTTCTTGCAATACAAGATAAGTACTTACGAAGCCTTGCTGAAATGGATAACTATAAAAAGCGTTCCATTGAAGAACGAACAAGAGAACGTAAATATATGTACCAAGATATCTTACTTGATTTAGTTAATGTGATTGATATTTTTGATAAAGCTGTTTCTGTTAAGACAGAAGATGATAAACTTAAGAATTATTTGATTGGATTTACAATGATCAATCAACAATTAAAACAAATCTTAAGTGATTATCAAGTAAAAAAGATTGAATCATTAAATAAACCATTCGATCCAACTTGCGAAAATGCAATGGAAGTTGAAGTGAATGATGATATAGATGAGGATATCGTAGTAAAAGAGATAATGTCAGGTTACCTCTATAAAGATAGAGTATTAAGACCTGCTCATGTCATTGTATCTAAGCATAGTACTTCTAAGAAAAAAGAAGAAACTACTGAAGATACAAAAAAATAATTAAATAGATATTAAATATATTTGGAGGTAAAAATTATGAGTAAAATTATTGGTATCGATTTAGGTACAACAAATTCATGTGTTGCTGTTATGGAAGGTGGAGAAGCAAAGGTTATTGTTAATGCGGATGGCGCAAGAACAACTCCTTCTGTTGTAGCATTCCGTAATGGTGAAATTATTGTAGGTGAGGCTGCACGTCGTCAAGCTGCAACAAATATGGACACTGTATTCTCAATTAAGAGACATATGGGAACGGATTATAAAGTTCATATTAAATCTACAGATAAAGATTATACTCCTCAAGAGATTTCTGCAATGATTCTTCAAGATTTAAAGAAAACCGCAGAAGCTTATTTAGGTGAAACTGTTACAGAAGCAGTTATTACTGTTCCTGCTTACTTTAATGATGCACAACGTCAAGCTACAAAAGACGCTGGTAAGATTGCTGGTTTAGATGTTAAACGTATTATTAATGAACCTACTGCAAGTGCGCTTGCTTATGGTATTAATAAAGACCAATCAAAAGAACAAAACATCTTAGTTTATGACTTAGGTGGTGGTACATTCGATGTATCTATCTTGCAACTTGCGGATGGAACTTATGAAGTACTTGCTACTTCTGGAAATAACCATTTAGGTGGAGATGACTTTGATAATCGTGTTGTTGATTATTTAGTTGGTGAGTTTAGAAAACAAACTGCTATTGATTTAACAAACAATAAATCTGCTATCTTCCGTTTAAGACTTGAAGCTGAAAATGCAAAGAAGACTTTAAGTAATGTTACTACTGCTGAAATCTCTGTTCCATTTATTACAATGGATAAAGATGGAAACCCAGTTCATTTGAACTTAAGTTTAACTAGAGCTAAATTTGAAGAGTTAATTAAAGATTTAGTTGATTCTACTGTAAATCCAGTTCGTGATGCTTTAAAACAAGCAAAATTACAACCAAGCGGATTAAGCCAAGTATTACTTGTAGGTGGTTCTACACGTATTCCTTGTGTTCAAGAACTTGTTCGTAAAGAATTAGGAAAAGAACCAAACCGTTCAATTAACCCTGATGAAGTAGTTGCTATGGGTGCCGCAATTCAAGGTGGTGTATTAAAGGGTGATGTTCATGATGTACTTTTACTTGATGTTACACCATTATCTTTAGGTATTGAAACTTTAGGTGGAGTTAATACAATCTTAATTCCAAGAAATACTACCATTCCTACATCAAAACAACAAGTATTCTCTACTGCTGCTGATAATCAACCAGCTGTAGATATTCATGTTGTGCAAGGTGAAAGAAGTATGGCTAAGGATAATAAGACACTTGGACAATTCCAATTATCGGGTATTCCTCTAGCTCCACGTGGTGTTCCACAAATTGAAGTTAAGTTTGATATTGATGCAAACGGTATTGTTCACGTTAGTGCAAAAGATTTAGGTACTGGCAAGAGTCAAACAATTACAATCACTGGAAACTCTGGTTTATCGGAAGATGAAATTGATAAGATGGTAAAAGAAGCTGAAGCAAATGCTGATTCTGATAAAGCAAAGAAAGAAGAAGCGGATTTAAGAAATGAATGTAGTCAATATATCTTTGCGGCTGAATCTTCATTAAAAGATTTAGGTGCTGAAGTAACTGAAGACGAAAAGACAAAAGTGACTGCCGCAATCGATGCTTTAAAGAAAGCTCTTGAAGGCACAGATTTGGAAGATATTAAAGCTAAGAAAGATGTTTTGGTTGAAGCAGCTCAAGGTATTGCTACAAAAGCATATCAAAAGCATCAACAAGAACAAGCAAATACACAAGGTGGTTCAAAAGAAGAAGCACCTACAACCAACCCCGATGGTTCTGTAAATGCAACCGCTGAGGAACAAAAGTAATTTTAAACCAATTGAAAGGAGCCTCACATGGCTACAAAAAGAGATTATTATGAAGTATTAGGGGTAGCTCGTGATGCCTCCCAAGAGGATATTCGGAAAAATTATCGTAAATTAGCAAAGAAATATCACCCGGATGTATGTAAAGATAGTGATGCAACACAAAAATTTGCTGAAATTCAAGGTGCGTATGATTGCTTAAGTGATCCTGAAAAAAGAAAAATGTATGATCAGTTTGGAACCGATGACCCACAACAAGCCGGAGCCGGCTTTGGTGGGTTCGGGGGTTCTTCTGGATTTGGACAAAGTTTTAGTGGATTTGAGGATATCTTTAGTTCCATCTTTGGTGGAAGAGGAAGACAACAATCTGGAAGTCAATCAAAAAATGGTAGAGATATTCAAACATCTTTATCAATTAGTTTCGAGGAAGCTTGCTTTGGTGTAAAAAAACCAGTAACACTTACTAAGTATGACAAATGTCCTACTTGCGGTGGAACCGGTGCCGCAACCCCTAGTGATATTAAAACTTGTTCTAGATGTAAAGGTTCAGGTCGTGTTGTTACTCGTCAACAAACTGCTTTTGGAGTGTTCCAAAGTGAATCGGTTTGTCCAACATGTGGTGGCTCTGGCCAAGAGATATTACATAAGTGTCCAAATTGTAATGGTCAAGGTCGTGTAAGAGTTACCAAAACTTTAAATGTAAATATTCCTGCGGGTATTGATTCAGATCAAACGATTCGTGTTGCTGGTGAAGGTGAATGCGGAACGTTAGGAGGGTCAAATGGTGATTTACACATTACGATTACAGTACGTCCTCATGACTACTTTATGCGTGATGGGAATGATATTATTCTTGAGATGCCTATCACATTTAGTCAAGCCGCTCTTGGTGCGACAATTGAAGTAAAAACTCTTGCGGGTAGTGAGAAGATGGTGCTTCCGAGTGGTACTCAAAATGGTACTAAGTTTAAACTATCGGGAAAAGGTATTGCTAATAAGATAACAAATCGTGTTGGACATGAATTTGTTATTGTAAAAGTGATTACACCAACGAATCTTAACGCAAAACAAAAAGATTTATTTCAACAGTTATCAACTACGGATGAAACCAATAATACTTGGTTTGATAAAGTAAAACGTTGGTTTAATAAGAAATAGAGAATTAGGAATTAGATAATTGGGTATTATTTAATTCCTTTTTTTTGCTTTTTTTTATTATTGGTATATAATATTAAGTGAATAAAAGGAGAACGGGCATGAATAAAAAAGTATTTTGGATATTATGTGTATTCGTAGGAATTTTAGGTTTATCTGGATGTAAGAAAAATATTGAATACTCTATTACATATAATTTATTGGATGGAGTATTACCAGAGGGCGCTATTGTTTCATTTTCTGAGAAAGATGAAACTGTATTACCTATTCCTTCAAAAAGTGATTATAGTTTTGATGGATGGTATCAAAACAGTGAATTTACTGGTGAAAAGGTGACTAAAATTCCTGTTGGAACTAAAGAGAATCAAGTGTTTTTTGCAAAATGGATAAGAAATCCTTTTACTAGTTTTTCATTAACTGGTAAAATTACGATGAGTGAAGGAAGTTCACAAATCATTCAATGTGTTTTTGAAGAAGGTAGCTTAAAGCCGGAATTAGTTTGGGAAACATCGAATGAGTCGATTATAGAACTTGGACAAAAGAAAACAAGTGGAATTAAGATTGACGCAAGGCATGCGGGTGATTGTGTTATTAAAGCTACTAGTAAAAGTGATGAAGCAATTTACGCATCTATTGCTATTCGCGTAACAGGAGCA